>DLGN01000222.1:19312-24632 GCA_002482715.1 Oxalobacteraceae bacterium UBA7693
CTTTAGTCCAGCAGCTTGGGCTGCGGCGACACGGTCTTCAATTTTTTCTTTACGAGACGCTGCCAGTAAAACATCAATGTCTTCTTCAGAATTTGCGGTCAAGCCCAAGACACAGAAGTCAATACTAACTTCATCCATCGAGAAGGGAATATATTGACTAGCCTCTGATTCAACTGGAACTCCAAAGCTTGTTCAGTCAAACTTCCTGGCAAGATCATTTTTTTTGTAATCACAGAAGCAGCAGGCATTGCCAAAGCAACGTTACGTGTGCCGGTACCACTGCGCTTTAAAACACGCAAAATTGCATCAGACACTTGCTCAAGATTTTCGATATTCCCATCGACAACCGCGCCTTTTGGCAATACTTCAAAAGCACAGCGTTCCAATTTAAAGTCTTTTTCGCCGGAACGTGAGAGTTCTACCAGCTTGACGTCAGACGTGCTGATATCCAAGCCCACTAGGGGTGGATTCTTTTTTCCGAGCAATGATGCGAGATCTAAAGCCAAGGATATCCCCTCAATTAAATATTTTTTTCATGCTAAATACACCAAAAAACTGCCACTTATCTTGCCGTAAAAAAACAATCTCAGCGACCGCAAATTTCAATTTTTCTTTTAAAAACCGCGATTTAGCTGACACTCATACTAGCTTACGTTAAATCCTAGCAATAAGGGGAGTGTAATGTAAAGCATTTTCAAGGCAAATTGGCGCTTTTACGTTGTCAATTCTCCACTTAGCGCTTAAAAACGCTGAAATGCAATTTTTATAGTTGATTCGGCACGGCTATAATGGCAGCTATCTGTTTCAATCAAATTCAACATGACTCCCACATCACCAACTGAACCATCCGTTGAAATTCAAGCATCCAATAAAAAGTCGCCGAACTTTGTTACGCGCTTTATTTTGTTTTTTTGTCTAGCCATCTTCGGATTATTTTTGGCAGGAATTTTAATACTGGTTTTTGCTGTCACAATGGCATACCCAAATTTGCCAGAAATTGACGCCATCACCAGTTACCGCCCCAAAATGCCGATGCGTGTTTTTTCAGCTGACAATGTGCTAATCGCAGAATTTGGCGAAGAACGACGAAATGTCGTGCATTTCGCTGAAATTCCCGATGTCATCAAAAAAGCCGTCTTAGCGATTGAAGATGACCGCTTCTACGAACACGGGGGAGTGGATTATATCGGCATCGCACGTGCGGCAATCAATAATGTTACGACCAGTAACAAACAAGGTGCATCAACCATTACCCAACAGGTAGCCAGAAATTTCTTCCTATCCACAGAGCAAACTATTAAACGCAAACTTTACGAAATTCTGCTTGCCTGGAAAATTGAACAGAATCTGACAAAAGATGAAATTCTAGAAGTCTATATGAATCAAATTTATCTGGGACAAAGAGCTTACGGCTTCTCTTCAGCAGCACAAATTTATTTTGGGAAAAATTTGAAAGAAGTCACCGTGGCAGAAGCAGCGATGCTAGCAGGCTTACCAAAAGCACCTTCTGCTTACAATCCGGTGGCGAATCCTAAGCGAGCGACAGTGCGCCAACAGTATATTTTGCAACGTATGAAACAATTGGGCTACATCACAGAAGCACAATTTGAAACTGCGAAAATCGAAAAATTACAAATTAAGACCAACAGCGCACAATTTGCTATTCATGCTGAATATGTCGCTGAAATGGCTCGCCAATTGGTATATGAACAGTTTAAAGAAGAAACTTACACACATGGCTTTAATGTCTACACCACAATTACCAAAGAAGAACAAGAGACCGCCTATGCCGCATTGCGAAAAGGGGTACTCGACTATGAGCGCCGTCATGGCTATCGTGGACCGGAAGCCATTGTAGAGTTACCTAGGAACAAAGAGCTTGCAGATGAGATCATTGAGAAGGAATTAGCTGAACATCCAGATAGTGACGATATTTTGTCAGCGATGGTCACAGAAGCGAGCCCAAGCGCTGTCAAGGCGACCTTGCTAAATGGCGAGGAAATTCAAATAACCGGGCCTGGCTTAAGTTTTGCCGCTTCAGGATTAAAAGCAAATGCACCACCGAATAAGCGGATTCAACGAGGGGCGGTGATTCGTGTGATTTTGGAAGGAAAGAACTGGTCGATTATTCAAATGCCAGAGGTGCAATCAGCATTCGTTGCAGCGGACACGCATGATGGTGCAATTCGTGCGTTGGTTGGTGGCTTCGATTACAACCTCAATAAATTCAACCACGTTACCCAAGCATGGCGCCAACCTGGATCTAGTTTCAAGCCTTTTATTTATTCATCTTCATTGGAAAGAGGTCTGTCACCACAAACCATCATTAATGATTCTCCCATCAGTTTTGACGCTGGACAGACAGGTGGCCAAGCGTGGGAGCCTAAGAACTATGACGGCAAATATGAAGGTCCGATGTCGATGCGAAAAGGCTTAACCAAATCAAAAAATATGGTCTCAATTCGCATATTGCAAAAAGTGGGCGCGAAGTACGGACAAGAGTACACCAGTCGTTTTGGTTTCTTGCCTGAAAAAAATCCACCTTATTTGACTTTGGCTTTGGGTGCCGGAGCAGTAACCCCTTTACAAATGGCTGGTGCCTACGCAGTGTTTGCAAATGGTGGCTACAAAGTGAACCCTTACCTTATTTCAAAGATTACTGATTCAGAAGGCAAGATTATCGCGCAAGCGAAACCCGATACCGCGGCAGATGAAGCAAACCGTGTCATCGATGAACGTAATGCATTTTTAATGGATAGTATGCTGAGAGATGTAGTGCGGTTTGGCACGGCAACAAAGGCTTTATCATTAAAACGCCCCGACATCGCTGGAAAAACGGGCACAACGAATGACTCAATCGATGCTTGGTTCGCAGGCTACCAATCGAAAATTGTCGGCGTCGCTTGGATGGGATATGACCAGCCTCGTAATCTCGGCAATCGCGAAACTGGTGGTGGTCTTGCGTTACCTATCTGGATTACCTACATGCAACGTGCATTACGCGATATACCAATTATGGAACGCCCTATTCCAAACGGCATTATTCAAGCGGAAGGTGACTATTTCTACGTAGAGAATCCGCCAGGCTCAATGCCACGAGCGTTGAATGCAGATGAAGTAATCATCGAGTAAAAAAATGGCGAGGGATTTTTCTCGCCATTTTTTTATCTAGAGAATTTACTGTAAAGCCTACAGTTTCAGCGCATCAATTTTGTGCTTCTGCGATTTCACGTAACACAACAAATAGCTCTGATTGATCACGCGTATTACGCCAAAATTCCCCATCATATTTGTAATGGAATCCACCTGATCGTGCCGCCACCCACATTTCTTGCATAGGCGCCTGGCTATTCACAATAATCTTCGAACCATTTCCTACAAATTCAATTTCTAAAACGTTGCCGCTACGTTTAGTATCAACATCCCATTCATCTGTTTCAAATGCCAGCTCAAACATCTCCTGCACTTGTTGCAAGCAGGTATCTGCCAGTACTAAAAATTCCGATTCCGTCATGTTACACTCCTGCTTTGATTTAAATTCTGCATCACCATGCGGCATTCTATACGGGTTACGAAATTTTGAATAAGCACACGCACATTTCACCACGCATTGCCGGGTTAATTCTCTTTAGCACTTTGTTATTAAGTGCCTGCGGCCAAAAAGGTCCTTTGTATATGCCGGAAAAAAAGCTTGTCTCGCCAACGCCCAGTGCCGTGCAATCCACGCCAACACAGATGGACGGCAGCCAGCAAAAGTAATCGCTAGCGCTTGATGCCTGATTGAAAACGCCAGTACAGACGTAATCCCAGCAACAAACTAATCAGAGCGGCAAATAATAAAGGTTGCAGCAGTAAATTTTTGCCCGCCTTCATCCAGAAATAGTGCAAGACGCCTAAGGGTGCGATCAAATACACTAAACGGTGAAGCAGTTGCCATTGCTTACCACCAAGTTGCCTGATCATCCATTGATTGCTGGTCATCGCCAACGGAATCAACAAAACGAATGCGACAAATCCCACCGTAATAAACGGACGCTTAACAACATCACGCCACATATCACTTACATCAAAAAAGTGATCGAACCATAAAAAAGTTAAGAAATGCAGTGTCGCATAAAAGAAGGCATACAAGCCTAACATGCGGCGCAATCGAATCAACCAATGCCATTCTAAAAGCTTGCGTAGAGGTGTAACTGCTAAGCTGATGCAGAGCAAATATAGTGCCCAATCACCAGTATTACGCGTAATAAATTCCAATGGATTTGCACCAAGCGCATCGACATAGACAGCATAAATCAAACGCAAAAATGGTAATGCAGCTAGCACAAAAACAATGATTCTAAACCATTGAAGCTGACGTGAGCTCAGAGACTTCAGTGCGGTCATCAATAGAATTTCCTCAGATCCATACCAGCATACAAACTCGCCACTTCACTGTAGCCGTTAAACATCAAGGTCTTGCGTTTGCGCGATAAAAAACCATCTTCGCCGATACGTCGCTCACTTGCTTGCGACCAGCGCGGGTGATCAACTTCAGGATTCACGTTGGAATAAAACCCATACTCGTCGGGAGCAGATAAATTCCAAGAAGTGCGAGGCTGATCCTTGGTCAAACGAATTTTGACTATCGACTTAGCAGACTTAAAACCGTACTTCCACGGCAACACCAAACGCACAGGCGCACCATTTTGTTTTGGTAACACTTCCCCATACATACCCAACGCGAGCAAGCTCAGCGGATGCATTGCCTCATCCATTCTTAATCCTTCGGTGTAAGGCCATTGCAACACACGGCTATTCACGCCCGGCATTTGGCGTTTGTCTGCTAGAGAAATAAATTCCACATAGCGTGCGTTCCCAGTCGGTTCTACTTTCTTCAACAATTGAGATAAAGAGTAACCTATCCAAGGGATCACCATCGACCAGCCTTCAACGCATCGCAAGCGGTACACACGCTCTTCCAAAGGGGCGAGTTTCAACAAACTATCCAAATCAAGCGTGATTGGCTTTTTCACTTCACCTTCGATCGTCACGGTCCACGGCCGCGTCTTTAAACTATCCGCGTTCTCAGCAGGATCTGCCTTATCGGTTCCGAACTCGTAAAAATTGTTATACGTCGTCGCATCTTTATACGAAGTCTTTTTGTCTAAAATCACATAGTTAGCATTAGCAACAGCTGCCAGTCTTTGTGCGCTGGGATTTTGTGCGAACGCTTCACGCTGCGCCATTTCAATCACCGCAGCACTGGCGACAGAACCGACGGCGAGTTGCCGTATAAAATCACGCCGTGATTCGACAATTTCACGCGGGGTAATTTCTG
>DLGN01000338.1 GCA_002482715.1 Oxalobacteraceae bacterium UBA7693
CCCTGACTGTGCGTCGCGTAACGCAACGTTTGTTGGTACGTGAGGGTTATCAAGTGGTATTGGCAAAAGATGGTATTGATGCGCTGGAACAATTGCAATCGATTACACCCGACGTGATGTTGGTAGATATTGAAATGCCGCGTATGGATGGTTTCGATTTGACCCGTAACGTGCGTAGTGATTCAAGAACGCATCATATTCCTATCATCATGATTACCTCGCGTACTGCAGATAAACACCGGAATTATGCAGCGGAGCTCGGTGTGAATGAGTATTTCGGTAAGCCATATCGTGAAGATGACTTGCTTGCCGCGATTAGTGGATTTGTAAACAAACAAGCAGAGGTTGTTTCATAAACTACGATATGGCTTGCGATAATTAGTTAAATAAAAACGCCTCGAGGATATCGAGGCGTTTTTGTTTGTGAATTACCTATGTCGATGCGATTTTTTTGACCACACTATATCGTTCTAAAGTCTTTTGACGTGCCACATCATGGGCCACGATTGGATACGGGTAGTCCACACCCAAGCGTAAATTTGCCGCACTTAACTCGATGGGACTTAGTTTCCAAGGAGCGTGGATTTGTTTCGGATTGAGCTTGGCTAATTGCGGCAGGTAGCGTCGTATGAACTTCCCTTCGTGATCAAACTTCTCTGATTGCGTGGTCGGATTAAATATACGGAAATAGGGCTGAGCATCGCAACCAGTTGAAGCGGCCCATTGCCACCCACCATTATTGGCTGATAAGTCGAAGTCATTCAAATGCAATGCAAAATAAGCCTCCCCCCAGCGCCAGTCGATGCCAAGGTCTTTGACCAAAAAACTTGCAACGACCATGCGCAAGCGATTGTGCATGTAGCCAGTTTGATTTAACTGCAGCATGGCGGCATCGACTAAAGGGTAGCCAGTTTTGCCATCACACCAAGCTTGAAACATATCCTTGGCAGATTGACCGCTTTCCCATTGAATTGCATCATATTCTGGTTTGAATGCGCTTCCAACAACGCGAGGATTGTGGTGCAAGATCATGAAGTAAAAGTCGCGCCAGATCAGTTCGGAGAGCCAGACGCTTGCACCTGCCAATGTATTCGCAATACGAATATGACGTATTGCCTGGCTAACCAAATAGCGAATGGATACCGTACCGAATCGTAAATGGACAGAAAGATACGAGGGGCCTTTAATTGCCGGGTAATCACGCGCGTCACCATATTGATCGATTCGCGTTAGGAAATCATCTAATAGCTTGGCGCCTGCTTGCATGCCACCATGAAGCTTTAATGTTTGTTCATCAAGCGATTCGAAGCCCATTGCTAAAAGTGTCGGCATCTCAGTTGCGACGTGTTTGGCAAAATGCGCAGCATATTTTGCGATGGGATAAGGCTTGAAATAAAAATCTGGTTCGCCATCGGTTTCAGAGGCCAATTTCTTTAACCAAGCATTTTTGTATGGGGTAAAAACAGAAAACGGTTTGCCTGCCAAGCTTAATACTTCATCGATTTCAAAAATCACCTGGTCCTTGCATCCGATGAGTTGGCAATTGAAGCTGGCTAAACGTTGTTGTACCACCTGGTCACGTTGAATTGCTGCCGGTTCGTAGTCGCGATTGACGAATACCGCATCAATTGCTAATTCTGCGGCAAGACGTGGAATTTCTTCAGTTGGATCGCCATACAATACAATCAGATGAGTGCCTATTGCCGCTAATTCTTCGCGTAATTCTTGCACGCTCTGATGAATAAATTGCACGCGGCGATCACGCTTTGGTAATGCTTGTAAGATGGTCTTGTCGAAAACAAATACGCAATAACAAGATGGTGATTGTTTTAAGGCTTGATACAGCGCTGCGTTGTCGAAATGGCGCAAATCACGGCGAAACCAGACTAAGCTTTTCGTGTAGGTCATATTTTCAATTAGCTAATTTATTAGAGGGCGATGCGAATACTTTTTATGATATTGATATCGAGTGGGATCGTATGTTCAGGGTTTTCTATCAGAGCGAGACCATAGCACAGATCATAAAACTCGACTAAAACTGATAAAATACAGGGATGAAGAAGCGAACACCCATAAACTCCCCAGTTGAGGACTTTGATGACGAGGAAATTGAACTCCTCGCGCATGATTTTTCCGATACTTTAGAACAAACAATTCAACGTAACATGGGTACCTCAAGTGTAGACACTGAAGACCACGCACTCAATCTCAGCAATCATTTCTTGATTGCTATGCCTAGTATGCTTGATCCGATTTTCGGCGGCACTGTCATTTATCTGTGTGAACACAATGCGCGTGGTGCGATGGGTATGGTGATTAATCGTCCTACAGATATGACGATTGCCGAATTATTTGATCGTATTGACTTGCAATTAGAAATTATTCCTAACTCACATCCATTAGGACAAAGGCCTGTGCTGTTTGGTGGCCCGGTACAAAGTGACCGCGGATTTGTGTTACACGCTAATGTTGGTCAATTTTCATCGTCGCTTAAAGTCAGTGATGATATTTCCTTCACCACATCTCGTGATATTTTAGAATCGCTTGCTGCAGGTGAGGCGCCACAACGTTTGCTACTGAGCATCGGTTATGCTGGTTGGGATGCGGGTCAACTAGAAAAAGAAATACTAGCGAATGGCTGGTTAACGGTGCCCGCCGATTTGGGTGTGATGTTTGATACCCCTGTGGAAGAACGTTTCGATGCAGCGATGAAATTACTAGGATTCGATCCACTGATGCTTGCCTCCGTTGCGGGGCATGCTTGATGGCAACGCTAGATTCGAGCAACATCAGCGGCGTTATCCTAGCATTTGATTTTGGCTTGAAACGTATTGGTGTCGCCGTTGGCAATACCTTGATCCGTCAAGCCCAAGCATTAACTATTATTAGTGCACCAAGCAATGATGCGAAATTTGAGGCACTTGCTGAGCTCATTCAGGAGTGGCAACCAGCTTTGTGTGTGGTAGGTTTGCCTATGCATCCTGATGGTGCTGCGCATGAAATGACGGTGCGTTGTCAGCGATTCGCGAATCAATTGCATGGGCGTTATGGCGTCAAAGTCGTTTTGGTTGATGAGCGATATTCTTCCGCTGTTCTGCAGGCGAAGCAGGGTGAAAGAATCGACGATCAGGCTGCTGCAGTGATATTGCAGCAATATTTTGATCAGACCGAAGGTGTTGGCAATCGCACTTAATGTAATGGGAAAAATGGCGTTCCATTGTGTGCAATCTTGTGATGAAAAATGATGAATAGCTGCAAAACTCCAGATGTAAAGCACGCAGTGTATTCTCTAAAATAATTTGAAGAACAATGATGAAAAATCCACAGTTAAATAAAAACGGCGAACTACGCCACTTGTTGGGCATCGATGGCTTGCCGAAATCGATAATCAATCACATTCTCGATACTGCCTCGTCTTTTGTCAGTATCGGTGAACGCGAGTTGAAAAAAGTTCCACTGATGCACGGTAAGAGTGTATTCAATTTATTCTTCGAAAATTCTACCCGCACCCGTACGACATTTGAAATCGCGGCTAAGCGTTTGTCAGCTGATGTCATCAATTTAAATATTGCTGCATCCAGTGCTAGTAAAGGTGAATCTTTATTGGATACGATCGATAATTTGGCAGCGATGCACGCGGATATGTTTGTGGTACGTCACGCGACTTCAGGCGCACCATTCCTGATTGCACAGCATTTAAACGATACCAAACAACATCACGTCCATGTGGTGAATGCAGGCGACGGACGACATGAGCATCCGACACAAGGCTTGTTGGATATGTACACCATCCGTCACTACAAAAAAGACTTTAGTAATTTGACCGTGGCGATTGTCGGTGACGTCTTGCACAGCCGAGTCGCCCGATCTGATATTCACGCATTGACTACCCTAGGTGCCGCAGAAGTGCGCGTGATTGGACCGCGTACTTTGTTGCCTGGCGGTTTGGAACAAATGGGCGTGCGTGTGTTTACCAACATGAATGAAGGCTTGCAAGGCGTTGATGTGGTGATCATGTTGCGCTTACAGAATGAACGTATGAATGGCGCTTTACTGCCATCGACCCAGGAATATTTTAAGCAGTATGGTTTGACGCCAGAGCGCTTAGCGTTGGCGCAGCCAGATGCAATTGTGATGCATCCAGGCCCGATGAATCGCGGTGTAGAAATTGATTCAGCGGTAGCTGATGGTCCGCAAGCTGTGATCTTGCCGCAAGTGACTTTTGGTATCGCGGTACGGATGGCCGTGATGAGTATTGTTTCTGGTAGCAATGCCTAAAATATTCCGCATATCAGATCAAGTTAAGATAACAAGCTAAGACAACCAGTTAAGACAAGAATTTTCGGAAAGAACGTAAATGAATCTTCATATTAAAAACGGTCGTGTGATCGATCCTGCGAGTGGTTTGGATGAAGTGAAAGATGTCTTCATCAGCACCGGTAAAATTGTTGCTGTTGGTGTTGCTCCTGCTGATTTTGTTGCGGCACAAACGATCGATGCCAGTGGCTACGTTGTCACAGCAGGTTTTGTGGATTTGAGTGCACGACTGCGTGAGCCTGGTTTCGAATACAAAGCAACCTTGGAATCAGAATTGCAAGCGGCTATGCGTGGCGGTGTTACCAGCTTAGTCTGTCCGCCAGATACCGATCCTGTGTTAGATGAAGCGGGTTTGGTTGAAATGCTAAAACAACGTGCCAAGATGCAGCACAAAGCGCATGTTTACCCACTTGGTGCTTTGACAGTTGGATTGCATGGACAAAATCTGACTGAAATGGCGGCTTTGACCGAGGCAGGGTGTGTAGGTTTTTCGCAAGCAGAAGAACCCATTGTTGATACCAATGTCTTGCAACGCGCCTTATCGTACGCAGCGACTTTTGCTTACACGGTATGGCTACGTCCACAAGATGCTTTTGTCGGTAAAGGTGGTGTTGCGCATAGCGGCCCTTTGGCGTCACGTCTTGGTCTGTCAGGTGTGCCCGTGATGGCTGAAACGATCGCGATGCACACTTTGTTTGAATTGATGCGCGCAACTGGAGCACGCGTGCATTTGTGCAGAATTTCTTCTGCTGCTGGTTTAGAATTAATTCGCCAAGCGAAAAAAGAAGGTTTGGCATTGACTTGTGATGTTGGAATCCACCATGTGCATCTGACTGACACGGATATTGGTTACTTTGATTCAAACGCAAGGCTCACACCACCGTTACGCAGTCAGCGCGATCGTGATGCGATTTTAGCAGCCTTGGCTGATGGCACCATTGATGCGATTTGTTCGGACCATACGCCAGTCGATGACGACGAAAAAGCATTGCCATTTGCCGAAGCATCAGCAGGTGCGACTGGCTTGGAGTTATTGTTGTCTTTGGCAGTGAAGTGGTCTGATGATAGTCGTGGTGCGATTAGTTTGGCACAAGCCATTGCTAAGATCACTTGTGATCCGGCCGCTGTAGTCGGCTTAGCTTGCGGTCAGCTGAAGGTTGGTGCGGCGGCAGATATCTGTATCTTTGATCCTGCGGCGCGTTGGACTGTAAAGGCGGATGCGCTAGTGAGTCAAGGTAAACATACGCCATTTATTGGTTATGAATTACCTGCCTTGGTGAAGGCGACGATCGTTGATGGCCGTGTTGCTTACAGCACCTTATAAGCATGAAAGCGAAATTCCCTTAAAAATAAAATTAAGGGAATTTAAAAAACTGAAAGTAATACAAAATCACGCTTTCGTCTTTTTCGCATTTTCTGCATTTCTTTTTTTAAATCTATTTCTACTTGGTGATCCATGCCTAAATTGCGTTTCGCCCGCGTCTTATTGCACGTTCTGACTGGCGTATGCACTTGTGCTTTTATCTTTCCTTGGATCTCTGCACCAAAACGTGATGCCTTAGTGCGTCGATGGTCGCATCAATTACTCAGTCTATGTAAAGTCCGCGTCAAGTTCATTGATCAAAGTGGCGGACAGCTTGCGGATCACGCTTTGATTATCGCCAATCATGTGTCGTGGTTAGATATTTTTGTCATCAATTCATGGCAAGCTTGTCACTTTGTGGCGAAAGCCGATATTCGCAGTTGGCCGATCGCAGGTTGGTTAAGTGCGCAAGCAGGCACGATCTTTTTAGCACGTGGCAAGCAACGTGAAGTGCGCCGCATTTACGAAGGTTTAGTACATCAATTAGAACAAAATAAACGCATCGCTTTTTTCCCTGAAGGTACGACCGGAGCGCAAGGT
>DLGN01000148.1 GCA_002482715.1 Oxalobacteraceae bacterium UBA7693
CACAGCAATACGTCGGTATTGGGAGCATTGGCAACAACGCCATGCGCCCTATAATCGAATTTATGAGCACGATTACTTCCAGGGACGTTCGAATGCCCCTTGCGTCACCTGCGCTCCTTCAGCATGTTTCGCCAAAGTTGCATTCCAATCCGGCTTCGCTGTATATCTTTCAGGATCACGCTCCGCAGAATCCAATGCAGCACGCAAAGTGCCCACCACTTGCGACACATAACTTGGACTACGCTGGCGACCTTCGATCTTGATTGCTTTCACACCCATTTTTATTAACTGCGGTAATAGCCCGATTGCATTCAAACTGGTCGGTTCCTCCAAGGCGTAATCGACTTGTCCTTCCACTTCAAACCGACCCTTGCACAGAGTTGGATAACCCGCAGCTTCGTTGGGCGCATAGCGGTCGATCAGAGTGCCGCTCAATCGTGCAGATAAAATCTTGTCTTTTTCCTCCCAACTAACGGCATGACCGGGTGAACAGACACCTTTATTGTTTGGGGAATCACCCGTGACATAACTCGATAATAAGCAACGACCTTCAGCCATCACGCATAAGCTGCCGAAGCCAAATACTTCAATTTCGACATCCGTTTGACGAATGATTTTTTCGATTTCGGTGAGGGTTAATACGCGTGGCAAGACGGCGCGGCGTATGCCAAATTGTTCGCGCATTAACTCAATTGCGTCGACAGTGGTGGATGAGCTTTGCACTGATAAATGCAAACGCACATCAGGATAACGATGGCGTGCGTAAGCCATTAAACCGGGGTCTGCCAAGATAATGGCGTCGGCACCCAACAATACGGCGGTGTCGATGGCAGCATGCCATTCTTGCGCCATGCGCGCTTGCGGATAAGTATTGATGGCAAACAGTACTTGTTTACCACGTTGATGGGCGTATTCCACGCCAAGCCGGATATCGGCATCGGTAAAATTTAAACCACCAAAATTACGGGCATTGGTGGCATTGCGCAAACCTAAATAAACGGCATCCGCGCCTTTGTCGACTGCGGCTTTGAGTGCCACTAAGCTGCCTGCGGGCGCTACGAGATCGATTGTTTTCATGCGCAAGATGGTAGCGATAGGCGCGCACCGCGTCTTTGTCTTAGGTCAATGAAATGGCGGATGCATTTTGGTTCTCACATGCTAAGTGCCGCATTAGCCACAGTTAGCAGGGGTGGTTTTGACGAGTTGCCTATTTTTTGAGCTATGATGAAGTGCTTACTATGGCCTATGCGTGTTTATTTCAAAATGCTTTCCTGATTGCTTAATTGAATAGGAGTCAATAATGAAAACTCGTCGTTCTGTTCGTACTATCCCCCAGCACACTTCCACTATCGGTTTGTTATTCATTGCGGCAGGTTTATCTAGCTTGCCAACAGCCGCTATTGCGCAAACTAAGAACAAGGCAGCAGCAACAAAGGCCGCTGCATCCAGCAAAGAAATCGTGCAAGTGGTCAAAGCGCCGGTTGCTTTAGCATATATCGATGTGGCAACCAGTGGCAGCGATATGCCGGGCGGGAATTTAATGGCAGGGGCGGCGCAAGGGGCGCAATCGGGTGGTGGATTTTTCGGTGCCTTATCTGGCATGGCGAAAGGGGCAATGGGTGGTGCTAGTGATCGTGGCAATGTCTTTGGAAACACACACAGCCTAGGATTCGCCAGTGGCAAGTATGTTGATGTCTCGGTCTACACCAGCAAAAATCCGGGTTTGAACGAAGCCAAACAATTTATTCCGAATGGAATGAATTTAGGCGAGAGTCTGCAATTGAATGCACCCGTTCCAGAAAAATCTGTGCACGTGCCGGTCGATGAAACGCCAGTAGAGCCTACTTACGAAAAACCGAAAGGGAAAATTTCTGTTTATTGGGGCTGCGGTGAAACTATACGTCCCGGACAACCGCGCACCTTGGATGTGGCAACGGCTTCGATGGATGACTATGCCAAATTCTTTGTGATGCGCGGCAAAACTACCAAAGGCGCACGCTCGCAACCTGGACATCCAGCTTGGCCAAACAAAGTCGATGATAGAAAAGTGCCTGACACCGCTTCGCTGATAGGGCAACATAATTTTGTCGGTAATGGGATACCCGAAAGCTTTAAGGTCAGTCTAGCTGAACCGCAGGATTTGATGCCACCCATAGAACTCAAACAAAGCAAAAAAGACGGCGCAATCGCGTTGGACTGGAAAACTATCCCTCATGCGCGTGGCTATTTTGTGACGGTAATGGGCGGCAAGGCCGATGGTAATTCTGGCGAAAATGCGAGCGGCGAAATGATCGTCTGGACATCCAGTGAGCTGGCGGATTTTGGTTTTGGATTGATGGATTATCAGTCGAATCAAGATATCGATAAATGGATCAAAGAAAAAGTTATCTTGCCCGCCAGCGCTACTCAATGTGCTGTACCTAAGGGCATCTTCCCCGATGGCGGTGCAGGTATGTTGCGCATGATTGCCTATGGCTCTGATGCGTATTTTGCTTATCCGCCACGCCCGGAAGATCCTAAAATCGCGTGGGAGCCAGATTGGCAAACAAAAGTACGAGTGAAATCTGTCTTTAGCTCGATATTAGGTGGCATGGGCGACATGGGGGAAAAACCCGCACCAAAAAAAGAGGAGAAGAAAAGTAAGGCGACAGATTTGTTGAAAAGTCTATTTGGAAATTAGCTAGGACTTACGCAAAACACACACTAGCGTCATTGCAGTTGCCTCGTCGTACAAATGTACTGTCTTCGGCGAGGTACCCCCGACTAAGGCATTCGAGGGCAGGCTCTAGCTAG
>DLGN01000357.1:0-10481 GCA_002482715.1 Oxalobacteraceae bacterium UBA7693
GGACTTGCATCCGTTTTTGTCACCGCAGCAGAGGCTGGTGCTGAAGCAACAGAGGCAGCTGATGCATTCATCGCTGGCTTAGATGCAGACGCAGCCTCAGCCGTCTTTGAAGAACTTACTGCACTAGCAACTTGAGGTGCAGCCGACTTTGATGGCACAGCCAGTAACTTATTTAGCTCTCCAACATTCTTTTCCAACTCTTTAACTCTAGCGTTAGCCTCAGCAAGTGCCTTATCTTTTGCTATTCTATCTTCTTCGGTCATTCCTTTTGCAGGAGCATTTTTTACATTAGCATCCGCAACTTTCGACAACTTCAACTTATCTAGGGACTCGTTTGCAGCAGTTGGCACTTCCTTCACTTTTGCAGTGATAGCACCACTTGCAGCTTGTTTTTTCTGGGCGACAGATTCTGCAGGAGCGACTAGTACTTGTCCCGCCAGCTTATTTCTATAAGCATTAAAGTTTGCCGAATGCGTCTGTACCACTAAACGAGCATCCGCATTTGAATTACTGCGCACGGTTTCCGCATCTGGAATCGTCAAAATTTGCCCTGCCTTGAGACGATTCATATTATCGCCGACAAAGGCTTGTGGGTTCGCACGATAGATACTCACCAACATTTGATCCAACGAAACACCATTTAAATTTGATGAGGCAATTCGCATCAAAGTATCGCCCTGCTTTACGCGATATTGGTGGCTGTCAGAATTAACTGAAGAACTTGGCTGAGTACTCTTTATTGGAGTACGTTTAATGTTATCCGACGCTTCGTTAACACTTGCAACTTTTGCTTTAGGTTCTGCATTAGCTACTTGGCTTGTCGCTGGCGATTTCACAGCAGACGCAGCAGGATTAACTACTTGAGCGGACTGTCCAGATGCTAAATCTGCAGGATCTAGCAAAAAGGTGTACTCGCGAACCAACTTACCGTTACTGGCATTCATTTCCAACAAAAAATCAACCCAAGGTTCATTCATCGCCTGAGTAGATGTCACACGAATGATGTAAGAACTACCTCGTTGCTCAACTGCAAATCTTAATGACAACAATGCAGGATTAAACTCGATATTTGCCTGCCTGAACGCTTCAATTGATGCAATCTTCGGCACCAAAGAATTGATTTCTTCTTTATTAGGTGAGGTCAACTCAATTTCTGCTCTTAGTGGTTGACCAAGAGACGATAGCACTGTTAACTTTCCTAACCCAGTGGCATATGCATTTGAGAAGACAAGCAATGAAGTTAAGGCCGCTGCTTTCAGCGCCTTACTTCCCAAAAAACTTATCGGTAAGCGTTTGTAATTATGCATTTTTAGAACATTTCCTGGGAAATTTAGTCAACACAATATTTGCTTCTTAAGCAAGCAAAATTGCACAAACGAAAGGTATATTAACTGAAGATAACATTACCCAACTTGTCGCGCAAGCTTAACGTGAATTCTAGATATGGTAAATACATTAAGAGCTGAAATACCAATTTCATAGACATTTCGTTGTTACCACTAGACAATTTTTATCGATAATGAAATAAACAAATAAAAAAAAGGAATGAAATTCATCCCTTTTTTCACTCTTCAAACTATAAATTCTTCAAATTACTTCTCAATCAGAATCCGAAGCATACGACGTAGTGGCTCTGCAGCACCCCACAATAATTGATCACCAACGGTAAAAGCAGACAAGTATTCCCCCCCCATCTGCATCTTACGCAAACGCCCAACCGGAATCGTCAAACCACCAGTAACCGCAGCCGGTGTCAAATCACGCATAGAATCTTCACGGGTATTTGGAACGACTTTCGCCCAAGGATTATTTTGCGCGAGCATATCAGTAATTTCATCGAGTGGCACATCTTTGGTCAATTTGATCGTCAAAGCCTGTGAGTGACAACGCATCGCGCCAATACGCACACATAAGCCGTCAACTGGAATTGCTTTAGAACCAAATGCTTCGCCCAGACCAAGTATCTTATTAGTCTCCGCACCAGCTTTCCATTCTTCTTTGGAAACGCCATTGTGTAAATCCTTGTCAATCCAAGGAATCAAATTGCCAGCCAAAGGCACACCAAATTGTTTGGTCTCGTCGGCACTGAAGTTATGCTGTTTCGCCAAAACCTTACGGTCGATTTCCAAGATTGCTGCAGCCGGATCGTCTAACAAAGCTTTTACTTCCGCATTAATCGAACCAAACTGAGTTAGCAATTCACGCATGTGCTGCGCACCGCCGCCAGATGCTGCTTGGTAGGTCATGGAAGACATCCACTCCACCAAGCCATGCTGGAACAAACCTCCCAAGCCCATCAACATACAAGACACTGTGCAATTGCCGCCAACGTAATTCTTCACGCCACGACTTAATGCGCCCTTGATTACATCTAAATTCACTGGATCGAGCACGATCACTGCATCGTTTTCCATACGCAGTGTGGATGCTGCATCAATCCAAAAACCATTCCAACCTGCGGCACGCAATTTAGGGAAAATCTCAGAGGTGTAGTCGCCGCCTTGGCAGGTAATAATAATGTCGCACTTCTTCAATGCATCAATATCATTTGCGTCTTTCAAAGTCTTTTCATTCTTTGCCATCGTTGGCGCTGCGCCACCGGTGTTAGAAGTCGAAAAAAACACTGGTTCTATATGAGCAAAATCCCCCTCTTCCTGCATACGCTGCATGAGGACTGAGCCAACCATTCCACGCCAACCGACCAAACCAACTAGTTTCATCATCTTTCCCTAAAAATTACAGGTCTCCCTGTTTACATAAAAAACTAAACTAAAGCCTTCACCACTGCATCACCCATTTCAGACGTGCCAACTTTTGTACAGCCATCCTCAAAAATATCTGGCGTGCGCAAACCTTGTGTCAACACTGCCTTTACGGCTGCTTCAATACGATCCGCATGTTCCGCTTTTCCTAAGGAATAACGCAGCATCATGGCGACCGACAAGATCGTTGCCAGAGGATTCGCGATACCTTTTCCAGCGATATCCGGTGCCGATCCATGTGAAGGCTCATACAAACCTTTGTTGTTGGCATCGAGCGAAGCAGAAGGCAACATGCCGATAGAGCCAGTCAACATCGCCGCAGCGTCCGATAAAATATCACCAAACATATTTCCCGTCACAATCACATCAAATTTCTTTGGTGCGCGCACCAACTGCATCGCAGCGTTATCCACATACATATGATCCAAAGCCACGTCAGGATATTCTTTATGCACATCAATCATGATGTCTTTCCAAAACTGGAAAGTCTCCAATACGTTCGCTTTATCTACACTGGTGAGACGCTTGTCACGCTTGCGTGCTGCTTGAAACGCGACATGTGCGATGCGACGAATTTCGCCTTCCGCATAGCGCATGGTATCAAAGCCTTCGCGCTGACCTTTGAATGGACCATCCGGACATTCACGCACACCGCGTGGCTGACCAAAATAAATATCGCCAGTCAATTCACGGATAATCAAAATATCTAAACCAGAAACCACTTCCGGTTTCAAAGTAGATGCACCTGCCAATTCTGGATACAAAATCGCTGGGCGCAAATTTGCAAATAAACTCAGGTTTTTACGCAAGCCCAAAATTGCCTGCTCAGGTCGAAGTGGTCGATCAAGCGTATCGTATTTCCAATCACCGACAGCACCGAACAATACAGCGTCCGCATCCTGTGCTAATTTTAATGTTGCTTCTGGCAGTGGATGCCCAGCAGCTTCGTAGCCTGCACCACCTACAGGTGCGAATTCTATTTCAAAGGATTCACCCAAAACTTTTAAAACTTTAACGGCCTGATCAACGATTTCAGGACCAATGCCGTCACCCGGCAAAATGGCAATTTTCATGCTGATATGTAAATGAGAATAGTTGGATTAAAGATTTAGTTCGATCAGATAACCGCTGCCAACCAAGGGCGAGCCGCAATATGCTTCTGTTCAAATGCGCGAATTTTTTCTGCATGCACCAAGGTCAAACCTATATCATCCAAGCCATTGAGCAAACAATACTTACGGAATGCATCGACTTCGAACGGAAAGCTTTCACCTGTCATTTTCAAGCTAACTGTTTGCGACTCTAAATCAACTTGCAATTGCAAGCCTTCATGATCACGCACTTGGTTAAACAAATAATCAACATTGTCTTCACTTAGCACGATAGGCAATAAGCCATTCTTAAAGCAATTATTGAAGAAAATATCGGCAAAACTAGGCGCGATCACAACACGAAAACCAAACTGATCTAGTGCCCAAGGCGCATGTTCGCGAGAGGAACCACAACCAAAATTTTTGCGAGTCAACAAGATCGAAGCACCCTGATAACGCGCCTGATTCAATATGAAATCGGGATTCAATGGACGCAGACTGTTATCCATACCAGGCTCACCATGATCAAGATAACGCCATTCATCAAATAGATTCGGACCAAAACCTGTACGTTGAATCGACTTCAAGAATTGTTTAGGAATGATGGCATCCGTATCTACGTTAGCGCGATCCAAAGGCGCAACCAATCCATCTAACAAAGTAAACTTTTCCATGACTATTTCTTTCCTGCATTCTCGACTACTTCACCCGCTTTTTTTACGTCTTTACCAAAGCCTTGCACTGTATTACATCCAAGCAGACTGATCATCGCCATCAAAGTAAAAAGAAGTGTAATTTTTTTCATTTTTCGATTCCATTCAATTAATTAAGCAAAATTACGAACATCAACAAAGTGACCTGCAATACCTGCAGCAGCGGCCATTTCTGGCGATACCAAATGCGTACGCCCCCCCTGCCCTTGACGGCCTTCGAAATTACGATTCGAAGTTGAAGCACAACGCTCACCTGGCTCTAGACGGTCAGCGTTCATCGCTAAGCACATAGAGCAACCCGGTTCACGCCATTCAAAACCTGCCGCTGTAAAAATCTTATCCAAACCTTCTTGCTCGGCCTGTTTTTTCACTAGACCAGAACCCGGTACGACCATCGCCAATTTAACATTAGCAGCGCGAGTTTTACCTGCAACCACTTTCGCTGCCGCTCGCAGGTCTTCGATACGTGAATTGGTGCAAGAGCCGATAAATACTTTATCGATCTGAATGGAACTCATCGGCGAATTCGGACGCAAATCCATATAGGCAAGCGCTTTTTCAATGGCATCACGCTTAACTGCGTCAGTTTCATTTTTTGGATCTGGTGTATACCCATCGATGGCGACTACCATCTCAGGCGAAGTACCCCAAGTAACTTGTGGTTGGATATCAGCGACATTCAAAGTCACAACTGTATCAAACTGTGCGCCATCATCTGAATGCAAGGTATTCCAATACGCTACTGCATTATCCCAATCGCTAGCAACAGGGCTAAACGGTCGGCCTTTTACATAGTCGATCGTCGTTTGATCGACCGCAATCATGCCAGCTCTGGCGCCGGCTTCAATCGCCATATTGCAGACGGTCATACGACCTTCCATAGACAGACGCTCGATGGCGGCACCAGCAAATTCAATCGCGTAACCCGTACCACCAGCAGTACCGATCTTGCCAATAATCGCCAATACAATATCTTTTGCCGTGATACCTGACGGAGTATCACCATCAACCCGAATCAACATCGCTTTCGATTTTTTTGCTAGCAAGGTTTGCGTAGCGAGAACATGTTCGACTTCTGAAGTGCCAATACCATGCGCCAAACAGGCAAACGCGCCATGTGTGGAGGTATGCGAATCACCACAAACAACTGTCATTCCCGGCAAAGTTGCCCCTTGTTCAGGGCCAATCACGTGCACAATCCCTTGACGCAGATCGTTCATTGCGAAATAAGTTAAACCATATTGCTTGGCGTTAGCATCGAGGGTTTCGACTTGCAAACGAGATATAGGATCGGCAATGCCACCCTGACGATTGGTGGTTGGGACGTTATGATCAGCAACAACCAGATTGGCGGATATGCGCCACGGTTGACGACCCGCCAGCTTTAGCCCATCAAACGCTTGAGGGCTGGTAACTTCATGTAGTAGATGACGATCAATATAAAGTATCGATGTTCCGTCATCCTCAATATGAACAACGTGAGATTCCCAAAGTTTATCGTAAAGCGTCTTGGCCATAATCGGTATCTGAAATTAAAGAATTCATAAAGCTAAAAAACAGCTTTTGATTATGCCACAATTGTGCAATGCAAAACCGATGAAAAGATCTTTTTAACAGGACTTTTATCAAAATAAAATTTGATGATTTATCTAATTTCAGAATTTAAATCCAAGAATTCCCAAAATCCAGACAAATCACCAATTTTTATTTTGAAACAAAAGTATCAAGCAACGAGCAATTATGTAAATTTAGTTCACTATCTTGATGCTAATATTATGTCAACACGCCCTAGCCACCAACAACCACATCGCCACACTGAGCACGGTGCCGCAACACATGATCCATCAAGACCAAAGCGAGCATCGCCTCTGCGATGGGTGTTGCTCGTATTCCCACACAAGGATCATGCCGACCAAAAGTTTCAACGGTAACGGGATTTCCCTGCTTGTCGATTGATTGCTTTGGAACACGAATGGAAGAAGTTGGCTTAATCGCCAGAGATACACGAATTTCCTGTCCGGTCGAAATCCCGCCCAAAATGCCACCCGAATTATTCGTCGCAAATCCTGCAGCGCTAATTTCATCACCATGCTCAGATCCCTTTTGAGAAACTGAAGCAAATCCAGCACCGATCTCTACTCCTTTGACCGCATTAATTCCCATCATTGCATAGGCAATTTCTGCATCTAATTTGTCGTAGATAGGCTCACCCAAGCCAACCGGAACATTATTCGCGACAACATCAATCCGCGCGCCTATCGAATCGCCATCACGACGCAACTGATCCATAAATTCTTCTAATGAAGCAATCACTTCAGAACTACCCGTCGGGGCAAAAAAAGGATTTTGGGAACTAAATGACCAAGATTCAAACGGGATTGTGATATCACCTAATTGTGTCATCCCGCCGTGAAATGTCGTGCCAAATTTCTGAAACAACCATTTTTTAGCAATCGCAGCGGCGCCGACCACAGGTGCTGTCAACCGAGCAGAAGACCGTCCTCCACCTCTAGGATCACGAATACCGTACTTATTCCAATAGGTAAAATCCGCATGACCAGGACGAAATGTTTCCACAATATTGCCGTAATCTTTACTGCGCTGATCCTCATTACGAATCAATAATGCAATTGGTGTTCCCGTCGTTTTTCCTTCATATACACCAGACAAAATCTCAACGGTGTCTGGTTCTTGACGTTGCGTCACGTGACGCGATGTACCTGGTCGCCGTCTATCCAATTCAGGCTGAATATCAGCCACTGACAATTCCAAGCCTGGAGGACATCCATCAACAACACAACCAATCGCTGGACCGTGAGATTCTCCAAAAGTGGTCACCGTAAATAAGGTACCAAAGGTATTTCCTGACATATCTTTTCGCTATAAAAGTGTAGAAATTAAGCGCATTTTAGCAGCCTTAAATCAATTCTTCAGTGATCTGCCCCTCATATTCAAAAGCCGGACAAAGAAAATCCTATTTAAACTGAACATTTGCACCAAACCAAGAGTTTATTTGCTACTAGTTGTTTTATACTGGAGCAACACGCATCATGATTAAACGATGAAATTGCAGCCCAAAATTAAAATAACAATTTGCCACCTCCACGGAGCATAAACAAAGATGAGCGAAATGCATGCTAATGACGATGCGCTAGTCTTCATGGACGAATTAAGTGGAGAACACTTAACCGACGCGATCACGCCACTCCCAAGTTGGCGTGTCATGATCATTGACGACGATCCAGATGTTCACTCTGCGACCATGTTCGCACTTGGCAATCTTGAAATTCAACATCGATCTTTAAGTTTTTTGCATGCCTACTCCGCAACAGAAGCAAGGCAAATTCTTGAACAAGAATCGAATATTGCTGTGATCTTGCTCGACGTGGTAATGGAACAAGAAGATGCGGGACTCACCTTAGTCAATTATGTTCGCAAAACTTTGGGACTACATGACGTTCGTATCATCTTGCGTACGGGCCAACCTGGCTATGCACCGGAAATCGATGCAATTCGCGATTATGATATTAATGATTACAAGACAAAATCTGAACTAACCAGAACCAAACTTTACACAACCGTTACTTCAGCAATTCGTTCTTACGAACAAATTTGTGCAATCACAGCAAATCAGCGCGGACTTGAACTGATCGTCAACGCAAGTACAGAACTCATGTCTCAAAAGGGTTTGCAGAATTTCGCGGCTGGAGTATTACCGCAAATTAACATTTTATTTGGTCGAAAAGTTGAAGGATTTATCTGCAATTCAGAAGAAAATGAAAACATAAACGATGTCAATTCCTTCAATATTATTGCAGGTAGCCACGGATTTACTCATCAAGTGGAACAAAAAGTAGAACGAACCGACAACTTCGATATAAAACAATTTCTTCAAGAAAGTGTCGACTCAAAAAGAAACGTCTTTTCTACGAATGCCACGGTGTTATTTTTTGAAAACGTTGGACAACGTACTATTTGTGTTTTCTTACAAACATCAATTAATGAACAGGAAAAACGTTTACTAGATGTTTTCTGCAGCAATGTAACAGTGGGTCTGAACAACGTCATGTTGACATCCAGATTACATAAATTTGCCTATTTTGATCCACTCACTGGCCTAGCCAATCGACTCAAATTACTACAAACACTCAACGAAACTCTCAGCGCAACCAACAAAGAAAAAAGCGTTTTATCCCTGATCGATATTGATCATTTTGCCGAAACCAACGACGCATTAGGACATCAATTCGGCGATATGCTGTTGTGTGCGGTAGCGAGGCGACTTCTTGATCATTTTGGAGCAGCATGTCACTTAGCACGAGTCGGTGGCGATACGTTTGCCTTACTCGGGCAAGAGAACCTAGTCTGTCCAGAACACATTTCTAACGTGTTTCAACTGCCGTTCAATGTTGACAAACAAGAAGTTCAGTTATCTTCAACAATTGGTTTAGTGCGCCTTGGGAACTACGAGGGCGGCAGTTCAGATGCGCTTAAAGACACGAATATCGCGTTAAAACGTGCAAAATCGCATCAACGCTCATCGTTTAGCTACTTCACTGTTGATATGGGTGTCGAGATTCGCGAACGAGTACGCATGATGCATGCATTACGTGCAGCGTTTGAAAATGAAAGATTATTCGTCGTCTACCAACCTCAAATCGATATGCGGACTGAACGTGCGGTCGGTGCTGAGGCCTTGCTACGTTGGAAAACCGAAGATGGGCAATTTGTCCCGCCGGATCAATTTATTCCAATTGCCGAATATTCTGGTTTGATCGTAGACATCGGCGAATGGGTGCTTCGCAGTGCATGCTTTGAATTAATGGAGTTACATCAACTTGGTTTCACTGACTTTAAGATGGCAGTCAATGTCTCGCAGGCACAATTCTCTCATCCACTATTCCTTGAGAGCTTAAAACGTGCTTTACATGACACCAAAGCGCCCGCACATTGTGTTGAATTAGAAATCACTGAATCGATGGCGATGACCGATCCAGAACTCTTGATTCAGACTTTATTTCAGATCAAACAGCTTGGTGCGCAAGTATCGATCGATGACTTTGGCACAGGATTTTCCTCTCTTAGCCATTTACAAAAACTCAATGTCGACAAACTCAAAATTGATCGCGCTTTTGTCAATGAAATCAGTGATAAATCAGGAGAAGGCAGTATCGCGAAAATGATCGTCCAGCTTAGTCAAAGTTTAAACATCAAGGTAATTGCGGAAGGTGTAGAAACTGAACATCAAGCTGACACTTTAATGTCATTTGGCTGCCATTTAGCGCAGGGCTACTTATATGCGCGCCCACTAACTAAAGAAGATTTACGTTCTTGGCTGGCAAAAAAATAAGGGTAAAAATCATCTAAAGGTCTACCCTTATGTGTCGCGCGGAATGTTGCATTTTGAAGGCTTCATCCATATCTCATCAATGCGAAGGCATGAGCAAAGAGTCATAAGATATTTCTATCAAAGCGATCCGAATTTTCAGTCTATACCTGCAAATTGTCGGATCATCGCAATTAGCCCCACAAAAATTGCGGATTCCTTTACAGTAAAACTATGGAGCAAAGTGCGCTTACCACTAAGCACGCCCACTTTGCCGTGATCAATCAAATATCGTTAGCCAATATGGATCCCAGAACACTAGAAACCATCAAGTTAGTCATACGCAACACCTTGACTTGGCTCAATATTGCCTTCGACAAAACTGCAACTTGGGTTAGTAAATTATCGTGGTGGAAGTTTTTTCTTTTCGCCGTTTTGTTATTGGCCTCGGCCGATATTATTCAGAATACTTTTTTCTCGACAGAAGAAACAAAACAAGTCAAACAGGTACAGAAAAATACCAAGAAAAATAATGCTGCAGCATCCAATAGCATAATCATTGACGACAAAAAAATTGAGATAGACAACA
>DLGN01000357.1:10513-11879 GCA_002482715.1 Oxalobacteraceae bacterium UBA7693
GGTATCCGGATAAAAGCGCCAGAAAAAACTGGTCAAAGTAAACGCGTCGAAATTGATGGATCTGGCTGGCAAATCATTGATGAAAATCAGGAGAAAGCGGCTTCAAAACTCGAATCCGCTGTCAGCAGCTTACCTGAAACAAGCAAAAATTCGGAGTTGCCGGGCATTACTTTTGGTAAAGATGACGTTCACATCAAACTACCAAAAGAGTTAGCGCGTGAAATTCGTGCCGAAATGGAACGCGCCGCAGCCGATGCCGCTGCGGAAGCAACCGATGAAGAAAAAACCAAATCTTCGCGTTGGTTTCAAAATTTTGTACTGCTACTTGTTTTTGGTTTATTCGGAATGAAAGCGCTGCTCGGTGGCAAAGTCCGCGCCGAAGAAAAAGCCAAAGAAGCAAATGCGACCGCAGAAAGAGAATCATTATTGCGCCAAGTGAGTGAGGCACAAATGCAAATGATGCAAGCGCAGGTGGAACCACACTTCCTGTTTAATACGCTCGCATCGGTAGAATTTTTAATTGAAACCGATCCGCCTCGTGCAGCAAAAATGCAAAGAAGCTTGATTGCTTACTTGCGCGCCGTACTTCCCCAAATGCGGGAAAACGCTGCAAAAACGAATTTGGGTCGCGAAGCCGACATGGTGAAATCTTATCTAGAATTGCTCAAGATGCGAATGGAAGAACGCCTTAACATCGACTTCATCATGCCAGAGAATTTACGCAAATCGAGCTTCCCACCAATGATGCTACAGTCCTTGGTAGAAAATTCAATCAAGCATGGATTAGAAGTTAAAGCAGAAGGAGGAACCTTACAGTTCCGTGCAGAATTACATCAAGACAAATTACGTGTGACAGTTAGCGATGATGGCTTAGGATTTGGTGCCGTTCCAAGTAATGGCACTGGGCTTGGATTACAAAATATTCGTGAACGACTCAAACTCATTTATAAAGATAAAGCACAAATGATTATTTCTCCTAACAAGCCAAGCGGTGTCTGCGTTACCATAGAGATTCCGTACGAAGTTGCAAAATAACTGACTGCAAGACGACAAACTAAGGAAGAGTAAAGTATGCCTACCGCAATTATTGCCGATGACGAAAGACTGATGCGTGATCAATTACGTCTACGCCTGCAGCAAGTCTGGCCAGAACTAGAAATTTTAGATGAGGCGAAAAATGGTGAAGAAGCGATTCAATTGGTTGAGACACTCAAGCCAGATCTCGCCTTTTTAGATATCCGCATGCCAGCAAAAACCGGCTTAGAAGCCGCAAAAGAAATCGGCACAAAAGCCCATATCGTTTTTATTACAGCATACGATCAATATGCGGTGGAAGCATTTGATCAAGGCGCAGTGGATTATGTTT
>DLGN01000108.1 GCA_002482715.1 Oxalobacteraceae bacterium UBA7693
GGTCACTCCGTATTTACGGAGGATTTCTTTACCCTGATACTCATGGATTTTCATACGACTTCCCTTCAGACACTGAGGTATTAGTTAAAAAATAAAACAAAAAGACCTGAACTTTATACAAACACTGTTAAAGCATAAAACATTCAAAATTCATTCAAGCGACAACACAAAAAATCTCAAGCACAAACAAAAAAACGTAACAACCAAATTGGGTGTTACGTCTAGTTAGGCAAAACCAAAGGAACATTTAGAAAATTTTGCGTGCATCGATTTAGCACGAGCAAAAACACGATCAGCGTGATCACACATCAATTTATCCGAGCTTTGTTGAAAAAGCGAGATAAAGAGCTCAAACCCGAAATGGGGCGTCAAAAAAGTAATCAATTTGATTAAGGCCATCGTGCCTGCTGGCGGCAATTTGAATATAAAAAAGCCACAATTGCGTGCGTCATCGCAGTTTCTACGATCACAGCCGCTCTTGCGGCATTGCAAAAAACCTGTGGATTCTAGCACAGCTCAGCGATGAATTCTATTTTTTGGTTAGACCAATTATGTGTCAGTGGACTTAGAAAATACTGTTTCCTATGACGTTAACAGTCTTTATCTACGTTCTCAAATCAATCAATTCCGATTCAAAGAAGAAAACCACAGATGCAAGCATGCTTAGTAATACATCTTCACTCATCATCCTCACGAACCATTTTCAAAGCATGATTGATTGCACGACTTGAAAAACCACGTTGCGCGAGAAACTGCATTTGCTTTGCTTTTTCGCGATGATCGGCAGGGGCAGCGGAAAATTTTCTCCATAAAACATCAACCGCTCTCTGCATTTCTGTTGATTGCAATTCATCTTTAAGTTCTGCCAAATCCTCTTTATTCAAGTTATGACTTTGCAGCTCCGCCAATATTTTCTGATTTCCAAAGCGCCCTTGGCGTTTATGCACCAAGGCCTCTGAGAAACGTTGATCGGACAAGAACTTAGATTGTTCCAACCAATTAAGCAAGCCATCTAGATCGCTTCCCTCTTCAACATACGGCGAAAGTTTGCGCGTCAACTCCAGCCGACTATGCTCTCGCATCGAGAGATAGCGCAAGGCTCGGGCTTTTAAACTAATTTTAGGCTTGATCATCGCTATATAAATTACAAATCACATCGAAATGACATCAACATCAAGGCGCTTGACTACACAAAAAGAGATCGTCTTACAAACAAAAAAATCGACCACTTGTTACCAAGTAGGTCGATTCAAGACTACCGTGATCTTAAAAGAAGTTAGTTTGCATCAGTCTAGCTTCATTAAAAATGTCTACTACGCGCCCTCTGGAAGTGCTGGCAACAATGGAACACCCAACTGCTCGCGAACTTTATTTTCAATTTCATAGGCAAGCGCTGGACGTTCAATCAGGAAGTTTCGTGCATTGTCCTTACCTTGACCGATTTTTTCACCATTGTAGCTATACCAAGAACCAGATTTTTCAACAATTTTGCAATCAGCGCCAAGGTCCAAAATTTCACCTTCGCGCGAAGTTCCTGCACCATAAAGAATATCGAAATGTGCTTCTTTAAATGGTGGAGCGACTTTATTTTTGACAACCTTCACCTTGGTTTCATTACCAATCACTTCATCACCAGCTTTAATGGACCCTGTACGACGGATATCCAAACGAACTGATGCATAAAACTTCAACGCATTACCGCCAGTGGTCGTTTCTGGACTACCGAACATCACACCAATTTTCATACGAATCTGGTTAATAAAAATTACTAAGGTATTTGTGCGATTGATACTACCGGTTAATTTACGCAATGCCTGAGACATTAAACGTGCTTGCAGACCTGGCAAAGAATCTCCCATATCGCCTTCGATCTCTGCTTTTGGAGTCAAGGCAGCAACGGAGTCAACCACCACCAAATCGACACTACCAGAACGTACCAAGGCGTCCGTGATTTCCAAAGCTTGTTCACCTGTATCTGGCTGTGAAATCAGTAAATCATTCAAGTTAACGCCAAGCTTTTGTGCATAACCAACATCTAAGGCATGCTCTGCATCAATGAAAGCACATGTGCCGCCTAACTTCTGCATTTCTGCGATCACTTGCAAAGTCAGCGTCGTTTTACCAGAAGATTCTGGTCCATAAATTTCAACTACACGACCACGTGGCAAACCACCAACACCCAACGCGATATCCAAACCAAGAGATCCTGTAGAGACAACTTGTATTTCCTCGACAGCGGCGCCATCAGCCAAACGCATGATGGAACCTTTACCAAATTGCTTCTCAATCTGTGCTAAGGCCGCAGCTAAGGCTTTACTTTTATCGGCGCTGTTATCAGTTTTTCTGTCATCCATGATTTCTTCCTGGTTAATACAAAGATATGTGTCAAATGATATTAAGATGCTGGCAAGACCTAAAGTCGCATTCTAAAAGCTTCTTAGCTCACTGCATGTCGACACTGTATAAAAAATCAGTAGTTTGTGCAAGCATCTTTTAAATTATTTTTTTATCGTTGCTTTTAAAGTGGGCTGCAGTAGCTATGCAACACCCTTCAATTTCCCATAAATTGATAAGATCTACATCAGTCGGACTGCAGGATGTTACCATTTTATTATTTTAATTCAGGCGCCTTATGCAAACACAGTTAAGTTTTGCGGCAGAACATCGGTCTTTTATTAATGGAGCGTTGATCGACCAAAGCCAAATTTCCTCTATGAAAAATTGGTATCCAGTCAGTATTTGCGATCAAACTTTGGATGTTTTTTGGCGAGATTTGGGTGAACAAAAATTTCATGCATCTTTTTTTCAAAACACTTTAAATGAGCAGGCACGAAGCCAGCGCCGTGTTTGCAAAACTTCAATCAATGTATTAGGTCAATTCAGCAACTTTGTTGAACCTACAGCGTTTGTATTCCATGTTTCTCGTTGTGGCTCAACTTTAATGACACAAATGCTCAGCACTTTAGCTCACTGCATTGTGCTATCGGAACCACCAGTCATCGATATATTTTTTCGCACATACAAAGAATTTAGCGAAAAAAACGTTCGCATTTTCCAACAATTGATCGCAGCACTAGGACAAAAACGCTTCGACAACGAGAGAAATCTCATTATCAAATTAGATAGCTGGCATTTAGGGCGAATTGATTTTATCCGCGCAGCTTTTCCACAAACACCTTTGCTTTTTTTGTACAGGGAGCCGCAGCAGGTACTTGCGTCTCACCGACGTCAACGCGGACCGCAAATGATTCCTGATTTTGTTGACATGGGGAATTTGCAGATCGATAGAATTGATCTATCCCCTGGCGATCTCGACGCTTATTGCCTCCGAGTGCTTGATCAATTCTACGCTACTGCGATTGAGCATTATCATGTCAGCAATCTACAACTAATTAATTATAGTGAATTACCTAAGCTCGTTTGGGAAAAATTATTAGACCACCTAAACATCGCTTGCAGCACGGACGAGTTATGTCAAGTTAAAGCACGATCACAGTTTCATTCGAAACATACTGACCAATCATTTCATGGTGATCCCCCATCACAAATAGAACATATTGAAATAAAGAAGACGCTGAAATTTTACCAACGGTTAGAATCCTTACGCCAGTCTCAATCAAACGCGTGAGGATAGATCGCGAGGAAGGTTAATTTAAAAACCAATTTGGCGCTTTACGTACGTTCATTTGGTGGACGTAAAATCAGTTGCCACCTCATCGAAATGCCAGCTCAAGATTCCTCGGCTTCGACGATATGCATTTTTAAATTTAAAAACAAAAAAACCGCTAAGTCTTTCAACTTAGCGGCTTTAACTTGGCGTCCCCAAGGGGATTCGAACCCCTGTACTCACCGTGAAAGGGTGATGTCCTAGGCCTCTAGACGATGGGGACAAAATCTGTCCTTATTACTGACCTTGTTTTACTACTTTTACTTGATTTATTTCGCTTCGTTATTTACGTTTGCGATCAAGTAAGACCAAGATTATATACTCAACTTTCTGATTCTGGCAAGCACTTTTCTTTAATTTCTTAAAAAACACTTGGCTTATTTGAGTTACAACCTGATCGTGGTGGAGGTAAGCGGAATCGAACCGCTGACCTCTTGCATGCCATGCAAGCGCTCT
>DLGN01000172.1 GCA_002482715.1 Oxalobacteraceae bacterium UBA7693
AAGCCAATTTATAGGTCTCATCCAATTTCTTACCTGATGCACCAGCCATATAAATGTTCAGTGATTGCGCCTGATCTATCCACTTTTGACGGCGGGAAGCGGCTTCGACCAACCAAGTCGGGCTAACTTCAAATGCAGTTGCATACAATTCACGCAGATCTTCCGGAATACGATCTATCTTCGCTAAGCTACCGTCAAAGTATTTCAAATCAGAGATCATCACGTCATCCCACAAGCCGTAATCTTTCAAATCACGTACTAAGTGTTCATTAATCTCGGTGAACTCACCAGACAAGTTAGATTTCACGTACAGATTTTGGTAAGTTGGCTCGATACAAGCAGACACACCAATAATGTTGGAGATTGTCGCAGTCGGCGCAATCGCTACGCAGTTTGAGTTACGCATACCGTATTGCTTGATATGCTCACGCACGATAGACCAATCCATAGTTTCAGAACTATCCACTTCCAGATAACCACCACGCTCTTCTGCCAATAATTTCACAGAATCTTGCGGCAAGATGCCACGATCCCACAATGAACCGGTATATGAACTGTATCGACCGCGCTCTTTAGCCAACTCACTTGATGCCAAATAAGCGTAGTAACACACCGCTTCCATCGAGGTATCAGCAAATTGCACAGCATCCATGGTGGCGTAAGGAATGCGCATCATGTGCAAGCAATCCTGGAAGCCCATGATCCCCAGACCAACCGGACGGTGGCGCAAATTCGAATCACGTGCTTTTTTCACCGCATAGTAATTAATATCAATCACGTTATCGAGCATGCGCATCGCTGTTGTGATGGTGCGCTTGAGTTTTTCATGATCCAGTTTGCCGTCTTTCAAATGCGCAGGCATATTCACAGAACCCAAATTACACACCGCGATTTCGCTGTCATTGGTATTCAAAGTGATTTCTGTACACAAGTTAGAGCTGTGTACAACGCCGACGTGCTGTTGTGGCGAACGGATATTGCAAGGATCTTTGAAGGTAATCCATGGATGACCTGTTTCGAACAGCATCGACAACATCTTGCGCCATAAATCTAAAGCAGCGATTTTCTTCGACAACTTAATTTCACCGCTAGCTGCTTTGGCTTCATAGGCGGTGTAGGCTTCTTCAAAGGATTTACCGAACTTGTCGTGCAGATCAGGTACATCAGATGGTGAGAACAAAGTCCAGTCACCCTTTTCCATCACGCGCTTCATGAACAAGTCTGGAATCCAGTTAGACGTATTCATATCATGAGTACGGCGACGATCATCACCGGTGTTTTTACGCAACTCCAAGAATTCTTCTACGTCCATATGCCAAGTTTCAAGGTAAGCACAAACTGCGCCTTTACGTTTACCACCTTGATTCACCGCAACCGCAGTATCGTTGACCACTTTCAAGAATGGCACCACACCTTGTGATTTGCCGTTGGTACCTTTAATGTGCGCACCCAAAGAACGCACTGGTGTCCAGTCATTACCTAAACCGCCTGCGTATTTCGCTAGCAAGGCATTTTCTTTGATCGCTTCGTAAATACCATCGAGATCATCCGCGACTGTCGTCAAATAGCATGAAGACAATTGCGAGCGCTGTGTACCACTATTAAATAGTGTAGGCGTAGAACTCATGAAATCAAATGAGGACAACAAATTATAAAATTCAACAGCGCGCGCTTCACGATCAATTTCATTTAAAGCCAAGCCCATCGCCACACGCATGTAGAAAGCCTGAGGCATTTCGATACGGATATCGCGAATATGCAAGAAATAACGGTCGTACAAAGTTTGCAAACCGATGTAACCAAATTGCAAATCGCGGTCGGCTACCAGCGCGTTGGCCATTTTCTTCAAATCAAACTGACCCAACTTGGCATCTAATAAACCAGCTTCGATACCTTTTTTGATAAATTTAGGGAAATACTCAAGGTATTCTTCAGCAGCGTCTTTTTGCGCGACTTCTTTACCGAACACTTCTTTGCGCACTGTATGCAACAGCAAACGCGCTGTCACTTGACTGTAGGCAGGCTCTTTTTCCATCATCGCACGAGCCGCCAAAATAGCAGACTTATGCAATTCTTCGACCGGCACACCGTCATACAAATTCTTCAAAGTTTCGATCAGAATCGCTTCTGCATCCACTAACTTTTCTAAACCCACGCAAGCGGCTCTGATTAAAGCGCGCACTTGTCCGATTTCTAAAACTTGCGGACGACCATCGACGATCACATGAATTTGTGGCACTGCAGCGCTTGGTTTACCTGCCGCTTGCGCTTCCAATTGTTGACGACGCTCTTCCATGCGTTTGGCGCGATACAAAACATAAGCACGCGCGACATCATGTTCACCGGAACGCATCAAGGCTAGTTCAACCTGATCTTGAATATCTTCGATATGAAAGGTGCCACCATTTGGCTGACGACGCATCAATGCATTCACTACAGTTGAAGTCAACTGCTCCACCAACTCACGAATTCTTGCAGATGCTGCACCTTGCCCACCGTTCACAGCCAAAAATGCTTTGGTTACTGCGATCGCAATTTTGGATGGTTCAAAACCAACGACAGCGCCATTACGACGAATAATCCGATAGTCGCTAAAACTGGCGGTTGGTGCGGACGAGCGCATTTCTAAACTTGCTTGTGCAGCTGCTGCATCAAATGATTGGGATGGTGATATTTCTAGTGAAGAGTGCATTTCGCCTCCAGGTTCAGGGTCTTATTAAGTATTAAATTTGAGGTCAGACTAACTAAAGTGAATATCTGCTTATGTACTGCGAGATCTACTAAAATGCTGTGCTGCAAGAGGTCAACAGATGATCGACCTCAATTCAAATTGGCTCATACATGTCTTGAATTATTTCCTCAATCCATCCGCCTGAACTTACGAGAAAACGAATGTGGTTGATGAAGAAGGTTCTCGTAATCGATACCAATACTGGCTAAATTTCGATCCAATTCAATCAAGACAGCTTAAAAAAATAATTTTGGGAAACATTCCAAAAAACACTATATCTAGTGCGTTTATTTTTATTTGCACTAATTCTAGTGTCTCAGTCGCAAGAGCGCAACCGCTTTTTTTCACAATCACCCGATATATTTCAAGCAAAGTACCTGCTTCTGTTTGACATTGAAAAACCCACAAAATTATGCGGACTACGACGTGAGTGATCACTAACATCGAATGCTGAAATCTTGTGCAAGAGAAGTGAGAATCACAATCAAGCGAGATAAGCAGTGCACATCTAGATGCCTAAATGCGACAAGAAAAAATCACAAAAAAACCACAATTGTTTTCACTGGCTCATAATTTTTCTAATTTGCGTCGCCACTTTATGTTGGCACAAGTGGTTAGTCCTAGAGATGAGTTCGCGATTCTAGCGAAGGAAAATACATAGAAGCGACTGAGAAGATGCATGCGGATTAAATTGGCGTCCCGCTTTAATACGGGAGCAAGGAAAAACCTAGAAAAAACTAAGGTTCTACAGCCCATCCAGACAAGCTCTGCTGATATCGAGCCCATTCAAAGAACGGCCCAGGATCGGTTTTTCGACCAGGTGCGATATCTTGATGGCCCGCAATGTATTGAATAGGAAAATGTCGCAGCAAACAATGCGTCAATTGTTCAAGACTGTGATATTGCGCATCGCTAAACGGACTGGTGTCACACCCCTCCAACTCAATACCAATCGAGTAATCGTTGCACCCATCTTGCCCATGAAAACTCGATATACCGGCATGCCAGGCGCGCGCCAAGCCCGACACGAATTGAAATAATTGTCCATCACGCCGGATGAAAAAATGACTAGAAACCTGCAAGCCACGCAAATCAGAAAAACTCGGATGCGCATCGCAATCAAGCTGATTTTGAAACAAATCGAGCACATAATTTCCGCCAAATTCTGCCAGCGGCAAGCTGATATTATGGATCACTAGCAAATCAATATTAGCATCGTCAGGACGTGATCCGAAATTGGGCGACACCAAAATCTGTGCCTGCTGGCACCACCCTTGTGCATCCATCTGCCAATCGCTAGCAGCTGGAATCTCGCCTTGAAAAGGATTAATCCGCTTCAGTATCATGGATTTTTAACTTCTGTATCGAGTAACGCAGTTGTCGGAAGCTGACACCTAATAATTCAGCCGCCTGCGTACGATTATTACGTGTCTTTAATAAGGCGGCACGTATCACTTCTCGCTCAATTGTCTCTAAATATTCTGGCAGTACACATGGCAAATCAGGCTTAGTAAATACCGATAGATGTTGAATTTTAGTGTCATCTTGCACAGTTTCTGCAACTGGACTCTGATCTGAAAATGGTAAAGCTGAAGCTGGTACAGCTTGCACGTCCATTGGCATCGCAGCACGGAAGCTCGAACGCAATCCAAGATCAATCACATCGATACAGCCGTCATTGGCAAATGCGGCAGCTCGCTCCAGAATATTTTCTAGCTCGCGGACATTGCCCGGAAAATCATAGGACAGCAAGGCCGTTAATGCCGCTTGATTTAAACTGATGGGGTATCCTGGTGTCGCCAATTTCAACAATATACCAGTCGCCAGCTCATTCACATCACTTAGACGTTGACGAAGTGGTGGCAACATCAGCTCAATCACATTTAAGCGATAATACAAATCCTGCCGAAACTTCCCAGCCGTGACGCAGGCCTCAAGATTTTGATGCGTCGCACTTAGAATCCTCACATCAACTGCTTCTTCCGCAGTCGCGCCAAGCTTTCTCACACGACGCTCCTGAATCGCTCGCAACAACTTGACTTGCATTGCCAAAGGCAAATCGGCAACTTCATCTAACATCAGGGTGCCGCCATTGGCCGCTTGGAAAAATCCATCGCGATCTTCATTCGCTCCAGTAAACGCGCCTTTGCGATAGCCAAAGAATTCCGCCTCCATCAAATTTTCCGGGATCGCGCCGCAATTGACCGCGATAAAGGGTTTATCTGCTCGCGCGCTATTTCGATGAATCTCACGCGCTGCCAATTCTTTACCACTACCAGATTCTCCAGTAATAATCACCGGCGCCATACTGCGAGCAAGTCGACTAATTTGCGAACGCACATGCTGTATGCCTGGCGATTGCCCAATTAAGAAGGACGGGCTTGAGGGCTTTGCCGCAACAATAGCGACTTCTTCAGCAGGCTTCACTTCCTGCATTTGTAAAGCAGATCGAACTAATTTTCGCAACTGGTCCAAAGCAACTGGTTTGGAAACATAATCAAAAGCCCCGGCCTTTAATGCAATGACCGCATTATCAGTGCTGCCAAACGCTGTGATTACGGCAATCGGTGTCGACTTATAGTTAGCACTAACTTCTTCCACCATTTCCAAGCCGGTGCCATCTGGCAAACGCATATCGGTCAATACCAGAGAATATTCATGTTTACCTAACAGTCGTCGGGCAACCTCCAATGTCTCTGCCGTATCGACATCTAAGCCCATCTTAATTAGTGTGATTTCTAATAGTTCACGCAAATGGGCTTCATCATCAATCACCAGAATGCGTGCTGTGTTCGTCAACTCATTTGGATTCATGATTTTCATTCGAAGAGAAATTAATAACGAAGCGGCCACCCGGCTCTATACCGTAGGTGTGAGTATCATCGTTTCTGTATTCGTAATCGAGTACAGCATGATTATTCAAACATAATTCGCGTGCCATATACAGTCCCAAACCAGTGCCTTTGCTGGAGGTTGTATAAAATGGTTCAAATAAATGTGACCTGACGATCGATGAAATTCCAGGACCATCATCTTGGATATGCAATTCACGACGACTACCTGACGATATTTTAATGATTAGACGAATACAGCCTGGTTTGCCGCTTGCATATCGCACCGCATTGGAGAGCAAATTTGTCACCACTTCATGCAAATGTCCCGGATCAAATACCACATGAAAATGTCCAGAGTCACTGAGATGAATCATATTTTCAGCGATTCCACGTGTCTCAACAAACTCTTGTACGATGCTTCTGACTTCATCCATTAACAAAATCGGAGCGAGATTCATCTGGGCTTTACGCGACAATTTCAAAATATCTTCAATCAATTGATTCAGCCGCGCCACGTTATCTTCCACAATTTTCAGCAAACGACGTGCTTGTACTTCATTGTGTACATCCTCACCCAACAACGAAGCCGCATAAGAAATCGATGATAAAGGATTCCGGACTTCATGCGCGATGCTTGCGGTTAGTCGCCCCATCGATGCCAATTTCAACTGTTGTGCCTGATTTTCCAGCTCCGACACGTTTTGCATAAAAATGATCGTGCAAGGCGTTAAGCGCAATCCCAGATGATCGAAATCTCCCTCATCAATTCGTACAAATCGCAGTTTTAAATGGGTAGCTGCTTCATGCGGCGCCTCTGCAGACGAAATATTCGGCGGCGTTGCCCGCGTCTCGACAAAATGACGAATCGTTACAAAAGATGCACCTTCGTTACGTAGCCAAGTTGTGGTATCTGGGCGCTGACCATCTGCCCATTTATCTAAGGCCTGAGCTATCGGCTCGAGGCTAGTTATTTGGCTTAATCGTCGTTTTTGATCAGCCGAATAACGTGCAGTTGCAATCCCTAGCATGCGCTCGGCGGCAGGATTCGATTCAAACAAATAGCCATCTTGATCAATCACCAAAATGCCATCGTCCATATCTGCAATGACGGTGCGATTAATCGCTTGCTGCAAAGCCAATTCAAATCCACGCTGATTGGCTAATTCTTCTTGTCCAATCAAATTTTTGGCCAGGCGATTTAAAACATATACCACCGCAAAATAGGCTGCGCCATACAAACCAGCTTGCGAAATAATATTACTATCTTCGTTCTGTAGTACCTGATAGGTATTCACCAACAACAGAAATAAAGAAACCGCTGAGACAAAAGACAATGCCAACAACATCGGCGCCAAAATACCCAGTCCCGCTAACGGGAACAAATACAAAATCACCAAGCCACTTTTACTACCACCAGCACCTGCATACAGCATAGAAATCACTACAACATCCAGCGCAACCTGCGTCACCAGTTGCAACAAGAAGCGCTGCTGCCATTTCCATTTCAACAGCACAAAACCAAAAGAAGCGAGCAAATAAATTGCCGCGATGATGCGTAAAAATGTCGGTTCAAATACCCAATAGTCGGTGAATGACTTGAAACTCAGCGAAAGTAATAATGCAAGTGCGACCAATACCCGCGACATATTGAGCGTCTGCAAAGAGCGCCACAAAGTCGCGTTCACATCAACGTATTTGGTATCGTGTTTGATCATTGCACAATTGACGTGTTATCAGATTTTATGAGGTTTTATGACGCTTTTGAAGCAGCATCGGCATGCTCAGCACTGCAATAATTAAGTTCGCCTCGCACCACCACTTCTGAGGCAGGGAAATACACCTGACAGTGAGCGCAACTGAGCATTGTTTCAGCCTGCTTTGCGGTGGTACCCGAAGTAAACTGTTCATCAGCCCATTGATTGCTATCGGGTCGTGCAGATTCGCCAGGGCGATTCGCTGGCGGAATATTCGAACGAAAATTTTTTCGTAAGGCCAGATAAACTAATACCGCCAATCCTAGCCACAAGAGTAACTTCATAATATGCCCCGATGTAACACAACTTCCATCACAAAGCGACTACCGACATACGCAAGTAACAGGCTTAAAAAGCCAAACAAGGTAATCCGCAACACTGCTTTACCACGCCACCCTCGCCATTGACGTCCCACTAACAAAACCGCAAACAGCAACCAGGACAGTAGCGACAAGACTGTTTTGTGATCCCATTTAAATGCCACGCCAAGAAATTGTTCAGAAAAAATCACTCCGGAAAGCACAGTCAAGCTGAGCAAAATGAAACCCAAAGTCACCAGCAAAAATAAGATATGTTCCATTTTCAATAGCGCGGGTAAACGATCAAGCGCCTTTTCCAACCAAGACTGCACCGGTTTACCACGCATGCGATGAAGGTGCAGATCTTGAACATACATAATCAATGCATGGAAAGCAGCAATAGTTAAGGTGCTATAGGCTAACAAAGCGACCCCGACATGCCAGGGAAACATGGAAGGCTTATTCCCTAAATGAACCAAGCTACCAGGAAATAGGAGTGGTAATAGCGCAGTAATGGCTGCCTGTGGCAAAATCAAAATACGCAAACCATCTAAAGAAAAATTCCGATTCTCGACTAAATAAACCAAGATCGAGACCCAAATCGCAGCAGACCACATAATGGCAAACCCGATTCGTAAAGCATTTTCGGCATAGATACTCATACCCAAAGCTAAACCATGTACACACCAGGCCAGTACGGTTAAGGACATCGCCAGTGCTTTACGACGATCGGGAATAAATGGGCAGATCACATATAAGAGCGCTGCCGCGATAGATAAATAAATTAGCATGACTGAAGTTTACACTATGTTGAGCTTATTTTTTTCCTGATTGCTAAGGCGCATTCTTCGCTATTCCCGTTTGGTAGCTTGATGCCTGATGAACTAGAGAGTTTGTCGCACTGACGATCTTCGACTTTGCGCCATCTCAAAGAGTTCATCAAACCTGCTTCAAACCTACTAAATCAAATTAACCCAGTGATTAACGCAAATAAGTACCAAACGTCTTTAAGCATAAAGGCTAAAACATCCTTTACGGAAACTATATCAGCTGCAATTACAACATGCTTGGTTCTAACTGCAAAAAGCTTGTCGGATTCACTTGACTAAGAAAGATCGCTTCTAGATACTGCGAAGCACTCAAGAGCCTAGCTGTAAAGTAATGACAGCCATGGATATGATGAGTAGTTTAAAAACATGTAGCCTTTTTTGCAGGAATTAAAATGAAAAAATCACTTTTCGCTTTAGCCGCACTCACTCTCACCGGCGGCTATGCGCATGCCGATGAAGGTATGTGGATGCCGCAACAGTTACCACAAATAACTAAACAACTCAAAGCAGCGGGTCTTAAATTAGATCCAAAATCCTTAACTAAGTTGACCGAATTCCCTATGGGTGCGATTGTCAGCTTGGGTGGTTGCTCTGCTTCATTTGTTTCCCCTCAAGGCTTGGTTGCGACCAATCACCACTGCGTCTATGACAGCGTGGCACGCAATTCAACACCAGAACGTGACTTGCTGGCGAATGGCTTCCTTGCAAAAACTTTGGCAGAAGAATTACCAGCTGGTCCAGGCTCACGCATTTTCGTCACGACTGAAGTGACCAATGTCAGCGATAAAGTGATCACGGCAGACGTCGCCAAACTGGTTGGCAAGGCACGCGTTGATGCGATTGAAAAAAATCAAAAAACCATGGTCGCTGTTTGTGAAAAAGAAGCTGGCTATCGTTGCAGCATTCCTACTTTCTACGGTGGCTTGGAATTCTATCTGATTAAACAGATGGAAATTAAGGACGTACGTTTGGTACACGCACCAGCCGAAGGCGTAGGTAAATTTGGTGGTGACACCGATAACTGGATGTGGCCACGTCACACTGGTGATTACGGCTTCTACCGCGCTTACGTCAGCAAAGACGGCAAGCCAGCAGAATTTAGCAAAGACAATGTCCCTTACGTTCCTAAGCACGTATTGAAATTAGCAAAAGATGGCTTGAAAGAAGGCGATTTCGTGATGGTATTGGGCTATCCTGGCCGTACTAACCGTCATCGTTTGCCAACAGAAATTTCTTACACTTTTGATTTCGAATATCCCAATTTCGTCAAAAATTCCGCAGAAACTTTGGCGATTATCGCTTCTGAAACCAAAGATAATAAAGACGCGAGTTTGAAATATGCTGGCATGGTTGCAGGTATAAATAACTATTACAAAAACCGTCAAGGTATGTTGGATAGCTATGCAGGTAGCGATATCTTGGAACGCAAAACCAAAGAACACGCTGATTTGAAAGCTTGGGTCAATTCCAATCCGAAGACCAAAGCTGAATACGCTGCAGACATCGAGAAGATTGAAGAAATCTACGCAAAACGTGATGCTACAGCCAAGAAAGAATCTTATTTAGCATCGTCTTCACCGCGCTTCTTGTCCACTGCACGTACTTTATATCGCTTGGCGCATGAAAAAACCAAACCAGATGCAGAACGTCGCGCTGGCTTCCAAAATCGTGATCTGCCACGCTTTAAAGCCACCGTTGATGGCGTAGAACGTAGCTACGATGAAAAAGTCGACAAAGCTTTGGTGTTAAACAGCTTAGTCAAGTACGCAGCAGCACCAGCGGCTGAGCGCAATGCCAACTTTGATAATGCGATGGGCATTAAAGACGGCATGAGCAAAGATCAATTGAAAGCCTTGCTGGATCAAATCTATGCTGGCAGCCAATTTGGTGACAAAGCGGTTCGCTCTGCTTGGTTGAATAAGTCTGTTGACGAATTCAAAGCGAGTAACGATAGCTTCATCAAAGCAGCTGTTGCGATGTACGACGAGAGCATGAAGCGTGAAGCAGCTGATTTGGAATCTGCTGGTATTTCTCAAAAAGCCTACGCTAGCTACATGAAAGCAAAAATCGCTTACATGAATAGCAAAGGCCAAGCAGTTTATCCAGATGCGAACAGCACTTTGCGTGTGACGTTTGGTAAAGTCGCAAGTCGTCCTTTCGGAGCGGATGGTACAACTTGGACGGCATTCACCACTGTCAAAGGTATCACAGCAAAAGCAACTGGCACTGGCGAATTCAATGCGCCAGCGAATCAATTAGCGGCAATCAAAGCCAAAGACTTCGGCAAATATGTTGACCCGATGTTGAAGACAGTTCCAGTCAATTACTTAGCGACTTTGGATATCACTGGCGGCAATTCAGGTTCAGCGGCTTTGAACTCCAAAGGCGAATTCATCGGCTTGGCATTTGACGGCACTTTAGATTCCATCATTGCTGACTGGGATTACAACAAAGCGTCTAGCCGCTCTATCCAAGTCGATTTGCGCTACATGTTGTGGCAGATGAAACATGTTGATAAAGCAGATAACTTGTTGAAAGAAATGGGCGCGGAATAAGCTGCTTAGTTCTAAGTCAAAAAACTGAAAGCCACGTTGATTAAGTTCAACGTGGCTTTTTTATTTACACAAACACCATGAATGCAGAGGATATGCCCATAAAACCCGCGATACGTCTAAGGAAATGCCCTCGTTTCGAGTAAAATACGGGCTGATCTAAATCGGTGTAGCACTTGCTAATCCGGTTGCAAAAATTCCATGGTGCCGCAACTCTGCATCACTGTTGTTATCAAGTAGAAGACAAATAGAAGGTTTACTATGCTCGACAATCTGACCCAGCGTCTCGCCAAAGTCGTCAAGACCATGCGCGGCGAAGCGCGTTTAACTGAATCGAATACCGCCGAAATGCTGCGCGAAGTGCGTATGGCTTTATTAGAAGCTGACGTTGCCTTACCTGCTGTGCGTGAACTGATCGCCCGCGTCAAAGAAAAAGCGATGGGTGAAGATGTCATCGGTTCATTAACCCCAGGACAAGCCTTGGTCGGTGTCGTACAAAAAGAACTGGCATCACTGATTGGTGCAGATCTAGGTGAAGGCGCTTCTGAACTGAATTTTGCCACCCAACCGCCAGCAATTATTTTGATGGCCGGTCTGCAAGGTGCGGGTAAAACCACGACCGTTGGTAAGCTCGCTTTATATCTGCGCGAAAAGAAAAAGAAAAAAGTCTTAACCGTCTCTGCCGACGTCTATCGTCCAGCGGCGATTGGTCAATTAGAAACTGTCACTGCACAAGCAGGTGCCGATTTCTTCCCGACCACCATCAATGACAAACCCGTCGATATCGCCTTAGCTGCGCTCGATTGGGCAAAGAAGCATCATCACGAAGTCTTGATTATCGATACCGCAGGTCGCCTCGGTATTGACGAAGCCATGATGCTAGAAATCGCCGCCGTGCATGCAGCAGTCAAACCTATCGAAACCTTGTTCGTGGTCGACGCGATGCTGGGTCAAGATGCGGTCAACACAGCAAAAGCTTTTAACGATGCACTGCCTTTAACTGGTGTTGTGCTGACTAAACTGGATGGTGACTCACGCGGTGGTGCGGCATTATCCGTACGTCATGTGACTGGTAAGCCGATTAAGTTTGCAGGTGTTTCTGAAAAGCTGGACGGACTCGAAGCTTTCGATGCCACCCGCATGGCGAATCGTATTCTCGGCATGGGCGATATTCTCGCCTTAGTTGAGTCTGCCCAAAAAGGCATGGATGTCGAAGCGGCGAAAGGCTTGGCAGAAAAAATCAAAGTCGGCGGCAAGTTCGACATGAACGATTTCAAAATGCAGTTAGGTCAAATGAAGAACATGGGTAGCTTATCGAGTTTGATGGATAAACTACCAGCGCAATTCCAACAAGCAGCCAGCGGCGCCAACATGGACAACGCGGAAAAGCAAATGCGTCGCATGGAAGGCATTATCAATTCCATGACACCATTAGAACGCGCGAAGCCAGATCTAATCAAAGCCTCACGCAAACGCCGTATCGCTACTGGCGCTGGCAGGCAGATCCAAGAAGTCAATCGTATGCTGGCGCAGTTTGACCAAATGCAAAGCATGATG
>DLGN01000239.1 GCA_002482715.1 Oxalobacteraceae bacterium UBA7693
GAGCCACAAATTTTGCACTACGGTCGCCCAGGTACTTTAGATGAATTAAAACCAGGCATGATTTTTACGATTGAGCCTATGATCAATGCAGGTCGTCGTGAAATTCGTGAAATGAATGATGGCTGGACGATTAAAACCAAGGATCGCAGCCTGTCAGCGCAGTGGGAACATACGATCTTGGTAACAGAAACTGGTTATGAGGTATTAACGCTGTCCGCTGGCTCACCACCACCACCTGCATTTATTACAAAGCAAGTCACTGCACAAATCGAAGCCTAATGAAAACAGCCATAGCGAATGCCATGGCTTTCAAAGCAAAGCTGAAGGCCGAACAGCAGATCATCATCCAATCCTTCAAAGATAAACCGAAGGCTGAAACACTACTCAAAGATTTGTGTCGCTGCGTCGATGCTAACTTAAGCGAGATCTGGAAGAGTTTTAACTTTCCAAAAGAACTCGCTTTAGTTGCCGTCGGCGGCTATGGACGTGGTGAGCTATTCCCGTATTCGGACGTCGATGTCTTAATTTTGCTAGCCGATCACCCAGATAAAGACCTTAGAGAAAAACTCGAGAACCTAGTGCAAATATTCTGGGATATCGGCCTAGACATTGGGCATAGCATACGCACGATAGACGAATGCATGACCGAAGCCGCGGCCGACATCACGGTCAAAACAGCATTACTCGAAGCACGTTTATTGGCAGGTAGTCGAAACAGTTTTCGCGAACTTAAGACGCGCTACGATGAAGCGATGAATCCTCAGCAGTTCTTTCAAGCGAAACTATTGGAACTGCATCAGCGTCACGTCAAGTACGAAGACACACCATATAGCCTAGAACCGAACTGCAAAGAAAGTCCGGGTGGCTTGCGCGATTTACAAGTCATTTTATGGGTAGCAAAAGCAGCCAAGCTCGGCGACTCTTGGGCGGAGCTCGCGGCACGCGGCTTGATCACCGCGACTGAAGCACATCAACTTAAACGCAATGAACGCGCATTCAAAGATATACGCGTGCGTCTGCACATACAAGCAGGTCGTCGCGAAGATCGTTTGGTTTTTGATCTGCAAAATGCGATCGCCGCCACCTTCGGTTTTGAAACCACCGAATCGCGCCGCGCTAGTGAATATTTGATGCAACGCTATTATTGGGCGGCGAAAGCCGTCNNCGTCACACAGCTTAATACCATCTTATTGCAAAATATAGAGGCGGTGCTATTTCCTTTACCGCATCAAGCGAAGGTGATTAATGAGCGCTTTAATGAAGTCAACGCCTTAATCGATATCGCCGAAGAAAACGTATTTGAACAAACGCCTTCTGCGATGTTGGAAGTGTTTTTGTTGTTGTCTCAAAACGCCAATCTAAAGGGCATGACTGCCAAAACGCTACGAGCGCTGTGGCATGCCCGCAATTTGATTGATGCGGAATTCCGTCACGATATTTTTAATCGCGGCACTTTCTTACAGATCCTGCAATCCCCACGCGGCATTACGCACGTGTTGCGCAGCATGAATCAAACTAGTATTTTGGGTCGCTATTTGCCAAATTTCCGTCGCATCGTCGGACAAATGCAGCATGATCTCTTTCACGCTTATACCGTAGATCAGCACATCTTAATGGTCGTGCGCAATCTGCGTCGCTTCACCATGACCGAACATGCGCACGAGTATCCGTTCTGCAGTCAATTGATGGCGAACTTCAATCAACCTTGGGTCTTGTATATCGCGGCCTTATTTCACGATATCGCAAAAGGACGCAATGGCGATCACTCAGTATTAGGCATGGCTGATGCGCGCAAATTTTGCTTCGATCATGGCATTTCAAAAGACAATACCGAACTAGTGATTTTCTTGGTCCAGCAACATTTGACCATGTCGCAGGTCGCGCAAAAGCAAGACTTATCTGACCCCGATGTAATTCAAGCATTTGCCAATCTAGTCAAAGATGAGCGCCACTTGACCGCTCTGTATTTGCTCACTGTCTGTGATATTCGAGGCACCAGCCCGAAAGTGTGGAATGCTTGGAAAGGCAAACTCTTAGAAGACCTCTACAAAATCACCTTGCGCGTGCTTGGCGGAGAAACTCCTTCCGCTGATCGCGAGCTGAAAAATCGCCAAGAAGAAGCGCTCAAGGCTTTGCGTTTAGTCGGCATAGAACATGACACCCATACTAAGTTATGGAACGAACTCGATATCGTCTACTTCTTACGTCATGACGCATCCGATATTGCTTGGCAAACGCGCGTACTACACGACAAAATAAGCAGCCCTACTCCCATCGTTAAATGTCGTGTGGCACCGATCGGTGAAGGCTTGCAAGTCACTGTGTATTTGCCAGATCAAGCAGATCTTTTTGCGCGTATTTGCAATTATTTTGACAGTAATAATTTTGCGATTCTCGATGCTAAAATCCACACGACTAAGAGTGGCTATGCACTCGACACCTTCTTAGTCACGGAGCCAGCATTTGCCAGCCATTATCGCGACATTATTAATTTAATCGAACATGAATTGGCCGAGATCTTGGCGAAGCAAGTTCCATTAAGTACACCGAATCAAGGACGACTATCGCGTTTATCGCGCAATTTCCCTTTGGTGCCAACGGTAGAATTACGCCCTGATGACAAAGGCCAATATTTCCTGCTATCGATTTCCGCAAATGACAGGAACGGCTTGCTATATTCAGTTGCTGGCGTACTCGCTAAGTACAAAATCAATCTACATACGGCCAAGATCATGACCCTGGGCGAACGTGTAGAGGATGTCTTTTTGGTCGATGGCGCCGCACTACACAATCCTAAGAATCAAATTCAATTTGAATCCGAATTACTAGATGCACTGCGCATCTAAATGAACAATCAAAAATCAATAAAAAGAAATTAGCTATGACAGAACAATTAAGACTCTCGAAACGCATGTCCGAACTAGGCCTGTGTTCACGCCGCGAAGCCGATGAATGGATCGCCAAGGGTTGGGTACGTGTAGACGGCAAGGTCGTGTCCGAATTGGGCAGCAAAGTCTTTCCAGATCAAAAAGTCACGGTAGAACGTCAAGCCGCAGCCGAGCAATCTAAGCGCGTAACGATACTCATCAACAAACCAGTTGGTTATGTCAGCGGACAAGCAGAAGACGGCTATGAACCGGCGATTGCATTAGTCAAAGCAGAAAATCGCTGGAGTGAATGTAAAGTCGAAAACGAATTTCACCCAACACAATTGCGTAGTTTAGTGCCAGCAGGCCGTTTGGATATTGATTCGGTTGGCTTGCTGGTCCTGACCCAAGACGGTCGCGTCGCTAAGAAGCTAATTGGCGAGAACACTGATGTTGAGAAAGAATACTTGGTTCGTGTTGAGTACACCAAACCTGGCACATTGCCTGCTGGCGATTTGCGCTTGCTCAATCATGGCTTAAGCTTAGATGGAAAAAAACTGATTCCCGCGAAGGTACGCTGGATGAATGAAGACCAATTACAGTTCATCCTAAAAGAAGGCAAAAAACGCCAGATTCGTCGTATGTGTGAGATGGTGGGATTGCGGGTGGTTGGATTGAAACGTGTTCGTATTGGTAAAGTGCGTCTTGGGCATTTGCCTGAGGGGCATTGGCGGTATTTGAGGGATGATGAGCCGTTTTGATTTTTTATTTTAAATTAATTTTTGAAGGAGCTGGCTTGATTTGCTTGCTCCTTTTTTTATTTTTTCAGTCTACTGCGCAAGGGGCGTCTTGGCTTTTCTTTCACGCCAATCTAGCTTAACGTTTACAGGTCGGGTGTGGCCCGACAGCCACTTCCTTTCTTTGCTTCGCCAAAGAAAGGAAACAAAGAAAGGCGACCGTAGACTCGCCCTTCGGGTGCTTACGCT
>DLGN01000037.1 GCA_002482715.1 Oxalobacteraceae bacterium UBA7693
GAATGGTTGGGAACTCGGTGGCGGTTCCGTGCGTATTCACCGCGCTGATGTACAAAGCAAAGTGTTCCGCGCGTTGAAGATCAATGATGACGAAGCGCAATTGAAATTCGGCTTCTTACTCGATGCATTGCAATACGGCGCGCCTCCACATGGTGGTTTAGCGTTCGGCTTGGATCGTATCGTGACGATGATGACAGGTGCGGAATCCATCCGTGACGTGATCGCCTTCCCAAAAACACAACGTGCACAATGTTTGTTGACCCAAGCGCCGTCCGAAGTCGATGAAAAGCAATTGAAAGAATTGCATATTCGTCTGCGTGCGGCGGAGCCTAAGGTCGTTTAAGACAAGCTAACACAAACGTCGCGCGGCATGTATCGCGACAAAATGAAAACGGCAGACTAAGTTCTGCCGTTTTTTATTGGTCTGTCACGTTTTGCATAAACATACAGCGTGACATGCTTCAAATGTAAAATAGATCTATGGCATACTGAGAACCAGTTTAAATCAACGCACAGAGATTCGTGCCCATACAAAAACATGCGTAGTACATACAAAATCCCCGAATCTGTTTTAGTCGTCATCTACACCCCCGAGCTCGAAGTTTTACTATTAGAACGCGCTGACAAACCTGGTTTCTGGCAATCAGTCACTGGCTCTAAAGATAGCTTGGATGAAGCACTAGAGCTGACCGCGCAACGTGAGGTGATGGAGGAGACGGGCATCGACACACAAGCGCATACGCTAACAGATTGGCATCTTTCGAATATTTATGAAATTTACCCTACCTGGCGGCATCGTTATGCACCCGGTGTGACGCAGAACAAAGAATACGTGTTTGGACTTTGTGTCCCTCGCTCGACTTCGGTTACACTAGCTCCGAGGGAACATTTGCGCTACCAATGGTTAGCGTTAAAGGAAGCGGCTGATATGTGTTTTTCTGCTTCAAATGCGGAAGCTATTTTGCAATTGCAGCAACGTCACAAATAATCATTCCTTACGCTGTTCATCGGCCTACATTGACACTCACTCACACGACCAAAGGCGAGCACATGAAACTACGTATTGCCACCTACAATATCCATAAAGGTGTCAGTGCATTTGGGCGTAAAACACGTATTCACGATCTTAAAGAAGCCATCAAACTACTCGATGCAGATCTAGTCTTTCTGCAAGAAGTGCAGGGTCAACACGACCACCATGCAAAAAAACACAGCAACTGGCCAGAGCAGGGTCAACACGATTTCTTGGCTGGCGAAACACACACCGGCGTGTATGGTATGAATGCTGTCTATCAACACGGACATCATGGCAACGCACTATTAAGTCGTCTGCCCATCCTACACTCCAGCAACCATGATGTTTCCGATCACGCCTATGAACAACGCGGTATTTTGCATGTGCGCATCCAGGTAGGGGAAATTCAGGCGCACTGCTTCGTTGTCCATCTTGGCTTATTTGCTGCCAGTCGTCGTCGTCAGGTACAAGCATTAATCTCGCAAATTCAACAACAGGTTGAACCAGACCAACCGTTAATTATTGCTGGCGACTTCAATGACTGGAGCCAGGGCCTCAGCCAAACTTTATATAAAGACTTAGGAGTGATTGAAGCTTTTGATATCGCTAACCATAGTCACACAGAATTACCGATCAAACGCAACGCCTTAACCTCCGTTAAATCTTTTTTTAGATCTAATGCTAGTCACGCGCGCACCTTCCCTGCTGGCCTACCATGGCTTAGTTTAGATCGCGTGTATTTACGGGGTTTTCATGTTGAACAAGCGAATGTATTAAGTGGCAGACCTTGGTCGCAATTATCAGACCATGTTCCGATTTGCGTCGACATCAAACTCAAACACCTCAATTTACACCATGTCTAAGCTGGTTTTTTATGATGGCAATCAAATTCAGTTGCTGCATACCGGGGAACAATTTTTTGCGGCCTTAATCCAATCAGTACAACAGGCGCAACATGAAGTCTTGTTAGAGACCTATATCTATGCCAACGATCAAACTGCGAAACTAGTCACGCAAGCGCTCTGCGATGCTGCACGTCGAGGCGTTTGTGTGCAAGTGATTATCGATTGGATAGGTGGCGGGAATCAAACAGCGCAACTACAAACCGATTTTTCAGATGCTGGTGTGCAATGTCGCTTATTCAACCCTTGGTTCAAACGTGGGCTCGCACGCACTCACAGAAAAATGGCGGTGATTGATCAATCAGTCGGATTTATCGGCGGCATCAATATCATTGATGACTGCGTGAGCGATGATGGCAGGAACACGCCCTTGGCGTTTCCTCGCTGGGATTTTGCAGTACAAGTACGAGGAAATCTGGTTTCCGCGCTACACAAGGAAATTAGTGCCCAGTGGTTAAAAATGGGCAAACTTCAGCTCATGCAGAGGCTGAAACTCGCGGTCAATTTGCGCATGCCACCAGTGAGTTCGACCGATCACTTAAGCCAAGCTGCGCTGGTAATTCGCGACAATTTACGCAACCGAAGTACGATACAAAAGGCGTATTTAAAGGCGCTCGGTTCAGCCAGAGAAACTGCGATTTTGGCCAACCCCTATTTCGCACCAGGGCGAAAAATCCGGAATGCTCTAATCAAAGCTGCTGAGCGAGGTGTCGAAGTTAGTTTATTGCTAGGCGTCGGCGATTTTGACTTGCAAGATGCCGTCGCACAATCTTACTACCCCCAATTATTAGCTAGTGGTGTGAAGATTTTTGAATATCGTAAAACGAAATTACACGCTAAAGTCGCGGTCATTGATCATGACTGGGCGACAGTCGGCTCGAGTAATTTTGATGGTTTAAGTTTATTTGTGAATCATGAGGCGAATATCGTTGTACTCGATCCCGTTTTTGCGGACGACTTGAAACTTCACCTACTGCAAGGACTGCAAGACGCTGCACAAGTTGATCCACATTGCGTGGTGCGCTTATCTTGGCCGAAACGTTTAAAACATAGGCTAGCATATTGGTTTTATCGCACAGTGATGCGTATCGCCACCTTGGGTCAATACCGTTAATTTTCAACATTTTTATGCAAGCGTCTATGTTAAGCACAACACGAATCGATAAATGGCTATGGGCAGCACGATTTTTCAAAACCAGAAGTTTGGCAACGAATGCGGTTGAGCTTGGACGCGTCCTACAAAATGAGCAAAGAGTCAAACCTGCACACGCCGTAAAAATCGGCGATCTGTTAGAAATCCATCACGCAGATCAAATATGGCAAGTGGAAGTAATCAAAATTCTAGAAGTACGCGGCGCGGCCAGCATTGCACAAACCATGTATGCAGAAACCGCAGAAAGCATCACCAAACGTCAACAACGCGCCGAACACCGACGCCTGCATACCGAACCTGCAGCACAGCTGCAGCAACGACCTACCAAGCGGCAGAGAAGACAGCTAAACAATCTACAAATTGACTGAATTTCTAGTCGTAAGAATTAAATAGCATGCAGTACATTCAAAATCACCAGTACAGAAAATTCACGGTGGCAGATAAACAACTCTGAATTCATTTTTCAAGTTTTATTTGAAAGCTTGGTCTGATTTCAGCGTATATTTGCCTTATGCAACATCGTTCTATGGTTTCTATTTATCAAGAATCATCCTCACCAAACATCCGTCTCTCTGAAACATTGTAGTGATCCTCGAAGGAGATTCAAATGCAAGCGTTTTACGATCTCAAAATTGCCACCAAGTTAATTCTTGGATTTATCGCTGTCTTATTACTGACTTGTGTATTAGGAATTTTTTCGATTATTCAGTTAACAAGTTTTAATAATGCTGCGGATGAAATGGGCAATGATTTAATGCCTAGTTCGATCAGCGGAATGGGTATGAAGGAAAGTGTTTCTCGCATGCGTGCTCAAGAGGCTCAGCTAGCGACAGCTGAAACACCTGAACTTGCCAAAACTTACCAAGACAGAACAAACGAAGCAGTTGAAGCGTTTCGCAAGAACCATAGTGCTTTTTTGAAGAAAGCAGATTCTGCAGAAGACAAAAAAGCGCTGGATGAGTTACTGATTGCGTTCAATGCTTATGCACAAATTTCTGATCGGATTGGAAATTTTGCTCGCGAAGGAAAGACACCGGAAGCGGTAGCGCTGCTACGTACAGATTCATCCGCTAGCAATCGCAAAATGCGTGGCATGCTCGATAAAATTGTCGATGCACAATTGGTCGCTGGACAAAAAGCCGCGGAAAATAGCCAGGCATTATTTATCAAAGCACGAATGATGATCATTATTGCGATCGCGATCAGCATCGGAATTGGATTTTCGATGGCAATTTGGCTAGCCAGAATCGTCTCCAAACCATTACAAAATGCGGTCGGTCTTGCACAATCGATTGCATCAGGAGATTTAACCAATAAAATCGAAGCTGAAAGTACTTGCGAAACTGGTCAACTGATCCGTGCGCTGTCTGATATGAATACCAGCTTACTCAACGTCGTCTCTGAAGTACGTG
>DLGN01000025.1 GCA_002482715.1 Oxalobacteraceae bacterium UBA7693
CATCGCCGCGATAGATTTGTTTGGTGAAGGTTTGAATCTGTTCTTGTGTCGGTGCATTGAGCGGCGTGACCACAAGGTAATTAACTATTTGCGTGCAGTCGTTGCTCAATTTCAGTTTGAACTTTTTTTACATCTGCGATGGCAAAGAAGCCAAATCTCTCTGTACTTTGATCGCCCTCGCTATCTCTGTAGGTTCTTGTCTGGAGAATCAAATCGCCAGATCCGTTGGCGTGTTCAATGCGCTCGATGTTTTTAATCTGATTCAATGGGATTGATTTCACTGTTATTGTCTTCATGCCAGATATTGTTATTGCACGTTGATCTGTAATTGCGAATACCATTGAGCGGGCATTTTTACGCAGCAAAAATGGCGAGCCAAGCCCCATGATGCCGATCAGAAAAAAAGGTAAACCAAAAAGCGGAAACAGATCCCATCCTTCCTCAAAACTAGGTATTTGAAAACCAGATGCGCCAGCAATCCAAAATAGAGAAAAGGCGGTCCAAGGGATAAAGAAAAACCATATTTTCCAGCCAGATTTCATGTATATATTTGGAATCGGTTGACCTGCCCATGTAATGGATTCTCCGGTCTTTAATTCAGAACGAAGTCTTTCGTGCAAATGTGCGGGGATGTTGAATGTATTTAACATACTTTTTGGGGACAATTTTTCAAATTAGGAGGGCATGGCTTTTACTTGTGCAAACTGCGAGAAAAACGAGTGAACGACAAGTGAAGATTTGAGCTGTTTGCTCGGCCGCAATTTTAGATGTCGTCGGCATCGATAAGACCGCCATACTCTTCGGAGTAGGCATATTTTCCTGTGAGTACGCCAGAAACGTAGTTTTCGAAGTACTCGCCAAAATTCCTCGCCTTGAACTCGCGTGCTTCCATGTCGTGCCACATTGTGATGATTTGTCCAACCGTTCCGCTGGATGAAGGATCAAGGTCGAGACAAAGATGGTCGCCGCCGCCATTGTGGGTGAAAGGAATCCATTTCGGATTCCACCAGTCATTCTTGATTTCTTCATCCGGCGCGGAACAAATGTCTTTGAAGTCTCCTCCGTCAAGAAGTTCTTTCCATACCTTCCATTGACTAACCACTTCCTCGCATGAGAGGAACTCCATTCCATCAAATACCGATGCATATCCACTCTGCCCATTATGTACTTTTAGACAGGCAATATAATCAGCAGGAAGCTTGGCTTCAAGTTGTGCCTCAAGCTGCGCAATTTGTTCATCCGTAGCGGGCGGATTTAAGGAAGACAAACCTTCCGGCCAATTTTGACTTAGCCACTCTTCAAATTTTTTCCATGTTTGTTCCATTCTTGGCTCCTAGATTGGTTCGCTTGAGTGAAAAACTAGATGATGGTTTTACCGATTTAAAATTGTAATACAAAGCCAACGCTGGCGAGGAAAAAGACTAGGCTAATGGATTTGATAGCCTGGACATAAGCTAGGCGTTCTGCCTCGCCATCACTATAGTCAAACCCAGCTGGTTCTGAATCTTCAATGTCCGCGATCATGCCGTTGAAAACAAGCGCCGCAGAACACCAGAATGCCGCAGCCAGCCAATTGACGCCAGTGAGCCACCAGCCTAATAAGCCGGTCACTATACAGACTGCCAAATGGATCGCAAATGAGGTTCGGTTCATTATAGACGGTGAAATGACGGGCGAAAAAAGCGTTTGATAAAGAATACTTTTTGAAACCCACCAATCCCGCATGAATAAAAGATTTTCTCTAACTTTTTAGAATGTCAGCTGAGTCAATAAATCGATGAAAAGCGTCATTATGAAAGCTGGTCATTCTATCAATCGGTTTGCGAGAGTCAAGTTAATAGTTTTTACATTCCGACTATTGCCGTTCATAAAGGAGAATAAGAATTGGAGGCATAGTGAAAATGCAGATTTCCTTTTGCGTTGTCGTTATGAGTCACGATTTTCATCAAAACCGCTTACGCAACAAATTCCGCACGCTCAACACCACGCCTGTCACCATCATCAAGAAGGCGAATATCGTCGCTACACGTAGCAAAGTATTGTTAAAGTCTTCTCCCTCAGAATAATCCATCACATGCAAGCGCCAGAAAAAGTCGTACCAGACCCAAGCATTGGTGCGGACCGTGATGTACTCGCCAGTGTTGGCATCAAAATAGAGGCGCGTACTCTGGCTATCTTTGAACTGTGCCAACCAAACATTTTTGCGCTCGCCTAGTTCTTTGACGATGGCTAATTGCGTTGGTACGGAGGAGAGGTGTTGTACCGCTACGAAATCGCCATCGCCGCGATAGATTTGTTTGGCGAAAGTTTGAATCTGTTCTTGTGTCGGTGCATTGAGTGGCGCGCCGTGAAGGTCGGTAACAAGACTTTTATTTTTGAATTGCAGTCGCAAAGCCAAGCCTTGTGCAGATACTATGCTTTGTAAGCCTTGCAAAGCGCCATGTTCGCTTGGGAATTTGCTAGGATCTATTTGCCATTGCTCAGGAAAATTGAGACTAGGTTTGCTGACGAGATCCTTTCCTTTGACTAGGGTTTGAAAGGGCACAATGGCAAACAATAAACCGCCTAATATCCACGCGAGTAATTGCAAGCCGATCAGATAACCAAGCCAGCGATGCCAGCGAAACCAAGTTGCGGGGCGTTTCCAAGTAGCTTTGATGGGATTTTTCAATTGTAAAAACAGAGTCAAAAGTGTTTGGGAAAAAATGTTTTCAAAGGCAGTGAATGCTGCTGCCTTTGCTCATACAAATTCAGTAAACAGAATGTCAGATGGCTTAGTGATGCGGCACAGCCTCGTTCTTCGCTTCGACTTCGAGAACCGGGGCAGGGGCTTTTAATCCTTTACTGCTTTGGCCTTCGGCTGGAATTTCTATCCAATCCAGACGACCTTTTTCGCAGAGTTGGGTGACTTTGAAATACAGTTTGCCGACTTCATCACTGAGTTTGACTTGGATTGAAAATTCATCGTAGAAAGCGTCAGGTAATTGGCCGCCGCTCCAAGTCACTTCTCTTACGCCTGTGCTGATCTTTTTGCCGTGTGACTCATAGGGCTTGCTCAGGGTTTGGCTGACCGTGTCGATTTTCCAGCCAGGTTTAAGCATGGGTTTGGCGCCAGTCGCTGCCTCCGGTAGGCTGATTTTGACGGTGTGGGTAGTGCTGCCTTCACAGCCGTGACCAACTTTGAATGTGAGCTTGTGATAGCTGCCTGCCTTTGCTTTGACTTGATCTAGCGTGACATGGGCGTTGGCGATGCTGGCGAAAGTGAATAAGCAGAGAGGTAATAAAATTTTTTTCATGATGTCGATTTAGATTGCGCGATGGATGGCATTGTTTGCTTGCATCACTTGTATTGCGTGGTGTTGTGTTTGCTGACTTGTTGGACTTATCAGCTTAAGTTCAATGACTGGCGTTGGCGGTGTTCTCTGTATCGCTTGATTCAGATAAAAGGCATAGCCGTGCCAGATCGCTAATGCCACAATCGCAGCGACATTGAAACAACGCATCGTGCTGAAAAACATCGATAAATTGGATTTCATTTTCCCTCCTGCTTTTTGCTTATTTGTTTGACTTGTTTGGTGTTCATGCTGTTCAGATATATATTTTTTGTAATGCATAGAGCTTGGTCATTTATGCGAAAGGGCGGCTCTCAAATGCTTTTGGTCGTAGGCGAGGTTGAGGTAGTTTCAGCTTTGATTAGCAATGTTTAAGTAAAAAAGCGACTTCTGCGCTACTTCGCCTTAAAAATTGCTATGCAACTTCTGAACTACCCTCACCCTAACCCTCTCCCGCATGCGGGAGAGGGGATATAGGCCTGCCTACGCTGTGATGTCACCTCGTCCTTTTGGATTTAACTGAACACCAGTATTCGTTTAGTGATTCATCTTGTGTGCAGAGTTATTCATTGCTTTACCCACTGCTTTGACTTCGATGGTTTGGGTCTTTTTGTCTTTGCCTTCAACGGTCAAGGTCAGTGGCACGACATCGCCTTCTTTCACTTGCGCATTCAAACCCATCAACATCACGTGGTAGCTACCAGGTTTTAATTCAACTGTTTTACCAGCTGGTAAATCGAGGCTCATAACTTGACGCATTTTCATGACGTCTTTATCCATTTCCATGGTGTGAATTTCGACCATTTTTGCGGCTGGTGAAGTTGCAGAGATCAGCTTTACGTCTTGTGTGGCGGTCAATTGCATAAACGCACCGGTTGCTTTTTGTTGAGCGACTGTGGCGCGTACCCAAGGATCTTTTACCGCAACTTGAGAAAACGCAGACACAGGCGAAGCCACAGAACTAACTGAGGGTTCTGCTATCGCTGCTGCTAGTGACAGCATCGTAGCAGAGGATCCAATAGCCATTCCAGCAGCTCTGCTGGA
>DLGN01000028.1 GCA_002482715.1 Oxalobacteraceae bacterium UBA7693
TAAATCTATCCTAGATCAGTCGCTAAATGCTTTGAGCGAATAAGCTAAGCTTTTTAAAAGATTGGAAAGTGATAGTCGAGTTCTATAGAATGTCTTGATGCTTACTTTGGCTTTATCCAGCTTCAGTAAATGGCGAACAACCAAAAGGGAATTCCTCCGTGATAGAAATCGCGCAGTTAGAAAAAGATTATTTGGTGCAGGGACGACAAGTCTCCGCGCTGCGTAACATCAATTTGCACATCGCTCAAGGCGAAGTGTTTGGTATCATTGGCCGCTCTGGCGCTGGCAAAAGTACCTTGCTGCGAGCATTGAATTTATTAGAGCGCCCAAGTCGAGGCAAGGTTATGTTTGAAGGAGAGGACATTACCCAATTTGATACGACGCAGTTGCAAGGCCTGCGTCAACGCATCGGTATGGTGTTTCAACATTTTAATTTATTGAGTGCGAAAACTGTTGCGCAAAATATTGAGTTCCCACTCAAGTTGACCGGAAAATATACGACAGAAGAGCGTGCAAAACGTGTGGCGGAATTGATCGACTTGGTTGGTTTGCAAGAACACGCAAATAAATATCCAGCCCAGTTATCAGGCGGCCAAAAGCAAAGAGTTGGCATTGCGCGCGCACTAGCCAATTATCCACATCTGCTGTTATGTGATGAAGCAACCTCGGCACTGGATCCTGAGACCACACAACAGATTTTGCGCCTACTGCTCGACATTAATCAAAAGCTGGGATTGACGATCGTCTTGATTACACACGAAATGCAAGTCATACGCAGTATTTGTGATCGCGTCGCAGTGATTGATAGCGGTGAAATTGTCGAGACTGGCAATGTGGTCGAAGTCTTCTTACATCCGCGTCACGCAGTTACACAAAGTTTGGTCGCAGAAAATCAAGCCTTAGATCTGAGTTTATTGCAAGAATTAGCGCAGCGTGGAAACCTTGCTGGGCACAGTTATCTGCTGCGCTTAACGTATGTCGGGAATGCGACCCACGAGCCGATACTGAGCCGCATCACAGCCCAAACCAGCGCCGAAATCACGATTTTGCAAGGTGTGATTGCGCGAATCAAAAATACACCTTACGGTCAATTGATTGTTGAAGTATTGGGATCAGAATCTGAAATCGATAAAGTTTTAAAACTATTGGGACAAGCAAATATTCGTGTTGATGTGTTGAATCATTTGGTTCAGAGTTCAGTCAATTCCACTACAGATCAAACACAGGAGAACTAAGATGGATTTTTCAGTGATTGATTGGGAAGACATTCTGCAAGCGACTTTAGATACGCTAACGATGACTGGCGTTTCTTTGGTATTTACCATTTTGTTGGGTTTGCCTTTGGGTGTACTTTTGTTTTTGACGGGTAAAAAGCAATTGCTAGAACAGCGTGGGATTTATGCGCTTTTGTCCTTTGTCGTGAATATGCTCCGCTCGGTACCCTTTATTATTTTGCTTATTGTCTTGATTCCATTGACTTTGATTTTGGTTGGTACTTCATTGGGCGTGGCGGGGACAATTCCGCCCTTGGTGATCGGTACGACGCCATTCTTTGCACGCTTGGTGGAAAACGTATTACGCGAAGTAGATAAAGGCATCATCGAAGCCTGCCAGGCGATGGGTGCCAAAACACATCAAATCATTTTGCAAGCGCTGCTGCCCGAAGCTTTGCCGGGATTATTGGCAGCAGCAACGGTGACGACGATCGCTTTAGTATCTTACTCCGCGATGTCGGGTGTGATTGGTGGTGGCGGTTTGGGTGATCTGGCTTTGCGCTATGGTTATCAACGTTTTCAAACTGAGGTCATGATTGTGACGGTGGCGATCTTGGTGATCTTGGTTCAATTGTTCCAATGGTGGGGCGATCTTTTGGTCGCTAAGTTTACGCGTAAGTAATCATAGGTAAGCACATCAGTTCGTGTGTTACTAAAAATTCCCTCCCTTTCAAGGGGAGGGTTAGGGTGGGGATGGGTTTTCATTGGTAAAGCTGTACATTTTGATTGAACGAAACCCATCCCCATCCCCGCCTTCCCCCCTTGAAGGGGAAGGAGTGAGAACCAGTTCACTGAACTGGTAAAAAAATTATCAAGAAAAATTTATCACAATACAGAGAGTTTCTATGTCCGTTTTATTCCAACAAAGTCGTCGTATTTTTACTCTCACTGGATTGAGTTTGTTCTTGTGCACGAGTATGGCGCAAGCGCAAGACACGTTAACCATTGCAGCCAATCCTGTCCCACATGCAGAGATCTTGGAGTTTGTTAAGCCAACTTTAGCCAAACAAGGCGTGACGCTGAAGATTAAGGTATTCACTGACTACATCCAACCTGGCGTACAGGTCAATGAAAAACGTTTGGATGGCAATTATTACTTGACGCAACCTTACTTGAACGAATTTAAGAAAAGCCATAAAAATGACCTGCAAGTACCGCTGGTGAAAGTGCACGTCGAGCCTTTTGCGGGCTATTCTAGTAAATATAAAAAGCTCAGCGATTTACCCAATGGCGCAACGATTGCGATTCCTAATGATCCAGCCAATTCTGGTCGGGCTTTGATTTTATTAGCGAAGCAGGGGCTATTGAAATTAAAGGATATGAATAATATCTCCGCCACAAAAAAAGACATTATCGAGAATCCTAAGAACCTTAAATTTAAAGAGTTGGAGGCTGCAACCTTGCCGCGTATTTTAGGACAAGTTGATCTGGCTTTGATTAATACTAATTACGCGATTGAAGCGAAATTGAATCCTTTAAAAGATTCCTTATTTATCGAAGATGCGAATTCGCCGTATGCAAACTTATTGGTCGCGCGTGAAGATAATAAGAACAGCCCAGCATTTAAGAAATTGGCTGCGGCCTTGAATTCACCCGAAGTGAAGAAGTTTATTCAAGAGCGGTATAAAGGGGCAGTGGTACCAGCGTTTTGATGGGAATTTAGTTGCTAGACATTGGAAAAATTCTCCAATTGGTCGTCACTCCTGCGTAGGCAGGAGTCCAGCGTCTTTGAGTGTTCAACTGACGCCGCTGGATTCCTGCTAAGAGCATGCAGGAAAGACGAAGTGAGCCTCAACTTTATTGTTCTCTTACTTGCACACTTTCTTTGAATTTTTTATGGCAGTGCAGAATTCGTAGCGCGGGTGAAACCCGCGCTACTTATGTGTTGCTCAGGTGCTCGATAGACTGGCGGCGCGGGTTTTACCCGCCCTACATGTTACCGATACATTCAGTGGGGTAGTAGTTTAAGCAATCCTACCGCGATTTAAAGGCGGATTCTTGGCAAAATATTTCTTAATCCCCCTGACAATCGCCTCTGCCAATTCATCTTGATAGCCTTCATCGCTTAAACGCGCTTCTTCTTCAGGATTGGAAATGAAGGCGGATTCAATCAAAATACTAGGAATGTCGGGTGCTTTTAAGACGGCGAATCCTGCTTGTTCTACCGCAGGTTTGTGCAAGCGATTAACACCAGCTATTTCTTTCAAAACGACTTTGCCAACTTTCATGCTGTCGTTGATTTGTGCAGTGGTCGATAGATCGAGCAAAACCCCAGCCAGTTGTTTATTTTGGTCTTTGAGGTTGATGCCGCCAATCAGATCGGCGTCATTTTCTTTTTTCGCCAGCCAGCGTGCCGCGGTCGAGGTTGCGCCTTTTTCCGATAGCACGAACACTGAAGAGCCACGTGCTCTTGGCTCGATAAACGCGTCGGCATGGATGGATACAAACAAATCAGCTTGTACGCCACGCGCTTTCTTTACGCGGGTTTGCAGCGGCACAAAAAAATCGCCATCACGCGTCAACATCACGCGCATGTTCTCTTCTTGTTCTAGCTTCTGCTTAAGGCGTTTGGCAATCGCCAAAACTACATCTTTTTCTCTACTGCCAGCGCGACCAATTGCGCCGGGATCTTCACCGCCATGCCCTGGATCAAGGGCGATCGTGATCATGCGAATTTGCTGATTGCCAGCTGGTCTATCGATTTTTTGTTCGGACTTGCTATCAGCTTTGTTGTCAGCTTTACCGTCAGCGTTTTCGCCCTTGCTATTGCCAGACATTGCGGCCGTGAGCGCATCGTCTTTTTGCCATTCGCCTTTTTCAATTAAAGCAGTAATCGGGTCCACTGGTTTGGCTGGATACAAATCAAATACCAAGCGATGTTGGTAATCCCCAATCGGTTTTAAGCTAAAAACTTGCGGATTAATTTCTTCTTTTAAATCGAATACCAGACGCACGACGTTGGGGCGATTTTGTCCTACCCTGACTTGTTTGATATACGGATCATTCGTTTGAATTTTAGCGACGATGTCTTTTAAGGTGGAATTTAAGGTCAAACCCTCAATTTCTACCACCATGCGATTCGGATCCTTGACCAGAAAATGTGTGGCTTTGAGTTCCTCGTCATTTTCT
>DLGN01000150.1:0-2876 GCA_002482715.1 Oxalobacteraceae bacterium UBA7693
CTTTCGTCAGCATATTCGCGCTTCACGTATCAGTCGCAAGCCTTTGATTATTCATACCCGTGCCGCTGCCGAAGATACCATACGAATTATGCAGGAAGAGGGCGCAGGAACTAACCAGGGCGGTGTTGCAGGTGTGATGCATTGTTTTACTGAGTCGCTCGATGTTGCGCAAGCGGCAGTTGATATGGGCTTCTATATTTCCTTCTCTGGTATTTTGACGTTCAAGAGCGCAAAAGATTTACAGGCGGTAGCAAAAGCATTGCCTATCGAACGCATTTTGATAGAAACTGATTCACCTTATCTGGCACCAGCGCCACATCGCGGCAAAATGAATGAACCTGGATTTGTGAAGCATGTGGGTGAGTTTTTGGCTGACTTGAAGCAATTGCCTCTCAAGAAAGTGCAAGAACAAACGACACAAAATTTCTTTGATCTCTTTAAGTTCGCACAAGTCAATTAAGGAGCATGAAAATCCATGCGCTACTTTAGTCAACTTAGCCAAGTTACTGTTTGGATTTCTTTATTCTTCTTCGCGCTATCTGCGTGGGCGCAGTCATCGTCATCATTTTCGGTAGCAGAAAAAATTATTCGTGCAGCTCGATTTGATGATGTGAGTACGATCAAAAAATATGCAGACCAACAAGGTGACATCAACCTTACTGAGGCTGATCGTGGCGAGACTTTACTGATGATCAGTGTGCGAGAAAACTCGCAGCGGGTTTTTGACTACTTGTTGATGCATCCGAAAATTCACCTAGATCAACGATCCAAGAATGGCGATACGGCGATCATGTTAACAGCGTATCTTGAACAAAAAGACAAGCTGCAACGTTTAATTGACGCGGGTGCGCAAGTCAATCAAGTGGGGTGGACAGCATTGCACTACGCAACGGTTGTTGGAAATCTTGAGATCGTTAAGATCTTATTAGAGCACTATGCTTACATTGATGCTGAAACCCCCAATAAAACCACACCATTAATGCTAGCAGCGCGTCGTGGTGAAATGAGCGTGCTTAAGTTATTGATTGATGAAGGTGCGGATATTTCTTTGAAAAATATGCTGGGTTGGACTGCGCATGATTTTGCAGTGGAGTCAGAACGACGCGATATCGCTGCATTGTTGCAAAAGTTGATGCAGGCAAAAACAAGTGAGCGCAAATAGGTGTGCGAATGGCAATCAACTATAAATCATACCGATTTCTGCTGATGCTTAGTTTATTCTTGAGCGGATGTGGAGCTCCTAAACCTGATTCCGTGAAACCTGATGTTGCGACCGAAAAAACAAAAGCGGTAGAAAAAACTCCCAATAAGCTTGATTCTCAGGTAGTAGTGAAATCTAATGCGAAAACCTTGGCTGCTTATCAGGTGGAATTGGCTAATCATCTTTCTCGCGTGAATGTCGCGAAAGTCTATGCAGGTAATCCTCAAGCCTTATTGCGCTCTGTCATCGTATTGAGATTTTCTCTCAACTCCCAGGGAAGTTTAATGAGTAAGGCCATCGTGCGAAGCAACAAAGATAGAGAAACCGAAGCGACTGCTTTATCTAGTTTGGTCAAGGCGCAACCATTTCCTATGCCGTCGGCACTTCTCTTAAAACAAGGTAAGCTCGATTTAGTTGAAACTTGGTTGTTTAATTCAGATGGACGTTTTCAATTAAGAACGATCGCTTTGCCACAGGCGAATCAATGAGTATCTAAATCTGAACTGTCAATCAATGAGAATTCATCTCGAAGTCGTTGAATGATCAGCTTGTACAAAAGGCGCGACATTATTTCTCTGCACTGGTCGCCTGACTCACTCTGTACAGATTGAGCACTAGTTGAACTTTTTTACTCCAATAAACACTGGTTTTATCTCTATTTTTTGTCTTTCATCGGATAATACGCGCACTTTATTTGATGTTTACTTATGCTGAACGACATCTAATCTACGGAGAAAAATATGTTAACCAGTCTGTTTTTTATTGCACGTATCAGCTTTGGTTGGGGCATGGCTGCCCTCATTATTATAGTAACTTTAACTGAGGTGATTTTTCGGGTTGGTCATTTAAACGGCATCGAAATTTTGCCTTTAGGTGCCGGATTTTTTGCAATGATAGGTGCATTTTCGCATATCCGTCGCGTACGTCTGATTACCATGGATGTGAACGCTGCAACGCTGTCGAATCGTCAACGTCGTCAGATCGAAATCCCTTTAGACGCCAATGCAGCATTTGCTCTGATCGAAGCGGCTATCAAAGAATTACCAGGAGCGGAGCGTTTGGAAAGCGCAGCAGATAGTTTGCAACTGCGCGCCAAAGTAAAACGTATTCATCCCTACCAAAATGATTTTTTAAGTGAAACTAAGTTGTTTCAATGGCTGGAGAGCGGTAATAATCAAATTCTCGCAACCGTGTCACCAGGCACAGAAACTTGCAGTGTTACTTTGATTTGTGAACCAGATCGTGCGGCTTGGACCGATTGGTTTTTGGTCGATAACGGTACCAATCTCGAAAACGCTGAAGCGCTGGGACGTGCTATTTCACGTCGTATTGCCGATAGCAGAAAACAAGAGAAAGCAAGCACACAGCAAACTGTCACAGAGAAAGAACTGACCGTCGCTAAATTGAATCTCTTGCACGCACAAGTGGAACCTCACTTTCTGTACAACACTTTGGCCAGCGCCCAATTGCTAACCCGTTCTGATCCAGCAAGTGCAGATGTCATGTTGGGTAACTTGATTACCTATTTGCGCCATTCTTTACCGAAAACTGAAGATGCGCCATCCACCATCGGTGCTGAGCTTGAGCGCGCTAAAGCCTATCTCGACATCATGAAGATTCGTATGGGATCACGTCTCAATTTTCAGATCGAAGTACCAGAGTATTTGAAACCAGT
>DLGN01000150.1:2909-6685 GCA_002482715.1 Oxalobacteraceae bacterium UBA7693
ACCATGATGATGCAAACGCTGGTCGAGAATGCGATTAAGCATGGATTGGAACCAAAAACGGGTGGTGGCACAATATGGATATTGGCGCGTGCGCATGAAAATAATGTGGCTGTCACGATTGCTGATGATGGTCGTGGTTTTAGTGCGGAAGGTGCGGGGACTGGCATAGGATTAAGAAACGTACGTGAACGTTTGCGTCTCGCTTATGGGAATAACGCTAACTTCCATATTGTGGCGAATTTCCCAAGCGGCGTGGCAGCGACGATCACAGTCCCAACCAGTTTTCTGCAGGGAGAATAAGATGCCTAAATGTGTCGTAGCCGAAGACGAAAGTCTGTTGCGCGAAGCCTTGCTAGAGCAATTGAATAAAGCCTGGCCGAATTTAGAAGTCGTTGCAGCATGTGATGATGGTGCGAGCGCACTAGAAGCCATCGTCGAAAATCAACCCGATGTGGCTTTTCTGGATATACGCATGCCGGGCTTGACCGGTATAGAAATCGCAGAAGCAATGAAGGAAAGCAGCCCGCATACGCAGATTGTTTTTGTCACAGCGTATGATCAATATGCGATTGATGCCTTCGACAAAGGGGCAGTTGATTATTTATTGAAACCGGTCACTTACGATCGCCTTTCGGCCACTGTGCAAAGACTGCAAAGTCGCGCGATGAAAGACTTCAAAGCGGTCGCGAGTTTGCTGCAACAATTAAACCTCGGCGGCAGTAAGAATATGCAAGCCGCATTTCAAGGCTCACAAAAAAGTGATCCGCTAGTTTGGCTAACTGCGAGCTCAGGTGCAGAAACTAAACTCATTATGGTTGATGACGTAGCCTATTTTAAAGCCGACAACAAATACACGGTCGTCATGACTGCCGAAGGTGAATCCCTGTTACGCAAACCTATACGTGAATTACTAGAATTGCTCGATGCGAATATTTTCAAACAAATTCACCGTTCCACCATCGTCAATCTAAAAGCCATCGCCTCGATTGCGCGTGACGATACAGGTAAGGGCATCGTCAAGCTGAAAACGCGGCCCGAGACTTTAACCGTCAGCCAGCCCTTCATGGTTTTATTCCGCAATATGTGAGGTGACTATGTATGCATCAGTGAATTCTGCCGTCGCAACTCAGCGCTGGCAGTGGCAGCGTGCAGCCCTAAGTTTTTTGGCCTTATCCGCTGCAGTGCCGTTGGACGTCTTGGAAGAACGCGATCAGCAGGGCGCTTATCGTTTTACCCGAGGGCGGCATAAATATTATGGGATCGGATCGCTAGTCATCTTCTTCGCCATTTTTTCTGGCTATGGCATGGGACATATGCTGGCGACCATGAGCACGACCTCTGCTTGGGGGGCGGTACTGGCTGGTGTTATTTGGGCGATATTCCAATGGTGTTTAGAACGGCAAATGTTGATTAGCATTCGTGCTGATGCAATTTGGTGGAAGAAATTGTTCGGTTTAAGTTGGCGCGGATTGTTGGCATTACTCTCTGCGTCGACGATGGTATATCCCTTTTTTGTCGAGAGTAATCGCGCCGAGATTGATGTCAAAGTCGGCGAGATGGCGCGCACTCGGATGATTGATAATGTGCAGTCGGCGCAATTGGCGGTTGGCTTGCCAGCTTTGCGTAACGATGCAACAAGGGTGGAAGGTGCAATTAAACAATTTGATTTGCTGTTGGCAAGTGAGCCACCTGATTTAGCACCGTATCGACAAAAAGCCAGAACCTGCTGGCAAGCGTTTGCTAAAACGGATCTAGCCTTGCAACGCCAATTACGCCCTTTATTAGCGCAGAAAAATTCCAATACTCCAGACGCCTTATTAGACGCAAAGATTGATGCATTGAATCAAAAGTTGAGCGCTGCTAAAGCACCATGTCAAGCTGCAGACGGTGTCGTGATGAATAAACTGCTGGAATGGAAGCAACAGAAAAACGCTGAAAAGAAGATCCTGCTAAATGAGCAGAAGCAAGTGCAATCACATATTAGTGAAGCGAAGCAAAAAGAGATGGCACTGAGTGAGTCGCAAGAGAAGAAAATCACACTTGCAGCGCAATCAGGTTTTGCTGCTGATTTTGCCGCCGTCGCGGATTTAGTTCGCAATGATGCGAATCGACGCTTTCAATTAATCTGGTGGTTGACCTGGTTTTTTGCGATTGAAATGGTGGCGATTTTGGTGAAGTTTACGTCAACGACCGATGTTGATTTGAAGTTCAATAGTTTGGAAATTGCCACGCAAGAGCAGATTGCTGAACAGCTTCAAACACAGCAAGAACAAATCTCGACCAAACGTTTGCAAGCAAGTATGCAAGCGAAAGGAGAACAAGCGGTGTGGCTGGCAGATGATGGTCAAATGGCGCAAGCTCGGGTTCGTTTGGAACAAGAGTTTGAGATACAGTTACATCAGCAATTAAGAGCAATGGATGTTGAATTACGTTTGAATGTTGAGGCCTTGAAATTACACTTATCGCAGCTTGAGGCGATACAGCAATTGAGGAATGATTCCAGTGTACTGAATGCCGGTAGTGTTGATCCGCGCATTGAAAATATGGTGCAAGAAACGATTGCTAAGATATTGGATAGCTTATCTGGTTTGCAGCGATCAGCGGTCAAGGTGTGATGTTGCAGGACATGTAATTTGTCGTTCCCGCGAAAGCGGGAACGACAGTAAAAAACCATTTAATATTTGCAATTGAGATTTGTAATGAATGAGCTTGCATCTCAAGTCTTCATAAACCCATACAAAGCATCCAACACCGCATCAGCTTGTTCACTCATCATGGAATGGCCACAATTTTCAATGATGTGAATCTGCTTGTTGCTGATCGCGTTTGATAACAAAGAACTTGCTTTGACAGGCGTCAACATGTCATGACGTGCTAGCAAAAACAGCGTAGGGCATTGCACATTCTTTGCTGCATCTTCACCGTTTAAATACGTATTGCAGGCAGTGAAATCATTGAAGAAAACTTGCTCGGGATTGATAGCAGAAATTCTTTGCATCAAGCGCATGCTGCCATTCATTACCGAGAAGCCAGGTCCCGGGCAAGATGGTTTGTGTGCCATGCTGCTATGTGAAAAAATATTCACCATATCAATCGCCGATTGTTCATCATGCTGTGCTGAGAACAGCAAAGCATCCGAGACTTTCATAGGGAATGCTGTGCCGAGTAAAGCGAGTTTTTGTATGCGCTCTGGCGCCATGCTGGCCGCTTCTAAAGCGATCAATGATCCCATGCTGTGGCCTGCAACATAGGCTTGCTGCACGCCACTGAGTTCGATTAATTCCAGCAACCAACTTGCGAGTTTCTCCACACTGCTTAAAGCAGGGCCTGCGCTGCGACCGTGACCGGGCAGATCAACTGCCAATACACTAAAACCATGATGTGCTAAATAGCGTGACTGCAAAGCCCAAACCGAATGATCATTTTGCGCACCATGCACCAAAATGATGGTCGGCAAATTAGGATTAAATGCTTTGCCACCTGTGTACGCATAGACTTCTTTATTCTGTATTGTTAGGTGCATCCTATTTGCCTTTCTGAGCCATTTTTAAACCACGCGTCAAATCTTCAATCAGATCGTCGACATTTTCTAAACCAACAGAAAGACGTATCGTTCCTTCACTGATGCCTGATGCCGCCAATTGTTCGGCCGGCACACGGAAATGCGTAGTCGAAGCTGGATGAATTACCAAAGATTTTGCGTCACCGACATTGGCAAGGTGCGAGAATACTTTGAGCGATTCGACAAAGCGTTGGCCCGCAGCGCGATCACCTTT
>DLGN01000150.1:6718-6904 GCA_002482715.1 Oxalobacteraceae bacterium UBA7693
CCGAGCCACAACCTTTGGGCAACAGTGTTTTCGCCAGTTCATAATCGGGATGCGATGCCAATTCTGGAAACGCGATAGACTCTACAGCGGCATGTGAAGACAAGAATTCAACGACTTTACGCGCATTCGCAACATGTCTGTCCATACGCAACCCCAAGGTTTCTATTCCCTGCAAGATGGCGAAGT
>DLGN01000150.1:6957-11640 GCA_002482715.1 Oxalobacteraceae bacterium UBA7693
AGAGATGGCGAAGGCATTGTGTGGACTCATGCACGCGCCAAAGTCACGTAAGCCTTCACGCCGTGCACGTAATGAAAAAGCGCCAACTGTCGATTCTTCACTAAACACCATGCCATGAAAGCCTTCATAAGGCTCACATAGCTCGGCAAAACGTCCAGTCTTCTCGTAAGCCGCTTGCCAGTCGAACGTGCCACCATCAACCAAAACACCACCGATTGCCGTACCGTGTCCGCACAAAAATTTGGTGGCGGAGTGATACACCAAATCGGCGCCATGTTCGAATGGTCGTAATAGGTAAGGCGTGGTAAAGGTCGAATCGAGCATTAAGGGCAGATGATTTTCATGCGCGATTTCTGCGATGGCGGGAATATTGAAAACATCCAAACCAGGATTGCCTAAGGTTTCGCCAAAGAAAACTTTCGTATTCGGGCGTATCGCATTGCGCCAGGCATCAAGATCACGTGGATCGACAAAGCTAGTCTCAATCCCGAAGCGTTTCATGGTGTACGCCAGCAAATTATGCGAGCCACCGTACAGCGCACGTGATGCGACTATGTGCGATCCTGCTCCGGCGATCGTCGATAAACCAAGATGCAGCGCGGCCTGTCCGCTCGCGACAGCGATGCCAGCGACGCCACCTTCCAGCGCAGCCATACGTTCTTCTAGTACAGCATTGGTGGGATTGGTAATGCGGCTATAAACATGGCCTGCGCGTTCCATATTGAAAAGCGAAGCCGCATGATCGGAATCTTTAAATTCAAATGAAGATGTGAAATAAATTGGGGTGGCTCGCGCACCGGTAGCTGGATCGGCTACGGCGCCGGCATGCAATGACAAAGTGTCAAAGCCTGGGTATTTTGGACCGCTCATAAACTGGTATTCTCCCTAATTGGATGCCGACATCCTACGCACTTGCCATGTTTTTGAAAAGACCTGACGTGTTAATCAAGGTAGTAATCATTTTCGGCAAACCACAGATCCCATGAGATCTTGCAATAAATCAAAAATACTTGTTCTTAATCACTAGATTTTTCTTGGTGCTTGCGATACATTAGGTGAAAGAAAGCAAAGATTGCCCTGAAAGTTTTAACTGCTAGGTGATGGCTGAGCCTTTAGGCTAGATTAGGTAGATCAGATCGGAGGAATAAGATGAAGGTTTCAGAAATTCTGCAGGTAAAGGGAAATATTCTTTTTACGATTACGCCTGATACACCAATGAAGGATGCAGTCAGCTTCATGGAGGAAAAAGATATAGGCTCATTGATCGTCATGGAATTTGGTGATCTGGTGGGAATGCTGACTTTTCGTGAAGTGATTCGTGCCATTCATAAAAACGGTGGCGCCTTAGGTGACGGAACAGTTCGTAAATACATGGATGATCATCCCATGACAGTGACTCCAGAGACCGAAGTTAACGAAGTGCGCCGTATGATGCTGGAAAAACATTCTCGTTATTTGCCAGTGATGGATGCGAAGACTTTAATGGGCGTGATCTCTTTCTACGACGTCGCACGTGCTGTGCTAGAAGCGCAAAGTTTTGAAAATAAAATGTTGAAGGCCTATATCCGCGATTGGCCAGTTGAAGATGAAAAAGAGTCGTAATAGTGCGAAACCCACGATGTGAATTGTGGGTTTTTTTTTGCCTGGTGAATTTGAATTTAAATTTAAATTAATGGATGCTTCATGTTGAAGATTGGCGATGTTTTTTGTGTTGGATGATAGTTTGATTGAAGTTCGATAAAAATAAGGAGAAAAGTATGCAGGTAGCCATCATCGGTGCTGGTTTAGCTGGATTAACCGCAGCCCGTCAATGTCAGGCACAGGGACATCATGTTACTGTGTATGAAAAAAGTCGCGGTGTGAGCGGACGTATGAGTACACGACAAACCGAACTCGGTGGCTTTGATCACGGCGCGCAATATTTCACCGCGAGTTCAGATCGATTCAAAAAAGAGGTCGCAGATTGGCGTAAATTAGAATGGGTGGTTCCTTGGGAAAGTAAGCTAGTGAATCTCGATCACGGTAAAACTACTGCAGCTGGAAAGAGTTCTCAGCGTTTTGTACCTGTACCTGGAATGAGTTCCTTAGGCAAACAATTGGCACATGGTTTTGATGTACGTTTGGAACAGCAAGTGGTCGCCTTGGAAGCCTATGGTGAACAATGGATATTGTCAGTAAAAACCGATGAGATCCCTGTTACCGCATCTGCGGGACCATTCGATGCAGTGATTATGGCGATTCCACCAGAACAGGCCTCTGTATTATTGAAAGACCATGCGAGCTTTAGTAAACAAGTGGCCAGTGTTCATTTGCAACCATGTTGGGTATTGATGCTGGGGTTTCAGCATCCATTAAATTTGGATTATGACGGCGCTTGGGTTGCAAATTCTCGTTTGGGTTGGATTGCGCGCGATACGTCGAAACCCGATCATCGTGCCGGTGAGCGCTGGGTCTGTCATGCGACGGCGGCATGGAGTGTCGAGCACTTAGAGGATGACCATGAACGCGCTAAAGAGAAATTGTCAAAGGCTTTTCATGAAGCCACTGGATCGCCAATTCAGGCTATTCACGCTGTAACACATCGTTGGCGATTTGCACAAGCGGATGCACCCTTAGCAGAGTCATTTTTATGGGATCCTAAAGCCAAAATCGGTGTATGTGGAGATTGGTTTGCCGCAGGCTTGGATGGAGCGGGGCGGGTTGAAAATGCTTTCCTAAGCGGTTTAGGAATTGCCAACGCATTAGCTTAAATCTTGTGGTGTATTAAACTGATCCGCTGATATGTTGATCTAAAAGCTATATTTGACTTTGTTTGTTTCTATCTGAAGCCTCAATAAAAAACTCCATGTAATCGCATACATGGAGTTTTTTTATGTTTGGAAAATTAAAATAGACGTAATGCTAGCTTGCTTTTTAAAGTTAAACGAAGCGCTTGTCCAACTGGGACTTTATAACTACGCCATTCTTTGTAATCTTTAATTGCGGCTAACATTTTAATTTTCCTTTGGGGTGGTGATTATTCAAAATAATGTCAGCATCTTAATTTGAACGATACATAATTTATGTGATGGCCAGCACAAAGGGGTGATTTAATTTCATTATTTCGTACAAAAAATGAAGGCTTTAGTGGAATGTTGAAAAAAGTATCGCGAAACCTGCTATCAATGAAGTGACGCCGATCAATTTTAGAAAACGATTCGCATGTGGTACTACATACAGCGTGAATTTTCGATGTGATTGCCATGGTACTAAAAATAAGCACGCCGTTGTACCGATGAGAACCCAGCCAAACCAGTGAAAGATGTCAGTCAAAAGCATATTGGGACTACGCAATACAAAAGCAAAGCCTATCGCGAGTCGCAATAATAATTCCGTATAGTGGAGAAACATACTATTTGCAAATCCGAGCAAAAATCTCGCGGCCGTTTCAGGCTTGATTAGTGCAATCATCCCCAGAGCTACGCAGTAAACTGCGGTAAGACAGATCAAGATCAATGGTAAGAAGTCGAGGATTTTCATATGAGCCTTTTATTTGCTAGAGCTTAGCTTAGGCATAATTGCGCCAGCTAGGCACGAATTATTCGAGGAGGCGACTGCAACGATGTCAAGTCTGTTTTGCATAAGTCCTAATTGCTAATCGTGTTAAGTTTCGAGCTATGCTGTATTGATTTATGGGTTTATCTAAATCTTTGTATAGAAAAATCGACCATTCCTTCGACGCTGCCGCGGTTCGAAAATTCATCGCGTAACAGACTGGCATCGCTGCCGGTATGTGTCGCTCTGTAAATATGTTCCAGAGCATCGCCTGCACCTAAGCTATCGGCGTGGATTTGTATTTTACGTAGTGTCGTCAGAATATCCTCGCGCAGCGGCATTTGCTCGTACGATTTTGGATGGACGATGGTGCCATCTAATCCAAACCGGCAAGCTTGAAATCGATTGTAGTTGTAGACCAAGTAGTCATCTTCTGCTGGTGCGGGTTCATTTCGTTCTAATAAATATTTGCATAAGGATTGTAAATAACATGCCAATCCTGCCGCACGTTCGACAGTTAGTGGCGTGTCGCAAACACGTAATTCAATCGTGCCATATTCCGGTTTTGGTCGGATATCCCAATAAAAATCCTTCATACTTTTTACTACGCCGGTGTGCTCCATTTTCTCAAAATAATGTTTTTCAAATTCTTCCCATTTGAGAAAGAACGGTGCGCGGCCACTTAAAGGGAAGGCAAAAACAGAGTTTAATCGCGCAGAGTTAAATAAAGTGTCATGTCCTTGCACGAAAGGCGAGGAGGCTGACAAGGCAATAAAATGAGGCACGTAGCGATTGAGTGCATGCAGTAAAAAAAGGGCCTCGTCACCACTGGTGCAACCAATGTGAACATGTTGTCCGAAGATCGTGAATTGCTTGGTCAAGTAACCGTATAGAGCCGAAACTTCTTGGAATCGGGGCTTATTGAAAATGCGTCGATCCGACCAAATCTGGAATGGATGTGTGCCGCCGCCGCTGATGCCGATATTTAGACGATCAGCTGCACGCACTAAAATATCGCGCATCTGCTGTAGCTCTACGATTAAACCACCATACTCAGTATGAATACTGGTGGCGATTTCAATCATGCTCTCGGTGACTTCGGGTGTAACAACACCAGGAAAAGCGTTGCGTGACAATAGTTCCAACATA
>DLGN01000150.1:11693-19002 GCA_002482715.1 Oxalobacteraceae bacterium UBA7693
CTGGACTAGCTGCTACCAAATCAAAGTTACTTAAACTGATCAACTGAAGCTCAAGTTCAACGCCCATACTCAGCGCTTGTGAGTTTTTAAATTTTTCTAAGGCCATCTTAGTTCTCCTTGATTTCAGGTACTTCGTGTGCCCAAATTAACGCTCTTTGAATGAACAAGGGACCGATAATTTCCAATGTGAGTGCTGCAGCTGCCAAAGGCGCAAGTTGATCTATCAAATCAATTCCGATATACCTCGATTGCTCTAGCACCAAAATCACAAATGCAGAAATCGGCATGGTTGCCATTCCGATTAAGGCACCTTTGCGCCAAGAAATACCGCTGACACGCGCGAAAATACCAATTCCAATTATTTTTGCAAATTGACGAACGAAGATAATTGCCAAGCCTAATCCCACTCCCGCAACAACTTGTCGCCATTCGATGGTGGCTGCGATGAAGACAAATAAAATAACCGACAATAAATCACCGAGTGCGCCGAATCCATGCTGAGACGCATTTAAGATGATCCGTCGATGGCGAACCACCAGCCCAAATGTGAGTGTGGCTAACACGGGGGACAACTTTAAACTGTGCGTAAGTGCGACGATGAACACCACGGCGATCGTGAACGCTAAAGTTCCATCTTGATTCAGTCGTTTTGTTTTGCGTAGAACTGCTGGAATGAAAATGCCGAAACCAACTCCCAACGCCGCGGAAATAATGAGAACCACAAGACCGTTATAGCTCGCGTCCCACAAATTACCTGAAGTTTTAAAGATCACCAGTCCAACAATGACTTTAAAAACCAATACGGCAAACACGCAATTGAGTACGGAGAGATGTAGAACACGTTCCGTAACTTGACCAGAACTTTTATGCTCGTTAATTACCCTAAGTATGGTTGCTGGTGAGGTCGCCATTGATAAAGCGGCTAACAATAGTGCTGAAGTTGTTGATTGTCCGAACGCGAGTACAAGAAAATAAACACAAATAAAGGTCAGTGCAGCCTCGGTCAAGCTGCTTACCGCAATCCAGGGATTATTGCGCAACCAACGTAAATTAATTCGATAGCCACTTTCAAATAAGATCAAACCAAAAGCAATGTTAGCCATTAATAACATGGTGGGCGATTGAGTAGCGGGTAATAATCCAAGCTGCGATGGTGCTAGCAGAAAACCGACGATGGCATAAGCACTAATGCGAGGTAACTTGACCCAGCGATGAGTAAATTCGCCGGCCATCCAGGCGATTAAAATTGCGAACGGCCATGCCATGTCGTTTTGAAGTATCGTTAATTCCATCATACGGATTCCTTGGTTTGTTTAACATCTAGTTTCAACTCGCATGCAATTCAATTTTTATGGGGTTGCAAGGTGATTGCTGTAGATTCTTAACATGGTGTACGGCGCACATACAAAGGTATGCCACCACATTGATCAAAGAGTTCAATGCGGCTTTAAGCGAAAGGAGAAGAGACAAATGCAAGGTATCGCAAAATAATTCGCGACAATAGAGGCGAGTGAGGGCTTTTCCATTGGTATCTTAGGCGACAAAATAGGCGAGGCGGCCCGACCTTCGCTATACCTGCCGCATCCTAATTAATGGGCACCCGTTTGTATTTTAACTTGTGACTGTTAAAGAAATCAATTAAATTTCGGATGATAGAAAAACATGTCAGAGTAGGGTAGTCGGCAAAATTTCTGCAATCAATAATCGGTCGATTCGATTCTTGTCCATATCAACAACTTCGATGCGAAAGCCTTCCCATTCGAAATACTCGGACTCTCTTGGTATATAACCAAAATGGGTGAGCACAAAGCCAGCGAGAGTGTGGTACGAGCCTGAAGCTTCTTCGGGAAACTTGACGTCACTATCTAAAATTTCGCGAAAACGGTCAAATGAGATACCGCCGTCAATCAACCAAGAGCCATCTTCTCGTTGAGTTGCATCCGATTCCATGTGATTATCGACTGCGACAACATCGCCAACTAATGCGCCGAGAACATCGCTTAATGTAACAATGCCCTCAATTTCCCCATATTCATTCACCACCAAGGCTAACTCGGCCCGGTTCTTCTTTAACGCCTCGAGTAACTGCATGGCACTGAGTGTTTCTGGTATATACAACGGAGGTTTCACGGCAGCCGCAATATCTACAGCTTGTAACGACTTCGCTTCAATTGCCTGATCAAACAAATGTCCGCCGTGAATGATTCCGATCACATTGGATAAATCTCCTTTGCAGACAGGAAAACGGCTGTAATGACTTGCTTTTATTTTCGCCAAGTTTTGTTCCAGAGATTCCTCTATATCGATAAAATCGATGTCCATCCTTGGCGTCATTAATGCGGCCACTCGTTGATCATCGAGGCGCAGTGCGCGCGATACAATGTCGTGCTCAGTTTTTTCGAATAAACCAGCATTTGTTCCTTCTTGCAGCATGCCGGTAATTTCTTCTTCTGTCACAGCATTATTTTTTGCCTGATGCAAACCCATGAGTCGCAATAGGGCTTCTGTTGTGAATGTTAAGATTTTCACAAAAGGGCCCATTACACTAGACAGCCACTGCATTGGTGCTGCGATCAGTGATGCCACGGTCTCGGGATATTGCATTGCAATTCGCTTCGGCAGTAATTCACCGAGAATAAGGGATGAAAATGTAATCCCAACCACCACAATTGCTAATGCAATTTCTCTGGCGAATTCGCTAATTAGAGGAATGGTTTCTAACTTCGGGCTAAGTTGTGCAACTAACGATGCTTCACCAAAAGCACCATTAAAAATACCAATTAAAGTAATGCCAACCTGAATCGTTGAAAGAAATCGGCTTGGATNNTATAGCTCTAAAGCGGCTTGAGCGCCACGACTACCATTCTCCGACATTTTCTGTAAGCGAATACGCTTTGATGAGACAACTGCGATTTCAGACATGGCGAACAAACCATTGACCAAAATCAAACCTAGAATAATCAGTATATCCATTATGAGAGGGCAAACCGTTTTATTGGTAGCCCCCATTAATTACGGGAAAAGTATTGTACCCAAAATTTTTCGCTTTGCAGCGCTCCAATGCAAAAGTATCTGCTAATTCCAGCAGTAAAATCCGAGATTCTTCTATATCAAGCGCCCACTTCAATTTAAAGATTTCTCAGGGATATAACCATCCCTCACGAATTGATTTGTTTTGTTGATATAGGCTCAATTATCCAGTGATATCAATTGTCGATCAATTTCGTAGGTGAAATTGGCTCTATTAAAAAATTCGAAATGGCACTGTTAAATAGAGCCATTTTGGCGCATCATTCAATTTAGAAAATCAGTCTTGATCGTGACTAAATAACTCTGTTTAGACGTTTCTACACGTCTTTCATGAACGCAAGAATGTCTATTTTTATTTTTTTAAATTGGAGAAAATAAATGCAAATTTATAAGCGTGGAATTAATACAATCGCACTAAATAGCTATTTGGATCAAGGTGATGCGGATTACGACACTACATGCATTAATTGTGGTTCCACGCCGACTATTCACCCAATACAAATATGTACATGTTGCATTGAAGCAGAGAGAGAAAACAAGGCACTTGGAATTCAATCTCTTTTGAAAAACGCTTGAATAGAAACCCGACAACTACATCGGAGTACATATGACATCCCCACACTTAGAGCGATTTATTGGTCGGCAAATTTTGCCACTGGACGACCCACAAAGAACGATGTTACATAATGAAGTACATATGCGTCCGAATGCGACTATTTCTGTCCCTGCTTTGGTTGTATTCGTTGCAGTGTGTAATCAACATGTGACACGAGAAGATGAGTGTGAGCATTTGCGGACTTTGCCAAACCAAAATGATTTAGCATTGAACCAGCTAAAAAATAATTTTCTTCGTGTGAATTGCGATAACTTTACTGTTAAGTGGGAGAGGCATTCGGAGTTTACGCGGTACTCGATTGTTCAAGAGTTGCCGGAACAGGTAAAGTCACTCGCGGCTGACTTTGAGTTAAGCGCAGTATTGAAGATTGCGCCAAACTGGTTGAAAAATATTCCGGGGGAAACCATTGCCGCTATTGAATTGGTATTTCTCAATGGTGATATTGACCCTACAGGCACGACTTTGGAAAGCGCGAAGAGATGGTTCCCTCAAGGGGATATCGTGGCTTCTCAGATGGGGAGTAGCGGACATTCTTGGGCGATCACAGATTTTAATTTGCGGAGTAATGGTTTTGAACGCATGTTGGTCATTACGCCACCTAGCTCTTATGATTCCCGAGCAGGCCGCATTGCGCAGCGTCTATTAGAAATAGAGACCTATCGTTTGATGGCGTTGAAAGGATTGCCCGTCGCCAAAGACTTGGCTCCTATGCTGTATGAAGCTGAGATGCAGCTTGCCAATATTACCTCTCAGCTTGAAAACAAGTCCTCTTCTGATCAGGAATTATTGGATACCTTAATCGCCCTGGCAACGAAAGTTGAACGTGCAACGGCTCATCACGGCTTTCGTTTCTCGGCAACGCGCGCATACGATTCATTAGTACGGCAGAGAATTTTAGAGCTGCGCGAAAAAGCGATTCCAGGGAATCAAACCTTAGGAGAGTTCATGCAACGGCGACTATCGCCAGCGATCTCGACCGTCGCTGCCACCGAGCAAAGATTAGGTGCGCTTTCGCAACGTATAGAAAGGACAAGTGCGCTATTGCGGACGCGGGTTGACATCATAACTGAAACGCAAAATCAACAGCTGTTAGAGAAATTGACGCAGGGACAAACTCTGCAATTACGATTACAAAGCACAGTCGAAGGGCTTTCTATTGCAGCGATTTCTTACTACGTCATTAGCTTATTACTGTATTTTTTTAAAGCTTTAAAGGCCAGTGGAATGCCGATTAACTTAGAGATCTCAGTGGGGATTGCCGTCCCTATCGTGATATTTTTTATTTGGCGTCTATCGCAACATATACATAGCAAAATTAATGTCGCTTAAGAATCTGAAAACGAATTTTTCCTAGAGGAAATTTGTTCTTCACTTCACCAGACTTTGTCGACATGTGGAGTATGTTAAAAATAGAAATCCCATAAAAAGGTTACCCATATTTGGTAATTGACCCGACTTGAGCGATCACTGATAGTTCATTACGCACTATAGGAAAATGATTTCTGATTCTTGTAATTCACATCCTTAAAGTGCGTTGGCATATATAAAGAGATGAATCGATAAATTACAAAGAATTGGAGATTAGATGAAACGGTTTTTAAGCACAACTGGGCTGATATTTTGCATGAGCGGAGTTGCCTGCGCCCAGGTATATGACCCCCTCACCGGAACTGGTGCGGTCACGCGAACCAAATTAACTTACAACACTTTAATCGGCACTACAGCAAGCCTGGTCGACTATAGTGCTTATGCAGTACCGGCCAACGCGGCCAATCCAGATTCTACATTTCAAGGAACCTTGACGCTCAATAACGTCGCAACAACGGGTAGCTTTGCAACGGTAAAAAACGCAACTGGCTACGTTGATCCAGGTCATCTGCCTGCATTTTCTTATCAGTTTGTGCAGCATGGCACGCATATTCTTCCCATTCAACGTGGACTCATTAGCACTTCACATCCAGACTGGTACTACATATTGGAACCAGGACGTGTATGGAAAGAAATTGGCGACAATGGATATTCTCGCGTCGCAATTCCTTTCTCTTTACAAGAGAGTGGAGCAAATTGTACGCATAACGGTGTTCTGACTTTCTTGTTTAAGTCAGATAGCAGCGTCTCTAATGTGGCTTATCAGATTGCCGGTGAAACTTGTCAGTACTATCAATTCAACATGTGGGGACAGGTCTCTGCTACGTATACACCGCAAACTATTCCTTCGGCAGCTACTGCAATCACGGCATATGAAGCGGAAGTTGCTGGGCGCATGCCGACCAAACCAATTGCGCAATTGGCGGTTGATTTTCCTGCTGCGGGTGTGACGATTGCGAATATCGGCAGTGATCAAACGGCGTCTTATATGACCGTCTTTGGTGTTGCTGTAGATGGTACAAATTATGTTGGCGGTTGCGGTACGCGTTATGGAATTTATCCGTATTGCGCCGTGCTGGATTTGCCTTCTTATTCGACCGCTAAATCGATAGTAGGAGCGATAGGCTTAATGCGTATGGAGAAAAAATATACCGGGACTAAATCCTTGTCCATCGGTTCAACTGTCGACAAATGTACGGGAACGCAATGGTCTAGTTCAAGCTTGCTCAATGCGTTGGATATGGCAACCGGAAATTACGCCTTAGCCGGTTATGAGTCAGATGAAAATTCAACCGCGACTAAGAATAAATTCTTTAAAGTCGATACTTATGATGCTAAGGCGACTTTTGCTTGTAGCTACAGTCGCAAAGCGACTCCTGGTACGAAGTGGATTTATCATACAACGGATACTTTTTTGCTAGGTAAGGCACTCAACACAAGATACCAATATTGGAATGGCAGCACTAAGGATTTTTACCGCGATATGTTGGTAGAAGAGATCTACAAACCATTAGGTATGAGCCCCACCACCTACACATCGACTCGTACGATTGATACTGTTGCACAGGCTTTTACAGGTTACGGCATGACTTTGCATCATGACGATATGGTTAAAATTGGCGAGTTCTTAAACAAAAACAATGCAACGATCAATGGTGTGAGTATGTTAGACAGCACACTTTATGACGAGGCTATGCAAAGAACTAGTGCACATGGTTTAACTGCAAGCGGTGCAAACAATAACTATCATCATGGATTCTGGCTATGGAATTTGGCGAGTGCCGATTCTGGTGCTGCGATTTGCGCGAACACGAAATGGGTACCGTATATGTCAGGCTTTGGCGGAATTGGTATCGTATTATTGCCAAATAATATGGTCTATTACTTTGTAAGTGATAATGCCCAATATGGCTTTAAGAAGACACTAATTGAGTTGCAAAAAATTCGCAGCTTATGCAGTTGATGAGTGATCCGCGTGCAATACACGGATTTGTTGAGGACGATTCTCCTGTTGTTTGAATATGCAAGCGAATGTGCTCGATGTTAGAGCACATTCGAATTTCCCTGAGCTTTGAAACTAGGTGTGGTACGCCATTGAAAATTTTTGTAATCGCATGTTCGAAGCTTTTCTAGTTACCTTTATCTTAGGTGCAATCATAGGCTCCATCATGGGAATGACTGGCGCAGGTGGAGGCGTGCTTTCTATTCCTATACTTCTCTTTGCTCATCGCAGCGATACTCTCACGCTGTTGGTGTACAACTCGCCAAGCTGCAATGAGCAAAACCAGCGCAAAC
>DLGN01000316.1 GCA_002482715.1 Oxalobacteraceae bacterium UBA7693
CGAGTTCTGCAAATTGCCCGATACAAGCGCCGGAAGTTTACGTTGCGAATAAAGCGCAATTAGATAAGCGCGCAATTGAGAGCTTAGTCAACTTAGAACCAATCAAGCCACAAGCCAATGCGAATGTTGAAGCGGCAATCCCAGCAACAAAGGGCGCTGAAGTGAATCAAGATGTCGTCGCGAACGCCCGCAGTAGTGTGTTGAATGCATTGAAAGGATGGCGTGAGGCTTGGGTGAATATGAATCCAGATGCCTATTTTGGTTTCTATGCACAAAAATACACTTCCAGAGAATCGTGGAAAGCTGCTCGTCGCGCGCGCTTAATGAATGCACAAAAAATCAGCTTAGATTTATCTGACATCAAGTTCACGATGCAAGATAGCAAACATGCCACCACCAATTTCCAACAAGACTACCGTTCCAGCAGCTATCAAGACACCTTGCAAAAAACTTTGTACTGGGAAGAGATCAACGGAAAATGGCAAATCGTCAATGAAGTCGTATCTGGTCCTCAAGCTAAGCAATGGTAATCTGAGTTCCGTTTTTCGATAATGAAGAAACCCGCATAGTTTTCTCATGCGGGTTTTTTTATAAGCTAGACGTAAAAGGTGTTCGATAATTACCAATGTTTCCTGAAGGAAGTATTTTTTCTTGTAAAATGGAAGTTACACTATGGTTAAGTTAGTCTGCACCATACAAAACACTTTCACCAATCCTTCTGGGCGAGTTCAAATTGCACCCTGCATATCCGGCATTACGGCGTCGAACTCAGTTTGTGGCGATAACTATCTTTATCGTCACAAGCTTGCTTTCACTCGCTTCTTACGGAGTTAACTGGGATCGCTTACGGACGAGCATGCGCACGCTGGGCGGAGACGAACAACTGTTTAATGAATGGTCTAACTTAATCTCTAATAATCCAGAAAATAGCAATGAATTAAAACTGCAGAAAGTTAATAATTTCTTTAATCGTAAGCTAATCTATACCGAAGATATCGAGCTATGGGGACAGTCAGATTATTGGGCAACACCTCTTGAAAGCTTAACCAGAAAAAAAGCGGACTGCGAAGATTTCGTTATCGCCAAATATTTTAGCTTACGCAACTTAAACATACCTGATGCGCAATTACGTCTAGTGTATGTCAAAGCCCGTATAGGTGGCGTCAACAGCAGTATTACGCAAGCGCATATGGTACTTGCTTACTATCCGTCTAGCGATGCTGAACCATTAATTCTAGACAATCTGATTTCAGACATACGACCAGCTTCACGGCGCAACGATTTGTCACCCATCTTCAGTTTTAATGGACAAGGAATATTTGCCGGTGCAGCGAGTAACGCAACATTAGGACCCGGCGGCACAAGCCGCTTGTCACGCTGGCAGGATCTACTTGAACGGGCAAGAAAAGAAGGATTTGAGTAATACAGATTAATGCAGATGTTCAAAGAATGATCATCATAAGTCACTAAAAAATTAACAGAAAACGCTAAATAAGCAAAGGAAATACCATGTCGATGTACCGCCAACTTTGGTTTGCCATCATCCTCAGCACCTTAATTGCTCTGGTTGGTAGTTTGTTCGCATCCACGATGAGTTCTCGTGCGTATTTGAATGAGCAATTAAGGATGAAGAATTCAGATAACGCGACCGTGTTAGCTCTCTCTTTGAGTCAAAAGAGTGTTGATCCTGTCGAGCTTGAACTCATCATTGCCTCACTTTTCGATAATGGACACTACGCATCGATTAAAGTCATCGATCCGAATGGAAAAACCTTGGTTGAGCGACTCGCAAGCGATGAGCAATCGAACGTACCTGGATGGTTTAAGCAATGGTTCCCAATTCAATCCGTTCCAGGACAAGCACAAATTTCAAATGGTTGGAAACAGCTAGGCACAATCCACTTAGTCAGTCGTAGTGGTGGCGCCTATGAAACGCTATGGAAATCGGTTAAAGATATGTTTATAACCTTGGCTCTGTCTGGCTTAATCGCTTGTTATCTGGGCGCACTGATTCTGCGTCGTATCAAGCAACCATTGAAGCAAGTGATCGATCAAGCAAAAGGTATGACTGAGCGACGTTTCATTATCACGCCGGAATCTAGTGTGCCAGAGTTAAAACAACTATCAAACGCCATGAACTCGACAGTCGTTTTACTCAAATCCATGTTTACGGAAGAAGCCGAACGACTTGAAGCAATGAGGATACGTGCCAATTCAGATGCCACGACTGGTTTAGCAAATCGTGCTCACTTCATCAGCCAATTACAAGCCAGCGTTGAAGAAGAAAATGCCCCTTCAGGTAGTCTGGTGTTGATTCGCTTAGCTGGTCTCGCCGCCATTAACAAAACACTAGGAAGAAATAAAACAGATGAGTTACTGAAGCGGATCGGTCAATTACTTTTAACGCACCAAGCAAAATTACCAGATGGCTTCGCCGCACGATTAAATGGTACTGACTTTGCCCTATTATTCCGACGTGAGGATGCGCTACCAGTAACTCAAACTTTATTAGCTGAAATACGCCATATCTTTGCTGATGTAACAGACAATTTTATGGTGTCAATTGGTTTTGGCGATTACGAATATGGCATTAGTTCTGGCACTCTACTCGCCCAGGTTGATGCTGCACTCGCCAGTGCAGAAGCTATTGGCAGCAGTGAGGTGCGTCAGTCTGCGCCATTAAATATTGAACACGCACCACGGAGTGCAGAAGAATGGTCGAAATTAATCCTGCGCGCGATCGAACAAAACTGGGTCAAGCTTGCATATTTCCCGGTGACAAAATCTAACGGAGAATTAGTTCACAAAGAATCCGCATTACGTTTAATGTTTGGTGGAGAGTGGTTTCCTGCTGCAAGATTTTTACCGATTGCAGAACGCTTAGGTCTTACTGAAAAATTAGACTTGATAGCGATTAAACTCGCCTTAGAAGAACTCAACAAAACCAACTCTGCTGTTGATATCGCGGTTAACCTTTCCGCACAGTCAATACATGGAACTGAGTTCAGAGCGCAACTAAAAGCAATCTTGCAAAGTAAGCCCGCTGCAGCAAAACACTTATGGTTGGAAGTTCCGGAAAACGGTGTATTTGCGAACATTGATGCATTCCGCATGTTCCACACTGATATCGCACCAACTGGTTGCAAACTTGGTCTCGAGCATTTTGGACGCCAGTTCGACAAAATTAATTTACTACATGATCTCAAGCTCAGTTACGTCAAGATTGACGGTGGCTTTATCAGAAACATCGAGGATAACGAAGGTAATCAGGCATTCATTAAAGGTGTCTGCACTATCGTGCACAGACTTGCTTTGCTTAGTTTTGCCGAGAGTGTCACGAGTAACGCTGAATTTATAAGTCTGAAAGAACTAGGCTTAGACGGTGCAACGGGCCCGGAAATTGGCCGCATGTTTCCATTAACTGACTAAACTTTTCAACGTGTAATTTAAGCTGCCACGTCACTGCCCCATAAATCACTCTTCGGCATCTCAGTTGCAAACCACATCGTTGATTTTGTTCATACGAACGAGTCAACGATGTCAGTAACAATTCAAATCGCAATTTATCGTGGCAGAGGTAACCAGTCACGCTCTTGTACTCGCACCGTTTGTGCGCGCCCATCATTCACTGAATAATTCACCCACAAGGTTTTTACCACGCCAGGAGCTGGATCGACCTGCCCTACAGTATCATTCTCAACACGCATTTCCAGTCTGCCATCGCGAACAATCATACGCAGTGCAGCAGTGACATCGACTTTACGCGACTCCGTGCCATATTGCGCACTAATGATATTTATTCTCGCGCTTACTTGCTGATCACTGTAACGTGATTGTGAACGTTTTTCTCTACGTTCTTCCTGCTCCGAGGTGCCATAGTTCCAATCAGTTTTTTCATTCCGATTACCCCAACTGCCACGTGACCATCCTTTAAACAAAGTACCATCAACAACACTGCCTTCACTATATTCAAAAGTACGCATTTCGCCGCGTGGCCCGCGTGTAAAGATTTTCAGCATCTTAATTCGATTTGGGTGCGGATCAATTCCGAATGTACGATTTCCCATACGAAAATGTCGATCGCTACGCGCCAACTCTTTTAATCTATCGGTAACATCAACATTACTTTCAGCTGTTCCATAACGTGCATTAAGAATCAAGAATTCACCATCATCAGCGCGATTATTTTTGTCACCGAATCTATCACCATATTTGTCACTATCTCGCTCATGCCGCTGATCCCAAGCACCACTGTAATCCCCATCGCGCCCCCAATTACCGCCACGCCAGCCTCTGAACAAATTGCCGTCAACCAAACTACCTTCACGATATTCAAACACACGCGTCTCACCACGTTGACCTTTGGCATAGATGCGTAGAGTTTTCACACGATTTGGATGAGGATCAATACCGAAGCTACGATTTCCCATGCGAAAAGTAACATCACGTCTCGCCAGATCTTTCAGCGTCTGGGTGACATCAACATTACTTTCAGCTGTACCATACCGCGCCTGCAAAATGAGATAGTCACCATCGTCACGCTGTGCCAATACGGGATTTATCACACCGCACAACAACGCCAGCGTAAGACAAGCTTTGATACATAGTTTGAATAGATTCATTGTTAGCTCGTAAAAGGATTTGAACAATTCGATAACGAGTCAGAACGGCAATCGGTGCACCACGGACGAAAAAGAAACTTAGTAATAGAAGCGATCAAATAAAATCACGGCCCAGGTCGCCACAGCAAGCAGAAAAGTTAACAGCACAGCAGCACTTCCAAAGTCTTTCGCATTTTTAGAAAGCGCATGCCGTTCCAAAGAGACACGATCCACTACCGCTTCAATCGCCGAGTTTAGTAGTTCCACAATTAACATCAACACTAAAACTGCAATCATCATCAATTTTTCAAAAGCTGACACTGGCAACGTTAAAGCGATCACAGAACCGATTATGACCAAAACCAACTCTTGACGAAATGCATGTTCTTGCCGCCAAGCAGCTTGCAAGCCATCCAGTGAATAAAAGAACGCAGAGAAAATTCGCTTCATACCACTTTTACTTTTAAATGCACTGATTTCCTGATGCACTGGCGCATCCTTTAGTTTTTCTGATTGTCTATTTGCATCCAAGTGCTCAGGTTGCTGCTGCGATGTGCTCATGCGAAATCCTTAATGCGGTGAAAATAATAGCCTCACCAGATTCTAACAGCTGCGTATGACATTATGAATAATTGATCTAAGAACAAAGTATCAAATCAAGGGCAGCAATTTATCCCAAAACACACAGAATAATTTCATTTCAAATTAGGGCGTGTTGACATAATATTTGTGCATGCGAATGAGTCGAAATGGACACAGGGCTAGGCGTCAAGACGCGCCGCAGCGAATTTTAACTGCGGCACTGTAAACGACTTGCAACAACGCCATGTGTCCATTTCGGTCATTCCCGAAGGGTTCTTGGGAAACCGCACGATGGACAGCGTTGCACCTCTTGCTGGGGCGGCCAGCCACAGCGGCGAGATGCGCCTTGCCATCCTGCGGTTTGCCAAGAACGCATTGCTCAAATATTATGTCAACACGCCCCCAATTTCGTCTAAGCTTATTTCACCTCAAAAAAATTGCCACATCAAATAAGGACAATTGGATGAAACGCCGACTGCAACGACTTGAAGCCGTACAAGCGATGGTATTGGAAATCGGAAAAATTTCTGCCGATACCAATGAGCTGCGAGAGTTCTTACACGCAATTCATCTTGCATTAAGCAAAATAATGTATGCAAAGAATTTCTATATCGCACTTTATAATCCCGATGATGAATCCATTCAATTTGCCTATTTTTTGGATGAAGTAGATCCTCCGCCAGATCCAGGTAAACGCTTCAAATTAGAAGCACCGGGCTCCGCGTTAACAAAATGGGTGATCGTCAATCAAAAGCCGCTGACGGCTGGCAGTGCGGAAATGACGCGGATTACGGCAGAAGAAGCAAACGCCATTACAGGTGCACCCTCAGAACATTGGATGGGTTATCCGCTGATCGATCATCAAAGGCGCACGCTAGGTGCAATGGTCGTGCAAAGTTATGATAAAAACGTACTTTATTCAGATGAAGACCAAGCACTCTTTGAGTTAATTGCGCGCCACATTTCGAACGCATTAGAAGCCTTTCAAAGCGTCGACAAACTCGAACGTGCGGTACAAGAAAGAACGGCATTGCTCGCACATGAAATTACCGAACGACGTCGTTCAGAAAAAATTCAAAGTGCCTTGTATGCGATTGCAGAATTATCTTTTTCCACAGAAGACGCCAGCTACTTATATCGCAAATTACATCACATCGTAGAAAATCTGATCGTAGCAAAAAATTTCGCCGTTGCACTTTATCATGCAGATACCGAAGAGATTAGCATTCAATACTTTGTGGATGAAAAAGACCCCATTCCCAGTCATTGCAGATTTCCACTTGGCATGGGCATGACATCATTTGTTGTCCATACCGGGAAAGCGCAATTGATAGACCGCGAACGTTTGCAAAAGCTCATTCAAGATCAAGAAATCAAACAAGTATTGGGCGGGCAGGATATTNNTTGAAAGTTGGATTGGCGTTCCTATCTTAATTAAAGAAAAAATTTATGGCGTGATCATCGTACAAAGTTACGACTTACACGTTGTCTATGGACTTCATGATTTAGAGTTACTAGCCTTCGTTGCCAACCATATCGCAGTAGCAATCGCGCGTATGAATGCAGACCGTGACTTACGTCAGGCCAAGGTCAATCTTGAGCAACAAAACATCGCTTTAAACGATGCTTTGCTAGCGCTGAAAGACGCGCAAACAGAATTAGTAAGACAAGAAAAATTGGCTTCTCTAGGAAGCCTTGTTGCAGGTGTCGCACATGAAATCAACACGCCTTTAGGAATTTGCGTGACCGCAACTAGCCACCTAATCGAAGAGGTGCGACTAACCAGAAAAGATATTCTCGCAGACCAATTCGATCCAAACCAGCGCGAACAATTTCTCGATATCCTTGATCAAAGCTTACGCATACTCAATACCAATA
>DLGN01000060.1:0-191 GCA_002482715.1 Oxalobacteraceae bacterium UBA7693
GTATCGCAAGAATAGCCGCGATTATGGCAGCCAAACGCACTAGCGATTTGATTCCTTTATGCCATCCGCTCGCGCTGACGCGCGTTACCGTGGATTTTCAACTCGTTCCAGCAAACCATAGCGTTGAATGCCAAGCGCAAGTGGAAACCTATGGCAAAACTGGGGTAGAAATGGAAGCCCTCACCGCCGTG
>DLGN01000060.1:246-2304 GCA_002482715.1 Oxalobacteraceae bacterium UBA7693
CACCATCTACGATATGTGCAAGGCGGTCGATCGTGGGATGGTGATGAGTGATATTCGCGTGTTAGAAAAACACGGTGGAAAATCGGGAGATTGGACTGCTGTCATTGATTGATACGTACTGATTAAGTATGCCTATCAAAAGGTAATCTCTAACCTTTGCTCAATGTAGTCCGAAATAAATTTCTTGGCAGTTCAGCGCGCCTTGTTTGACTCCTTCCCCTTCAAGGGGAAGGTTGGGATGGGGATGGGTTAAGTCGTACAATTGAAGCTGCAGAATGCAACACCCATCCCCACCCTAGCCCTCCCCTTGAAGGGGAGGGAATTCCACAAAATTCACATTCGGATTTCTCGTTGAAATTTCAAACCGAAGGTAACATGCGCCCTTCGCGCTCATAACGACTATGCCAAGACAAAGCTTCATCAAGAATATGCGGTGTGTGCATACCGCCGCGCCCTGCTTGCGCATTGTGTTGCGCACGCTGAACATAGTCGAGCAATGCCGGACGATAATCAGGATGGGCGCAGCGTTGAATAATCAACTCCGCCCGATGCCGTGGTGCTAAGCCGCGTAAATCCGCTAAGCCTTGTTCGGTCACAATAATTTGTACATCATGCTCGGTATGATCCACATGACTAACCATCGGCACGATACAAGAAATAGCCCCACCCTTGGCGGTCGATGGTGTCATAAACATCGACACGTAGGCATTGCGTGCAAAGTCACCTGAACCGCCGATTCCGTTCATGATGCGCGTGCCCATGACATGGGTCGAATTGACGTTGCCATAGATGTCGGCTTCTAACATGCCATTCATAGAAATAACGCCAAGGCGACGAATCAATTCAGGATGATTTGAAATTTCTTGTGGTCGTAAAATGATCTTATTGCGATAGAAATCCAAATTTTGCAAAAACTCTTCATTCGCCGCAGGGCTTAAAGACAATGCTGTTGCAGAAGCCATTGTCATCTTGCCAGACTTGATCATTGCTAACATGCCGTCTTGCAGGACTTCGGTGAATCCCGTTAGATTCTCAAACGGTCCGCGATTTAATCCCGCCAATACCGCATTTGCAATATTGCCGACGCCCGATTGCAAGGGTAAAAGCGCTGGCGGCATGCGTCCCATTTTTACTTCATGCGCAAAAAATTCCAAGATGTGTGCGGCTATTCTTTCAGAAGTTTGATCGGGCGGATTGAATTCCGTATTCCGATCAGACAAATCCGTTTCAACCACGGCAACCACTTTATTCAAATCGACGCGCAAATACGGTTCACCAATTCGGTCACCTGTGTGTTCCATTGGTATTGGTTTGCGATGCGGTGGGCGCTCAGTACCATAATAAATATCGTGCATCCCTTCAAGCGCTGCGCTCTGATGTGAATTTACCTCCAAAATCACTTTATCTGCTTGATCTAGCCACGTCTTGTTATTACCGACCGACGAGGATGGAATCAAGCGACCATCCGGCAATACGCCAGCAACTTCGATGACGGCAACATTTAACTTACCCAAGAAACCAAACCACACAATTTGCGCTACATGAGATAAATGCAAATCGACATAATCCATCTGACCCGCATTAATCCGCGCACGGCAGGTTGGATCTGATTGATATGGCAGTCGCATGTTAATGCCGCCCACTTTGGCTAAGGCACCATCCAATTCGGGTGCCGTTGATGCCCCCGTCCACACGCCAATACTAAATTTCGATTCGCCTTGATTGGCTAACTCTATCCGACGCGCTAAAGCTTGCGGAATCAACTTAGGATAACCAGCGCCAGTAAATCCACTCATTCCTACATGATCACCGTTTTCAATCAACATCGCAGCTTCCTCTGCGCTCATGATTTTTTGTTTCAATAATGGATGTTGAATGCGGGACGAAATCGTCATCTTTGTCTGACCTAAATTTGATTCATAAAATAGATTATCAACTCACAATCTATCACTTGTATTACGGCGCATTTCGCGCTGGCATGGCTGCGAATACAGCGTTATACCGCGCATCCGTTTTCGCAAGTGTTTGCCAATAATCGTAATATTCCGGATACGCAAT
>DLGN01000060.1:2323-6013 GCA_002482715.1 Oxalobacteraceae bacterium UBA7693
TGCATCGTTCGTTTAGCGGCATCCATCTGATTGTTTAAAACATACACCTGTGCAAGTTTGTCCAAGATATGAACATAGCCAAACCGATGGCTGGTAGTGACTACAAACTGCAACTCTTCTGCCGACATGTCGCTACGAGGTTTTACTAACAACAATTTGAAATAATCAAAATAGTCCGGCATCAAAGTCCAACGCGGTGCTTGAATTTTTTCTTTGGGAATGAGGGCATAGTCTTTGTTTTGTCTAAAGGCGACAAAACCATCAACCACGCGGTGATAATCAATCCAAGCAAAAGCCAATATCGCAAAACAAAAAGCCGAGGTGGCTTGCACAAATCCTCGCGAAATCTGCCAACCCGATGTTGACCAATGCAATTGATGTATCGCTCCCATCATTAAACCAATTGGCAAAAGTACATAGGCATACCACAAAGGAAATTCCACTAAGCTATGCACGCCAACAGCAATTAAGATCATGAAAATAAATGTGACAGGCTTGTTTTGATGACGCTCACGGGAACCAAAAGTTTTCCAAAGCCAAATAAACAAAATACCAAAAAATAAAATCGAAAACGGTAAACCTAACTCGGCAGCAAAATTCAAGACGATATTATGCGAATGTTCAGCGTAAATCGTAGAAGTAAAATCTGCCGCTATTGCCACCTGCTGTGCGCCGAAACCAGACCAGCCAGCGCCTAACCAAGGATGCGAGATCGCCATTGCCCACGCCTGTTGCAGCAACACCGAGCGCTCAGATCGGCCACCTACCCGCTCCCCTAAAGTACCAACAGCAAAACCCAAGAACTTAGCGATCGTCGGCAAAGCAATAACCAAGGCTACATAAATCGCTAACAGACTCAGCATTCCAAGCAATGTCAGCTTCTGCGTGGTTTTACGCAGAAAGAGCACTAAAGCGAATAAGGCAGGCAGAATAATCCAGCCTATTCGCGACTGCGTTAAAGCCAGCCCCCACAACAAAAACACAGCAACACACCAAGCGACCTTCCCCGACAAACGACCGTTTTCCAACAACCACCACAAAGAGGCAAAGCCAAAACAAATCAATAAGGCCAACTGATTTGGCTGTGCTACATTGGCAAAAGCACGAATTGGGTTCACACCGTCGTTACTCATGTACATCACCAGGGGGCGCCAATCCAGTCCCATAATTTGCACCTGTTGCATCAAAACAGATAACACCGCGGCCAGCAAGTAAACCATAGCAAACATTTGACACAGATCATCCGCATTGCCATTTAATCGCACCCAAGTCGCACCGAGCGCCATTGCGAGCATGGTGCAGAACAGAAAGAACAACGGATAGTAAATCGTCGCACCAGTGACCAAACCGACTACCGCTTGCAGACCCATGAACATCATGAGTAGAAGAACGATCACAACAATCGCTGGCACTACCAACTTGTGCTTAGAAAATACAAAGAGCGGAAGACAGGCAAGAAAAACCCCGAGCACGACTGCGAACTCATGGTAAAAACTGCGGTAAGGATGAATATGTCCTGAATACAGCTGGGCAAACAGCAAACAAATTCCGAAAATCAGGATCGAGGGGCGGGTACTATTTTTAAGAAACATCTTTTCTGGATACAATTTATTGAGTTAATGTTGGCTATTAAATTTTTACATAGACCATCATATTTTAAACGAATGATTTTTAGNNGCGACATGATATGTCTGCACTAAACAGCCATTTTCTGATATACAGATCCCTTTCCAACCTCATACTTTTTCTATCGACACTATTATGTTTACACATCGCTTATCAAGTCTGAGCCGTCTCCAAGCCTTCGGTTTTCACTTTCTGGCAAGTGCCACTGTGATCGCGATCATTCTTGGTTTTGTGAAACTTGTCTGGTATCCACATCAATTGTTTGAAGCCGCGAATGGCTTTGAACTGCTAAAAATCTTGGTCTTAGTCGATCTAATTTTAGGACCATTGATTATGTTAATCATCTTCAATCCAACCAAGAAATCTCTCAAATTTGATGTTAGCGCTGTATTAATATGCCAATTATTATTCCTTGGTTATGGAGTTTGGTCATTGTATACTGCGCGCCCTGTCTACATCGCTTTCGTCGAGAATCAATTTTTCCTAGTCAAAGCAAATGAAATTGAGGACAGCGATCTGAACGAAGTTCAAATCCCAGAATTAAGAAATTTACCCCTACTCGGCCCAAAATTTGTCGGAACCAACTTACCGAACTCTAAAGAAATACGTGAAAAAGTCTCATTCCTGAAGATGTTTGGTATGGGAATACAAAATTTCCCCCAACATCATGTGCTCTTTAGCGATGTGCGAAACGATGTGCGATCAAGCGCAAGACAAATATCTGAATTAGACATCGATAAGAAAGACAAAGAACAGCTAGAACAAATAACACAAAATTTAGGCAAAAAAAATAATGAACTCTTATTTATTCCTTTAACGACAAGAGTTAAACAGTTGTTTGTAATAATTGATGCGAAATCTGGCTCACCACTTCGCATTAATTAAAGTTGAATATTTAAACTCTGCAAAATTCAGGCACAAATAAAAAAGCGAGACACAATGATATTGTGTCTCGCTTTTTCTAAGTCTAAGTTAATTAATGAATTTGAAATTCCATTTTAGTGCCAGACAAATCTATCTCATCCCCATGTACAAGAATTCTCGGCCGCGCGTCTGTTGTCTCGCCATTAATTTTCGGGAACACTTTTCCTTCAACAAAACTAATTTTAAAACGATTGCCCTCGCGTGCAATTGACACCACTAAAATTCCCGGGCTTCCCAAAGTAGTTACTGGTTTAGACAAAATCATTTCTTTGCCTGCGTTTGAACCATTCAACACTTTAATTTTCCCTACTTTCAAAGTTTCATCTGGTGACACTTGATAGTTATCAACCTCAACTACAAACTTCAATTGGTATTTGCCCAATTCAATAACATCATCATGCTGCAAAAGATGCTTCTTAATAGGTTGACCGTTGACCGATGTACCGTTCGTGCTACCTAAATCGAGCACATAAGTACCTTCAGAGGTTGTATCAATCGCTGCATGACGACCACTTACAGCAAGATGATCTAACACTAAATCATTACCTGGTCGACGACCAATATTCAAGCGTGCACGGTCAATACTCACTTCCTTCTGAACCTGACCGTTAAAAACCACCACAACTTTTGCCATAATATGTCCGCTAAATACAAAATTAATTGATAGGAGAGTAAGGATTTTCTTGTTTTTTAACTAGCAAAAATATACTCCATAAACCCTCGTTCATGCAATTCTTTAACGCGTATTAAAACAACGGAAATATTATCAAAACCACCCTGACGGTTTGCCAAATACACCAAAGTTTTACAGCAAGTATCTAAATCATTTGATTGTTCACGCAACACTGTTTGTAAATGAATCTGATCAAGCATGTCGCTTAAACCATCAGAACACAAAACAAAAATATCACCGACACGCATTTGATGATCATGTACTTCGACCTCAATGTCATCATTTGAGCCAACTGCACGTGTAATTAAATTTTTAATTGGCGACAAATGTGCATCTGCTTGCGATATTAAGCCCGCATCAATTTGTGCTTGCAGCACAGAATGGTCGCGCGTAATTTGCTCTAAATATTGATCGCGAAATAAGTAAGCGCGGGAATCTCCGACATGGCCGACGACCAGCTTATCCTT
>DLGN01000060.1:6024-8653 GCA_002482715.1 Oxalobacteraceae bacterium UBA7693
TGGCACAAGGCAGTAACGATCGTCGTGCCCATACCAAAGTTATCGGGGTTTTTGTTAGCTTGCTCAATCACCTTTTGATTCGCATAAACAATGGCATCGTTTATCCACTTTGCGGGAATAGATGTCTGCCAAGGCAATCGCGGCATCCAAGAACCCGCTTGTTTTTGCTGAATTTGCTCGCGAACTAAATCGACGCTCATTTGACTGGCGACTTCACCAGCGTTGTAACCGCCCATACCATCTGCCAAGATTGCCAACCCAATGTCAGAACAAATAACGATCGCGTCCTCGTTATGACTACGGACTAAACCTGTGTCTGTGTGACTGGCAAACTCCAAAACTGTGTGTGCGGACATGTACAAGAATAATCAGAATGACATCGAAATTAAGAAAGCTAGAAGTTGCCAAAAAAATGCTAAGCGAAATGAGCTTACCATTAACCAGAAGTATTATGAACTTAGTTTGCAAATTTTAATGTTTCAATAGCGCAACTACAACATTCGTCTGATCAGATTATTTTTAGAAGGATCAAAAAATAAGGGAGCCGCAGCTCCCTTATCAATATCTCTAAATAATTGGCATCTAGAGGAAACTTAAATTACAACATTGCTTTCAACAAACGCGCCATTTCTGACGGGTTCTTAGTTGCTTTGATACCGCATTCTTCCATGATGTCCAATTTTGCTTGCGCAGTATCAGCACCACCAGAAATCAATGCGCCAGCATGGCCCATACGTTTGCCCGGAGGCGCAGTCACACCAGCGATGAAACCAACAACTGGCTTCTTCATGTTGTCGCGTACCCAGTAAGAAGCATTCGCTTCGTCTGGACCACCGATTTCACCGATCATGATCACAGCGTCTGTATCTGGATCATCGTTGAACATCTTCATGACGTCGATATGTTTCAAACCGTTGATAGGATCGCCACCGATACCAACTGCAGAAGATTGACCCAAACCAAGCGCCGTCAATTGACCAACAGCTTCGTAAGTCAATGTACCAGAGCGGGAAACCACGCCGATACGACCTTTACGGTGGATATGACCTGGCATAATGCCGATCTTAATTTCGTCTGGTGTGATCAAACCTGGACAGTTAGGGCCGAGCAATTTTGTTTTGCTACCAGCTTTTGCCATGCGGTCTTTCAACATCATCATGTCACGAACAGGAATACCTTCAGTGATACAGATCGCCAAATCGAGATCTGCTTCAACTGCTTCCCAGATCGCAGCTGCTGCACCTGCTGGTGGAACATAGATAACAGAAACTGTTGCGCCTGTTGCTGCTTTAGCTTCAGAGACATTCGCGTAAATTGGAATGCCTTCGAAATCTTCGCCAGCTTTCTTAGGGTTCACGCCAGCAACGAAACAGTTTTGACCGTTTGCGTAATCGCGGCACATACGTGTATGGAACTGGCCAGTTTTACCAGTAATACCTTGGGTAATGACTTTAGTGTCTTTATTAATCAGGATGGACATAGTGATTCCTTGCGAAAATTAAGCTTGACCGGCAGCAGCGGCAACAACCTTCTGCGCCGCTTCTTCCATCGTGTCTGCAGCGATGATAGGTAAACCAGAGTCAGCCAGCATTTGCTTGCCGATTTCTTCGTTTGTACCTTTCATACGTACCACCAAAGGTACTTGCAAGGACACTGCTTTAGACGCTGTAATCACGCCCTCTGCAATCACGTCACAACGCATAATGCCGCCGAAGATATTGACCAAGATCGCTTTCAGACCTGGGTTTTTCAACATAATTTTGAAGGCTTCTGTTACTTTTTCTGCAGTCGCACCGCCACCTACGTCGAGGAAGTTCGCTGGCTCGCCACCGAACAATTTGATGGTGTCCATCGTTGCCATCGCCAAACCAGCACCGTTTACCAAACAACCGATATTGCCGTCGAGGGAAATATAAGCGAGGTCAAATTTAGATGCTTCGATTTCAGCTGGATCTTCTTCGTCCAAATCGCGGTAAGCAACAATTTCTGGTTGACGGAACAAAGAGTTCGCATCGAAGTTAAATTTCGCATCGAGAGCGATAACTTTGCCAGAACCAGTCAAAATCAATGGGTTGATTTCAGCCAACGAGCAATCTGTTTCCATGAACGCTTTGTACAAGCCTTTCAATTGAACACGTGCATCTTCGATAGAGCCTTCTGGCACACCGATTTTGCGAGAGATGTCATCTGCTTCAGCATCTTGCAAACCAGCTGTTGGATCGATCGCGATCGAATGGATCAATTCTGGATGTGATTCAGCCACTTCCTCAATATCCATACCGCCTTCAGACGACGCCATCAATACTACGCGTTGGCTGATACGATCAGTCACCATACTTACATACAGTTCTTTCTTAATGTCAGCGCCTTCTTCGATCAACAAGCGACGCACTTTTTGACCTTCAGGGCTAGTTTGATGCGTGATCAATTGCATGCCCATGATTGCTTCCGCATATTCGCGTACTTGCTCCATGGATTTAGCAACTTTAACGCCACCACCTTTACCACGGCCACCGGCGTGAATTTGTGCTTTGACTACCCATACTGGACCGCCTAAAGTTTCAGCAGCTTTGACTGCTTCTTCAACGGACATGCATGGGATACCGCGCGGTACGGTCACTCCGTATTT
>DLGN01000241.1 GCA_002482715.1 Oxalobacteraceae bacterium UBA7693
CATGTTGTGATGAACTGACACCGGCAAGACACAAATCTAAAAACAAACAAGCTGCACAAGTTTTTATCTTGTGCAGCTTTTTTATTGAACAAAATTTTATTGAGTAAAAAGTTGTCTGAAAAAATCTCTTAAAAAGAATCTCTTCATATCTTTAAATGAGAGAGAAACTTTCTCGGACATATTTAAGGACGCAGCTTTGCCAATGGATCACCCTTACGCCATGTTGGTTTCCCTTTCGCATTCGCGATTTCGTAGCCAAGCTCAAAGGTAAATTGCGCTTGCTGTTGCATTCCGTTCAAATCCCAACTGGCATCATAACGATCACGCGGGGTATGGTAATCATTCTTAAAGTGCTTCATCTTTTTTGCGGATTGATCAGGCTCGTGCTGATAATGAAAATGACCGTCGCCAGAAAACACCGCTGACCCCACATTAAATGCTGGGATGCCGACCCGCGCAAAACTGAAATGATCGGCGCGATAAAATGCTCCACCTAAATCCAGCACAGGAGGTGCGATTGCCAAACCCATTTTTTTCGCGACTTTCACAGCGCTATCATAAAGTGTACTGCGCTCGCTGCCAGCAATTCCTATGTCCTTCGTTTTGCCAACAAAGTTCATGCTGTCTAAATTCAAATCCGCGATGGTATTCGCCAACGGCCATGCAGGCTCACGCACATAAGCTAAACTCCCTAGCAAATACTGCTCTTCCGCAGCTGGCCATAAAAATATCTGAGTTCGCTTAGCTGGTCGCTTCACTGCCTCTTGTGCCATCGCCAATAAGGCCGCAGTTCCACTCGCATTATCAATCGCACCGTTCCAAATCTGTGCTGGTTTTCCTGGTTCTTCCACCATCCCCAAATGATCCCAGTGTGAGGAATAAATGACGGCTTCATGCTTCAAACTTGGATCGCTGCCTGGCACCATACCCATGACATTAAATTGTTCAACACGACGCACCTTGCTCTGCACATTGACCTGAATCTGCGCCTGCAATGCAATGGGTTTAAAATCGCTGCACTCAGCCGCTGCTTTCAAAGCATCTAACTCGAATCCTGCAACTTTAAAGAATGCTCTGGCGCTGTCTTCTCGCCACCAGCCCTCAACTGCATTACCAGAGCCAGCTAAATTGAATCGCTCATGACTAAAACTGGTTTGTGGCACATTCCATCCATATGCTGCAGATTCCGTTGTATGCAAAATCAAAATGCCCGCTGCACCTTGACGTTTCGCCTCTTCAAACTTATATGTCCAACGACCATAATAAGTCATTGCTTTGCCTGCAAAACGATGTGGCTCTTCTTTTGTTGGCTGTGGATCGTTAGCCAACATGATCAAGAATTTACCGCGCAAATCTTGTCCTTTGTAGTCATCCCATTGTTCTTCTGGGGCACGTACACCATAACCAACAAATACCAGCGCAGCATTCACACTGTTCTCTGTCTTTCCGTTGGTTGCACTAAGCAAAACGTCGGCACCAAGCTCTGGCGAAGTCGTTTGTCCTGCAACAGAAAGTTGAACCTGACTGGAAGGCAAGGTCTGAGAACCGACCAAATTAACCGTTTGTCGATAGGGAGATTTTTGCTGAGGGTACATCGGCTGCAAACCAATCAGCTTCGCCTGCGTTTCGAGATAGGCAACGGTCAGATCACCACCTCGTTGACCAGTGCCGCGCCCTTCTAGTAAATCATCAGCTAAGAATGCCAAATGGGCGCGTAATACGGGCTCTTTGACGACAGGCGCTTGCAGAACTTGCGCCTGTGCAGAACATACAAATGAAGCTAACACCAACCCAATCAACACACGCATAAACCATCCCTCATTTTTATTTGCATTTAGTAAATATTTTTTATCGCCGACTTCGGCAGACGTTTTACATTGACGAGAGCGCTGGCCAAAAGCCAACGCTTAAAGCGAATCATTTTGTAATTGGTATGTCCACCTTCGGTTCGTGGCTTTAATAGCTGTAAAAGCCCCCCCTCAGTAACTCCCATTGCACGTTGCTCTGGAATTTTCCCATACTGAAAACCAAGCGCCTCAATTTCATGTTTCTCTAATTTGGGCTCGACAATACGCTCGATGTCGGTGATCGGAATCCAAACTGTGCGCGCAATTAGATAAAAACGAATTTGCCGTCCATCAAAACTATAATACTTGCCATGCCAATGCATCAGCGCTGAACTATAGGCTTCGCGTTTGATGAACGAAAACAAACTAATGATTTCTCGTGGAAACAATCGGCCCCAAATCATGCTCACCAATAGCAAACCGATGGGACCATAGCCGGGTTTCATTCTTTCGAATCCATGCCATGCGAGATAAGAAATCCCGACACTAAAGATTACTTTAGACAGAAATCGCAAAAATCTATTTTCTTCCATGAGTAGTCATCAGAAATGAAAGTAAAAACGCGAAAAATGAAGCGAAATGAAGCGAATTGTGCCGATGCAGAGTCACTAAAATCTATAAACTTATTCTTCTTCGTCCTCAAGCGCATCTTCCATCATGCCAGTATCAACGCTCTTACCTTGCCCCAACAAAACAGGAGGAACATAAGTCGCCAATAAATGCTCGCGACTTGCTGGTGTTTCCAAGCTGACGCGACCTAAAGCACCACTGCGATAATCGAGCAGCAAAGTGTGTGCGGCTTTTTCAAAATCCCAATCACCACCTTTTAAGCGATAGGCGCGTTTTTTTGCGACCGCTTCAATCACACTTACGGCATCAATACCTTCGGTTGAGAAACCATAACGGGTCGATAAAAACTGTGGATAGCGTTGTAGTAAAAGCTCAGCCAGAAATGTTGCGACCTCTTCCTCGATCAAGGCATTCACACCAATCGCATGGCTTGCTGCCAGCATCAAACCATCTGTCGGATGCTGGATCTTCGGCCACAACATGCCTGGCGTATCGGTCAAAATCATATTTTTACCGAGATATAAGCGTTGCTGAACTTTCGTCACAGCAGGTTCATCACCCACATTCGCAACGCGTTTTTTCAACAGCGCATTCATCAACGTCGATTTACCGACGTTAGGAATTCCCATAATCATCATGCGCAAAGGCTTGGTAGGCACACCGCGATGTGGTGCCATTTCCAAAGCATAACCGGGAACTTTGGCGACATCTGCAGGCTTCTTGCAACTCATTGCAACTGCTTTCACGCCTTTTTGCGCATTATAAAATTCCAACCATGCTTTGGTCGCATGGGGATCAGCGAGATCACTTTTGTTTAAAATTTTCAGACAAGGACGCTGACGAAAGGTCCGTAATTGCTCAACCATTGGGTTGCAGCTTGCTTGTGGGATACGGGCATCCAAAACTTCGATCACCAGATCGGTGTTTTCCATAGTCTCGGCCGCTTTTTTGCGTGCCGCATTCATATGACCGGGGAACCATTGTATAGACATACTTTTTCTTCTTTTGCGAAAATAACTTAAAGCGCTATTTTACGGACTTGCAGACATGCGCATCGAATTAGTTTGCGGTTTTCGATCAATTTCCACGAGTTTCTCGCCAAAATATCTTCTTTTGATCTGAATTCACTGAAATACTTGATCAAAGGCTGAGCACATCCACAATATTTAAGCTAATGATTTAAATAATTATTTTTGCAATTGACCAATTTTTTGGTCAACAAATGCTTGTAATTCCGAGCTCAAACCGGATTGTAATTTAGCTTGTTTATAGGCCT
>DLGN01000291.1 GCA_002482715.1 Oxalobacteraceae bacterium UBA7693
AAAGTGCCAAAGTTTGCTGATTCCAAATAAAACTACCGATCTGTGCTTCATGAGGCACAAATCGGTAGTTTTATTTGGAATCAGCAAACTTTGGCACTTTGGGATTTGGGCAGGCTAAGTACGCCGAAGATAACTGAAATGGACGGCGAATCGAGAGTCTTGATCACTCGCATCGGTGATCAATTAATCGGTTTATTGGTAGAAAAACTCATTTTGCTACTGCCCGGAAGAATTGGGCAAGTGCATCAATTTGCGAATTCGAATGCACGAACATCGCAACTCATTACGGTCAAACACGATGACCATATCAAGAGTTACAGTATTCTTGATCCAGAAAATTGGGCGCCACTAAAAGAGTCGCGTCAATTTTTACGTCAGTACATCAGCCCAATTGCATCGTCATGATGCCGATACACGCACAACATCGCATCACGCCTTAGTAAGTCTATACTTGCTAAGAAGTGATGCTAGTCTAGTTCAACTAACATCACCTCGTAGTTACATCATATTTACTTCGTTGACCAGATTGAGTGCGACGATCAAATTATCAAAACGATAGGCTAATTGATAAGTAAACCAACACAGGTTGAACTGAATTAACGACGTGAACCAACTACTTCCACAATCACACGACGATTTTTTGCGCGGCCTTCATTGCTCGTATTGTCAGCGATCGGTTGCGCTTCGCCTTTGCCTTCTGTGTAAACACGATCTGCAGCTATGCCACGAGAGATCAAGTAGGCTTTAACAGCTTCAGCACGACGGATCGACAAAGCTTGGTTATATTCGTCATTGCCTATGGAGTCAGTATGTCCAACCGTAACCATGACTTCAGTATTCATGTTTTTCAAGGAGTCGAGCATCTGATCAAGCGCGTTCTTACCATCTTGTTTTACGATAGATTGATCAAAATCGAACAAAGCTTCTGCAGAAAAATTGATTTTTTCGGATACGGGTACCGGTGCTGCAACCACTGGAGCTGCTGGTCGGGTTTCGGTGATCACCAATGGTTCCGGCATAGGCGCTGGCGTAGGTGCGACATAAGGAATAGATCGTTCAGGCGCGGGTTGTCCTAATTTGTACACCAAGCCAATAGAATAGAAATCGACATCACCGCGATTTTGTATGCGATTGTTTACCCGATAGCGTTCAACCTGACCGCGCAAAGCCAAGGCTTGCGTCAATTGATACTCCAGTCCTAAGCCGACTTTGCCATTCAATTTTCGTTCAGTCGAATTGGGATTCGTGATTGCATATAAACGATCGCCAGAGAAGTAGGTTTTCGCTTCAGTGTAATGCATACCAATATTCGCAAGTATCGAGAAGCGTTCGGTAAAATGCACGCGACCGATTAAATCAAGGTTTGCACCTTGAAGGCCTACTTGTCCATGCAAAGAACCTGGATTGGTCAATGCAGAAAAATTCGATTTGCCAAGATTAAAGTAACCACCTTCTAAAGCAAAATTCTCATTGAGTTGCTTACCTAAATACAATTTGTAAGCAGTGTCGCGCTCATCCATAGAAAACTGAACCGAGCTGGCACCATTGTCCATCAAACTGCGAATCAGACGTTGATCGTCAATTGATGCGCGTGATTGACCAATGCCGGCGCCAATGTACCAAGAGGAAGTCGACCATTGTTTGGTTTTATTGTCTGGATACAGCGATTGCGCATTTGCGCCCGTGCTCATGAGCAAAGCACAGCTAACTAAGCCAAGTAGAGCGATGGTTTTATTCTGTTTCATGTAATTCTCCGGTGATAATGAATGCCGTATTTGTGACGGATTTCATCTGGTTTCTAATTCGAGATAAAAATTTGGAGCTAACGAGCGATGGCATTGTTTCTAAGCGTGACGGTGTTAGCGGAAACCAAACGATCATTTTGTAAGATCGCAATATCGCCCGCGTCACTGTGCCAATCAATGCGCAGAATTTTTGCTAAGGAGTTATTCCAAAGTCAAATTCAGACGCCATTTTGTCGTTCATGTCAGCACGGGTCTGTGCGCTGACCGACATATCAACATTTGGTTGAATGAAATTGCAATAAACGACGATTTTGAGAATGCGCTGTATTTAGTGAAGAAAGAAGGTTCCTTGGGCTGCAGCGCAATGTGCGCTAGCCCACAGACGATCTCTGCGGCATCAATTAAAGTCCGTTCTTAGCCCTAGAGTGTGTTACCTTGAATCATTCGCTGTTCTCGATTTATTCGGCAAGCATGTGCTCGATGAGTGTCATGTATAAATGGGTGGCGAAACCCTCTGAATGATTATTCAGCATCATGGCGATAGTCGCCTACTTCATTGGACTGGAAATGTGAATTGCCTATGGCCAGTCTAATCAATCATGCTACTCGCATGCCTCCAATCGTTCCTCTTGTTCCTCTTGTGAAGCCTGCTATGCCTATAAAAGCAGGAAGCCGTATCCCGCTAGCGGGTCAGCACAATCAAAACCATTTATTGGCGGCACTACCGGAGTTGGAGTTCTGTCGTTTATTACCTCATTTAGAGTTAGTGAATTTGCGGGTCGGTGATGTATTGCATGAATCCGGTGGCAAGCTCAGCTACGCTTATTTTCCGACCACGGCAATTATTTCTGTGCACTATCTATTAGAGAACGGCGGTTCATCTGAGATCGCCGGAATTGGTAATGAGGGCGTGTTGGGCGTCAATATTTTGATGGGCGGTGATACAACACCGAACAGGGCGGTTATACAAACGGCTGGTGGTGCATACCGTGTGAATGCCGCGATTTTATTAGAAGAGTTCCAACGCGCTGGCGCCGTGATGCGCTTAATGCTGCGTTACACCCAAGCGCTGATTACTCAGATGTCGCAAACAGCTGTCTGCAATCGACATCACAGTGTCGAACAACAATTGTGTCGCTGGCTATTGCTGACACTTGATCGCTCGCCCGGAAATGAACTGACAATGACGCAAGAATTAATTGCGGGCATGCTGGGCGTGCGACGCGAAGGTGTCACCGAAGCAGCGGGCAGATTACAAGCACAAGGCATCATTAGCTATCGTCGTGGACATATCACCGTGATTGATCGTGCTGGTTTAGAGCGGCAAGTATGCGAATGCTACGCCGTGGTCAGAAAAGAAGTGAAGCGCTTGCTGTCGGACGTACATCAGCGCTAATCAACCCCAATCACTCCCTAATCAATCTCTCATTAATAAAAATCAGTAGATCCACTTTTTCAGATAGAGCGTATGACCGACATCCTCACTAGGAATTTAAGCACTAGCTTTAAACGTAAAATTTTAATTGCGTTTGAAATTTGTATGGTGCTGCTCTTGTTATCGGGCGCGATTGCCTGGAACAACGCACGCCTCTCTTCAGTATCGATTACTACTAACGAACATGCGCATCAATTGACGCACACTTTAGAGAATTTGCGCTCCAGTTTAGATAAGGCGGAAAATCGTCAATGGGCATTTTTCTTAACCAAAGAGCCTTCTTTACTACAGCAAAGAAATGCCATTTTATTAGAGATCACAAAGCACCGCGCGAGCTTGCAGGAATTGATCAAAAGCAGAACCTCGATTCGTGCAGATGTGGATAATATTGATGCCATCGTCGAACAACGTACGAATGCTTTAATCGACAGCGAAAATACGTTTACTGCTTCAGGCTTCGCAGCTGCCGCACCAAAATTCAATAAAGGCTTGGAACTAGCAGCGGATATTCGCCGCTTAGTGCTCGAGCTAGAACATCAAATTCAAGACGGCTTGCAGCAACAACAAGCTGAGGAATTAGCGCGACTTACTCAAATTGCGATTCTCATCATTTCACTGCTTACCATTATCGCGCTGATTTCAGCTTGGATACAAAGAAGCATCCATCAACGCTTGGTGGATGAATATTCGATTTATGAACAACAGCAGCCTTTATTAAAAAAAGGGGCTTTGCAAAGTGCGATTTTTAATAGTATTAATTTTTCCAGCATCGCAACCGACGCACAGGGCGTAATTCAAATATTTAATGTTGGTGCGGAACGCATGTTGGGCTATAAAGCGATCGACGTATTGGACAAAATTAGTCCCGCCGATATCTCAGATCCACAAGAAGTCATACAACGCGCAGCAAAACTGAGCACGGAAATGGGCGTACACATCACGCCTGGATTTGAAGCCTTGGTCTACAAAGCTTCACGCGGCATCGAAGATATTTATGATCTAACCTATGTGCGAAAAGACGGCAGTCGCTTTCCTGCAAATGTATCCGTCACAGCATTACGCGACGTCGATGGAAAGATTATTGGTTATCTCTTAATCGGCATCGATAACAGCGCACGCAAGCAAGTGGAAGCAACGCAGGCCATTACGGATCAACGCTTGCGCGATTTACAGTTTTATACCCGCTCACTGATTGAATCAAATATTGATGCATTGATGACGACCGATCCAGATGGCTTGATTAGCGATGTGAATCAACAAATGGAAAGATTGACTGGGCGCACCCGAGAAGAATTAATCGGTTCACCATGCAAGAGATATTTTACCGAACCAGAGCGCGCACAAGCTGCTATTACACGCGTGATGCAAGAAGGCAAAGTAACCAATTTCGAACTTACTGCACAGGCGAAAGATGGCAAGAAAACTGTGGTTTCCTACAATGCCACGACCTTTTATGATCGAGAACGTAATCCACAAGGGGTGTTTGCGGCAGCACGCGATGTTACCGAACGTAAGCATTTTGAATTAGCTCTACAAGAGACCAATGTCGAACTGAATTTGGCAATTGCTACCGCAGAAAAAGCGAACTTAGCGAAATCTGAATTTCTGTCCAGTATGAGCCACGAGTTACGTACGCCACTCAATGCCATTTTGGGTTTCGCGCAACTGATGGCTTCTGAAACTCCTCCACCAAACGAGGCACAAAAACAATCCATCGATCAAATCCTGCAGGCTGGTTGGTACTTACTCAAATTGATCAATGAAATTCTTGATTTAGCACTGATAGAGTCGGGCCGAGTCACGATTTCTCAAGAAGCGATGTCTTTGACCGAGGTTTTGCAAGATTGCCAGGCAATGATAGAACCACAAGCACACAAACGAAATATCAGTATGCAGTTTCCTGAAATAGATCAACTATTTTATGTACACGCAGATCGTATGCGCGTTAAGCAAGTGATGATTAATTTGCTGTCGAATGCAATTAAATACAATCGCGATCATGGCAAAGTATTTGTGGAATGCAAGCTCACGAGTAAATCAAAAATTCGCGTCAATATCACCGACACTGGATTGGGTCTCAACCCCAAACAATTACAGCAATTGTTTCAACCATTCAATCGACTCGGACAAGAAAGTCGAGGCGAAGAGGGCACAGGCATAGGATTGGTCGTGACCAAACAGTTAGTTGAGCTAATGGGCGGCGAAATTGGTGTGGAAAGTCAGGTTGGTGTTGGCAGTATTTTTTGGATAGAGTTGAACGCGTCAACGATGCCAACTCTGCCGCCTTTAGAGTCCATGGAAATACCAACTGTGGAAGTGGATGCAAATAAACTAGCATCGGATTTAAATAAACGTACCTTACTATATGTCGAAGATAATCCTGCAAATTTGGCGTTGGTCGAACAACTGGTCGCGCGTTGTCCTCACTTACGCCTGATTTCCGCAATTGATGGACATCTCGGCATACAGATGGCGAAAGCCTACCAACCCGACGTGATCTTGATGGACATTAATTTACCCGGCATCAGCGGTTTCGGCGCATTAAAAATCTTACAGAATGATCAATTGACTGCGCATATTCCAGTGCTTGCGCTGTCAGCGAATGCAATGCAAAGAGATATAGAAAATGGTGAGCAAGCCGGATTTTATCGCTATCTGACCAAACCAATTAAAGTGGATGAATTTATGAGTGCATTAAATCAGGCACTTGAACATGCTGCCGACGGAGCACCCGAGGCATTACCGATTCGCACCAGCGATAAGACACATTGAGAGCAAATCATGCTAGCGAACTTTGAAGTACTGCAGGCGAAAATTTTAGTGGTTGATGATCTGGCAGCAAATGTCACACTACTGGAAAGGCTGCTTGCGAATATTGGCTATCAACGAGTTATTTCGACTTTAGATCCAACAACTGTTTGCGCGCTTCACAGAGAACATCATTTCGATCTGATCCTATTAGATTTACAAATGCCCGTCATGGATGGTTATGCGGTGATGCAGGCACTAAAAGATGTAGAGCCAGAATCCTATACGCCGGTGTTAGTAATCACCGCACAGCCAGCGGAAAAATTACGCGCATTGCAGGCGGGTGCAAAAGATTTTGTTAGTAAGCCATTTGAACTAGTCGAATTACAAACCCGTATTGCGAACATGTTGGAAGTACGTTTGCTGTACAAAAGGCTCGCTGACTACAATCTCGTATTGGAAAAAACCGTTGAAGAACGTACGGTTCAACTGCGACAAAGTGAAGCACGTTTTGAGAGCTTCACTAAGTTGTCTTCGGATTGGTATTGGGAACAAGATGCGGCAGGTAATTTTATCAGTGCAGAAGGACCGGTATTTGAGATGCTGGGAATCACTCCGTTGGAAAACGACAAGGCGAATATTCAGTCACCTGAGCAGCTTGATGTCAGCGATAACGATGCGTGGAATCAAGCTGAATTTGCACAACTACACGACAAAATAGATAGTAGATCACCGTTCTTAAACTATGTCTATCGACGCATACTCGGTGATGGCAGTCAACAAACTCTGCAAGTGAGTGGCGAGCCGATCTTCGATGAGGGTGGTCGATTTACCGGCTATCGCGGCATCGGCATGGAGCTTAATGACCGACGTCGAATGAATACAGAAACGCTCTATTTGCGGCTAGCCTTTGATAGCGTAGAGCAAGCCATATTAGTCTTTGACGGAGAATCAAAAAAACTGCTCGACGCAAACCACGCAGCTTGTAATTTGTTTGCGATTACACGCGATGATCTTGCCAATGTTAATCTACAACATTTCGGGCTAAGCGAAATGCAAAGTCGGCATCAAGAATTGATCCAGCTGATTGAAGGCGATGGCCTCTTACAAGAAAATGCTCAGCTACGAAATCGCTCAGGCGAGTATGGACCTGTTTCCATTCAATGGCGCGCCTATGCCTGTGTTGATCGCAGTACACATGCCGCCCATGTATCCACGATGGAAATGTGCGAATCTGCTTCGGCAAATAAATGGATTATTGTCGCGACCATGTCAGAAGTAGAAAACATAACAGTCTTTGATGGTTTAGACTAATAGTATGCTTCCTGATCAAGATGATTAGAGTGAAATAATCGGATCATCTTATTTGAAAACCTTGTTTAAACACTTTTCTGTGGCTCTATCAGCGCAGGTAAGAGACTTCACTTCATCAGGAAACTACGTAATTATTCACGCTAGTATCAGCGTTTTCTTGAACATTAGAATAAACGCATCCTAGACAAATTTACCTTCGATAGATACATGTCTGTGACGCAGCAATGAGTTCTGAAGGTCAACGTCAGCGCGGCGATAGCATGACGTGGTTCAATCATGATTGATGATGTTTGAAGTTGGAGAAAAATCATCACATCCTAAGTTTTCAACATCGAAAAGTGCACGCAGCGATAAAACACTAAGTTCGCCAGCGAACAGAAGCATCGCAATTTTTTCTCTATAACGGTACAGCACTTTGCTTATTGTACTTACCGTTTAATTGGAGAAACACGATGAAACAAGAATTAAGAAAAATACTCAGCCCACTCGCCGTCCTGATGTTGGTGAGCTTGAGCGCTTGTAGCACTATGAAAACGCCAGCGACTGCAGACGTTGCGGTGTCTAAAGCAGCGGTCGACAACGCTGTTGGTGCGGGTGGAGCAGAATTTGCACCGTTAGAAATGAGTGCAGCGCGTGAAAAAATGCGCCTTGCTAATGCGGCGATGGCTGCAAAAGATTATCCATTAGCGATAGAACTCGCGAACCAAGCGCAGGTTGATGCCAAGCTGGCACAAAGCAAAGCAAATTCTGCCAAAGCCCAAGCTGCTGCTAATGCATTGCAGGAAGACATCCGGATTATGCGAGAAGAGATGAACCGCGCAAACGCTCTACGTAAGTAAACACCATCGCGATCTTTTTTACGACCAACATCAACTTCTATATACCTCAATAACATTAAGAAAAATAAGGAACGACTATGAAATCATCTTTTACCCGTGTCATGACACCCATCGCTATCGCCATCACTTTGCTGCTCGGTGCTTGTAGCACAACGCCAAAAACTACTGCCTTATTGGATCAAACACGCAGTGATTTTATGATGGCGCAAAATAACCCAGCAGTGGGCACCTATGCGCCTTTAGAAATGAAGCAAGCAAGTGAAGCTTTGGCTGTCGCGAACGAAGCCGCTTTGAATAAAGATAGCGAACAGCGAATCGATTCTTTGGCGTATTTGGCCAAACAAAAAATCGCGACCACGCAAGAAGTGGCCAAACAAAAATCGGCTGAAGCCGAAGTGCAAAATAGTAATAAACAACGTGATCAATTGCGCCTAGATCAAAGAACACTAGAGGCAAATCAATCTAGAGCCGCAGCCGAGCAAGCTAAGATGGCTGCAGATCAAAGTAAGGCTGCAGCTGACCAAGCGAAATTAAGTGCTGAGCAATCTAAGCAAGCAACACAAGTCGCGCAAAACGAAACAATGGAAGCACAACGTTTGGCGCAAGAAGCGCAATTAAAAACGGCTAAATTGGAAGCGCAGTTAGCAGAATTAGCGGCGAAGAAAACCGAGCGCGGCATGGTAATTACTTTTGGTGATGTTTTGTTTGATACTAATCAATCACGTTTGTCACCAGATGGTATGCGGATTGCTCAAAAGCTGGCTGATGTGTTGCAGCAGAATCCGCAACGTATGGTACTTGCAGAGGGCTTCACCGATAGCGTCGGTTCTGATGCGCATAATCAAGCGCTGTCACAACGCCGTAGCGATGCGGTACGCAATGCCTTGCAAGGTATGGGTGTGAGCCGTGAACGGATTAATAGTCGTGGTTATGGAGAAGCATTTCCAGTTGCCGGCAATCAAACTGCGGATGAGCGTCGCTTAAATCGCCGCGTAGAAATTATCCTGTCAGATGACAGCGGCAAAATCGCTCCACGTTAATTGAGAAAGTACAAACATGGCTACCAATAGTAAATTAAGCAGCAGTTACCAAGCTGTTACGCAAGACTTCAACCAGCTAGTTAAGGACGCACAAATGTTATTTGAAGAAGCAACAACACTTACCGGTGAAAAAGCAAACGAAGCGATCAAGCGCGGGATGGAACTGTTAGATGTGGCAAATAAAAAACTCCATGAAGCACAAAACAGCGTCATCGTTTCGGCAAAACAAGCAAGTGACTGTACGGAAGTTTATGTCAAAGAAAATCCATGGCGTGCGGTTGGCGCTGCTGCTGGGATTGGTTTGCTCATAGGTGTCATGATCGGTCGTCGCAAATAAGTTACGCATACTAGTATCAACTTTTCATTAACTCATTCTTAGGATCTATCATGACTGTCACACCAATTTCAAAGAAACAAGTCAAAACCTCATCAAGCAGCAATCTTCTATTCGGCATTATCGCGGCCAGTTTGGCGATAGGCGGACTGTCTGCGTGCAATAAATCGAGCGAGCCTGTAGCACCTGCGGCTTCCACCACGATCGGCACAGAGGTCGACGACGCAGTGTTAACCACCAAGGTAAAAACAGCCATGCTGGCCGATGAATATGTGAAGAGCCTAGACATCAAAGTAGAAACCTTCAAAGCGGATGTCATGCTAAGTGGTTTTGTCGATACCCAAGCGCAAATGGACAGAAGCGTGGAAGTCGCAAAGGCTGTGATGGGCGTACGTAATGTCAACAATAAGTTGAGCCTAAAAGATGGTACGCAATCGATGGGCAATAAAATTGATGACACTGTAATTACCGCGAGTGTAAAAGCAGCAATGTTAGCTGACCCAATTATGAAGAGCCGTGAAGTATCAGTGGTGACAGTAAAAGGCGAAGTGCAATTGAGCGGATATGTCGATAGCGAAACACAAATCTCTCACGCGACTGATGTGGCTAAAACAGTAGAAGGCGTGCTCAGTGTGGTTAATCACATGAGCGTCAAGAAGTAAATGCGCGGTAACTAAGCAGCTAGTTAGTCAATCGACATAAAAGGAAGCGCTCAATGATATTCTTGAGCGCTTTTTTTATTCAGCAAACTTACATCAAGTTAGCTTGATCAAGTTACATCGACCTAAATCCGAAGATAAATGAAATTGAAAAAGCTCACAGCCAATATGCCAAACGACGTGCCAACCATTGCTTCAATTTATCCAGTAATGATCGCTGCGCCCAGTCTGATTTTTTGATTGGTGTCGATGAACGTAAATCTTCGGCAAATGCACTTTCCATTTCCAGCCCGAAATTTGGACTAAACACCATGACATTGATTTCACGATTATGCAGAAAGCTTCGTGTATCGATATTGGTCGATCCTACCGTTGACCATTGGCTATCAATTACCGCGGTTTTCGCGTGCAAGACAGCTACTTTGAGCTGAAATAATTGTATACCTTGATCCAACATCTCGGCGAAATAGGATTTCGAT
>DLGN01000404.1:0-1986 GCA_002482715.1 Oxalobacteraceae bacterium UBA7693
TGCCTGCGCAGCCAGCTTAGCACAAGCAGGTTTACGAGTTGGCATTATCGAACCAAGTACGATCGGTGGCGGTACGACTGCAGCAGGTATGGGGCATCTGGTCGTGATGGACGACAACCCTGCTGAATTGGCACTAAGTCGTTATTCCTTAGAGTTGTGGCGACAATTAGTTCATACCAATGAACACGAACCGGCCAAACATGAATATAGCGAATGCGGCACTATTTGGGTTGCGGCGGATGAAGAAGAAGTTGAAGCTGCACGCGCCAAGTTACAGGTGTTGCAGGCACATGAGGTTCGTTGCGAACTACTCAGTGCAAGTCAATTAGCGCAACGCGAACCACAACTACGCGCAGGACTCGCTGGCGGCTTATTAGTTCATCAAGACGCGCTAGTCTATCCACCCAAAAGTGCGCAACTGCTACTGAATATCGCACTCAAGCACGGTGCGCACTTAATCAAGGCGACTGTTGCGGAAGTAATGAATCAAACAGTAAGACTAGAAGATGGCAGTGAAATCGAAGCGAGCAATATCGTCGTTGCAAATGGTTTAGCATCGACAAAACTGATTGATGATCTTCCGCTACGCTACAAGAAAGGCCATTTACTTATCACAGATCGCTATCCGCAATTTATACGACATCAATTGGTCGAACTTGGCTACATCAAGAGTGCGCATGCTTCTGATGGTGATTCGGTCGCCTTTAATTTGCAACCTCGCCCCACTGGGCAAGTCTTTATTGGTTCATCTCGCCAATTCGATGTCACTCACAAAGACATCGATCATGCTATTTTGGGAAAAATGCTGGCACAGGCCTGCCACTATGTGCCGTCGCTGGCGAATCTCAAAGGTATTCGCGCTTGGACTGGATTCCGCGCCGCTACACCCGATGGCTTGCCGTATATTGGCCCACATCCAAGTCGTCAACATGTGTGGATGGCGACTGGCCATGAAGGTTTAGGAATCACGACCTCGCTCGCGACTGCGCAGATATTAAAAGACCAGATCTGTCGTCAATCCAGTAAGATCGATGTTGAAGCCTACTGGCCGTCGCGCAATATTGAAACGCATTCAGTGTCTTAAGTGCATATCGAATCATGTTAAGTCATCAAAACAGAAATGAGCAGTAATATGAGTCCTGCCCAAGCATCTTCCAAGTTAATTGAAATCAGCATTAATGGACAATCACATCAGGTTGAATCTGGCATCAGTGTGTTCGCAGCATTGGCAATGTCCGGTGTTCCCCACACACGCATCTCGGTAACTGGAATGCCACGCTCCGCTTTTTGTGGCATGGGTGTATGTCAAGAATGTCGGGTCACGATTAATGGCCAAGCGCATCAGTTAGGATGCCAAACCATCTGCGTCAATCAGATGCAAATTTTGACCGGAGAATTCGCATGAGCGACATCATTATTATTGGCGCGGGCCCAGCAGGCTTAGCCGCTGCAGCAGCGGCACTTGAAGCAGGTGTAAAGATCGATATTATTGATGACAATAGTCAGTCTGGCGGTCAGATCTGGCGTGGCGGCGCGGATCATCAGACCGATCCTCGGGCTAGGGCTTTATGGCAAACATTAAGTCAGAGCAAACAAGTGCGTTTTCATTTTGGCGCAAAGGTAGTTCATGCGAAAAAGCATGGTGACGAATATCAAATCGTCGTTGAAAAGCAAGGCGTAGAGCAAGCGCAAACTTTCTCGGCGCCCAAAATTATTCTTTGCACAGGCGCGCGGGAATTATTGCTACCCTTCCCCGGCTGGACTTTAAACGGTGTAACTGGCGCGGGTGGCTTGCAAGCCTTATCAAAAGCCGCTTACCCAGTTGCAGGAAAATACATTGTCCTTGCTGGTAGCGGGCCACTTTTATTCGCTGTAGCAGCAAGTTTGATCGAGCGCGGTGCGCATGTGACCCACGTTTTAGAACAAGCAAAATTTGGCCAGCTTAGTCGTTTCGCGTTTGGCTTACTCGCAACACCTAGCAAAATT
>DLGN01000404.1:2039-3973 GCA_002482715.1 Oxalobacteraceae bacterium UBA7693
TTTGTACTAGCAGCGCAAGCGAGTTCCGCAGATTCTAACGCGATCGGCAGTGTACGCGTATCGGTTCAAGGTGAGATGCAAGAAATTCCTTGTGACATGTTGGCATGTGGTTACGGTCTGGTGCCCAATATCGAACTTGCCGCAGCACTGGGCTGTGCGCTAACAGAAGAAAAAGGCTATTCACAAGTATCAGTTGATGCATCACAAGCGACTAATTTAGCCGGCGTTTATTGCGCAGGTGAAGGTACCGGCATCGGCGGCGTTGATTTAGCCTTAGCCGAAGGCGCGATTGCGGGCTATGCCGCCAGCAAACAAAACATCGCAAGCAAGTACACATCTCAACGCCATACTTGGCGCGGCTTTGCCAAACGTTTACACCAAGCGTTTCGATTGCGCTCAGAACTGCGGCATCTGTGTCAGGCAGATACCATCGTTTGTCGTTGTGAAGATGTACGTTACGAACAACTAGAACAGCACAGTGATTGGCGCGACGCCAAATTACACACGCGCTGCGGCATGGGCGCATGCCAAGGACGCATCTGCGGCAGCGCCAATCGCTTTTTATTTTCTTGGGAAAAAGATAGTGGAAGACTGCCAATGACTTCAGCAAAGATCGCTAGCCTGATGACTGCTTGTGAGTCGGATACGAATTGAAGTGATCAGATGGCATGCCCAAACGCAAAACTTATGCAGCGGCTTGATTTTTTCCACCGAATTTTGCAGCAGCGAGAACACACATACTGACTGCAATGAAGTGAGGCGTCAACGTGAGTAGATTGGTGATTGAAAGAAACTGCGAAGACGACAACGCCCACAAATCAAGGTTTGCGATCAGCGTTTCAGTGATGATAAAACTGAGCCCTACATAAAGCCAATTCAACGGTGCCAGCCGCAAGAGAAAAAGAATCGCGAGCGCCGCCAATATGCCAATACCCAGGAACTGAACTACCAACAAGTCCCATAAAAAGAGCACAAAAATCTGCGTGGAATTTTCTGCCGCCCAATGAGAAATTGGTGCAGGGATAGCAATTGCCGCGGTATAGCCAAGTAAATGAATCGCAACTTGAAAAACGAAAATCGCCAAACCAGAGCCCAGCACCATGCTCTTGAGTTTTATGTTCATAAAATCTCCGTCATCAAATTCGACTAGCGATGTCTCAATTACTTACTCAACCTCTGGTCGCTCAGAACGCATCCATGTATAGGTCAATCCCACAAATACAGAAGGTGCGGTCTTGCGTTTTACCAGCGGACTATTTTCATTTGCTGCACCAGCTAGGCTATCAACTCGTACTCCGCCAAATACACGGAAATTATTCGCATAAAAATGCGAGATAAATGCGGACAAACGCCAAGAAATAATACCTTGCTTGGCTTGATAGGCAGCACGATCAGGTAATACTTGGTCGGGTCGCACTTGGTAAAAAGTTTCCGCCATTTGGCGATTGCCCCAAACCGTCGATACGCCAGTGCTGTAACGCCAACCACCAAAAGCACGGCGTTCAAAAGTCAGTTCTGGCTCGACCGTAATTCCTTTACGCTTGAAGCTATTACTCAAATCAAACACGGCGCGGACTGGCAGTTCAAAACGCCAGCGGCCATTTGACTCTGGCTCACTGATATTCCACTTCAAACGCGGTCCAAACTCGATCATATTGCCGAGTTTTTCCATACCACGACGTGCACTGACTTTATCGGAACTAGAACCCAAAGCACCTGCAAATCCAACATCAAATTCAAATTTTGGCGTTTTAATCGCGCGGTAACCTGTGTTGCCACGATCGACACGGAGGTGCTCACCACGATACAAAAAGTAAGGCACAACTAAAACACGGTTCACATAAGTATCGGATCCTGGATAAGCCTGCTGACTTAACGCAAATGTAGAGGCACCGAATTCCCACAAGGGCAAAGGCTCAAGGTCTTTCACCAAA
>DLGN01000341.1 GCA_002482715.1 Oxalobacteraceae bacterium UBA7693
GGATATGATGAGCGCGTGATCTATATGGGCACGTTTAGTAAAACCATGTTTCCGGGTATGCGCTTAGGTTATATGGTGCTGCCGCCAGGATTGGCAACACCCTTCATTACAGGCATGGAAGAATTGCATCGCTCTGGTCAGACGCCTTTGCAAGCGACGATGGCGGAATTTATGCAGCAAGGACATTTCACCTCGCATATCCGGCGTATGCGAATTGTGTATGGCCGTCGCAATGAGATTTTGCAAGAGGCAGTGCGCAAGCACTTTGATGCAAAAGAAGTGCTCACTGTTGGCACCGATGCGGGTCTGCATCTGGCCTTAAAATTTCCGGCTGGGGTTGACGATAAAACGATAGCGCAAGACGCAAACACACTCGGGATTGCGGTACGCCCGCTATCCTCTTATTTTCACGATGCATCAAGCAATGACACAGGTTTGGTGCTGGGGTATGCCTGCGTGGAAGATTCGCATATTGAGCCGGCTTTTGCTTTGTTAGCAAAAGCGATCAAAAACAACTCATCACCGCAAAGCTAATGATCTGCGATTTTTACTTCCATTGTTACTCACATTATTACTTCCATTATTTGTATTGGGTAGATGAAATACAGATACGGTCTGAACCATGTCATTAGATTGATTATTTAATGTTGCGGCGGCGGCTGCCATCTCTTCAACTAGTGCCGCGTTTTGTTGTGTTGTTTGATCCATCAAGGTCACCGCTTCACCAACTTGAGATACTCCAATGGCTTGTTCCGCATTGGACGCATTGATTTCGTTCATGATACTGGTGACGTCACGAATCGAGTCAACGATTTCATTCATCGTTACCCCGGCTTTATCCACTAAGCTAACACCAGCCTCGACTCGCTCCACGCTAGCATTGATTAATACTTTAATTTCTTTGGCGGCCTCGGCAGAGCGGCTTGCTAAGCTACGGACTTCAGAAGCAACCACTGCAAATCCGCGACCTTGTTCACCGGCTCGTGCAGCTTCGACTGCCGCATTCAGTGCAAGTATATTGGTTTGAAATGAGATGCCATCAATCACGCCAATAATGTCAGAGATGCGGCGGGAAGATGCATTAATCTCCTGCATGGTCGCCACAACTTGACCAACGACTTCGCCTCCACGCACCGCAACATTAGAGGCACTCGTCGCCATTTCATTTGCCTGACGTGCGCTATCCGCATTTTTTTGGACAGTAGCACTTAATTCCTCCATTGATGCGGCGGTTTCTTCTAGGGCACTAGCTTGTTGTTCAGTACGATCACTCAGATCTTGGCTGCCTGCCGCGATTTCAGAGGTTGCAGTTGCGATACTATTGGCTGATTCGCGTACTCCCAAAACCAATGTTTGCAGAGATTCCTGCATTTTTTGCATCATCCCCATCAAACTATTTGCATCGCCTTGGTTCTGTATTTCGGAAGTTAAATTGCCTTGAGCAACCTGCGATAAGGCTTCACGGGTCGTGGCTGGGTCGCCACCAAGTTCTTTCCGTACAGTCGTTCGCAATAAGAAAGTTAGACCAGTTGCGATTAACACCGCCAATATCGCGAAAGCTATTGATAAACGGGTTGCATTGGTCGCTCGAACATTTACCTGCTCTTGTGCAAGATGAGAGGCTTTAACTGCGGTTTCTCGTTGTTCTAATATTGCGCCACGCAATTCACGCCAAGCCGGTGTTTCTTCTTTGTTCAGAATGGGGATCGCATCGCCTTTTTCGGCTATCACTGTTAAGACTTTTTCTTGTGCCTTGGCATGAGTAGTTCTCAATGCCGGTAATTTTGTTAGGGCGGCTTCAAATTCGCTACCTTTGGCACTTTTAATCGCATTTAAATATGCAGATTCGAATGCAAGTTGCGCAGCTTTTAGATTGTCGACTGCTTTGGGATTGCTGGGATCAAGCACAATGTTACGTAGCGCTTGCCCCATCTGAAGACCTTGCGCATACATTTCAGATAAGCCACGCTCTACCGCCTGTTCTGATTTGATGTAGCGATCAAATTCAGCACGGGTATTAATGATGGATCCTATACTTACTGCCAAACCTAAAACGAACAAAATTGAAGGGATTGCTGTAAAAGTGATGATCTTTGTACCGAATCTCATGAAGCGCTCCTTTAAAAAACACGTTCGTGTTTATTTCTGCATGCCGTTCAAAACGGCATAAGCGATTGAGTATATTGGAAAAAAATCTTGCTTATGTGAAAGAAACCATAAATATTATTGTTTCTCGCTTTTTTACGACAATATGCTGCTTCGATGCACGATTTGGAAATAAATTCTAGTATTTCAAACCATGACTACGACAATCGGCGAAATCTCGGACGAATATCGACTTCCTGATGAAAAATTACTAAGCCCATAAATTAATCAAAGGCCCAGCCTCTTCGATCAGGAAATTTTTCAGTGCTTCTGTGGCGGGAGACAGTCGTTTTGAATTGAGGTGGGTGACATACCAGTGTTTAATTAATGGTAAGCCTTCAATATCCAACCGGACTAAATGGCCGGATGCTAATTCGTGGCGTATCGTGCGTAGTGACAGAAAACTCAATCCCATGCCCGCCATCACGGCTTGTTTAATCGTTTCATTACTCGGCATTTCCATCACGATTTTGGCTTGAATCTGATGTTCTGCGAAGAGTCTTTCCATTGCCTGGCGCGTGCCTGAGCCGCTTTCTCGCACCACAAATTCCTGATCATTCAAAATCGCCAGTGGCGCGCTACGTCGTCTGGATAAGGGATGTTCAGGTGCGCTGATGACGCCCATGGGATTGGTGGCGAATGCAGTCGCTGCACAATCGAGATTGTCGGGCGCTCTGCCCATGACGATCAGATCGATCTCATTGCGATTCAGTAGTTTGACGATATTTTCACGATTGTGTATGTGTAAAGCGACATCGATATCCGGGAAGCGTTTGCGAAATTTCACTAGCAACATGGGCACAAAGTACTTCGCTGTGCTGACGATGGCTAACTCGACCCGGCCTTTTTTCAAGCCTCGCCTTTGTGCCATTGCATCTTCCATTTGCTTTAATTGTGCAATCGCCGCAATCGCATATTGCTGAAAGTCTTCACCCGCTTCCGTTAATCGTATTTTGCGTCCCATTTGCTCATATAGAGGCACTCCAACAGCGTCTTCCAGTTGTCTCATTTGCATAGAGACCGCTGGTTGCGTGACGTGCATTTTCTCAGCCGCCTGCGAGATCGACAGATCACGGGCAACCTCCAGAAAAGTATCCAATTGGCGCAAGGTGTAACGTCGCATAACAAGTCATCTATAAGTTTTTGCTGATGTGAGTAACATTTTTATTGATTAGACCTGATGATAAAAGCTTTGTAGAGTCAAGTCCATGGTTATTTAAGCATACACGCATATAGGAGAATAGCATGGACAAAGCAGCATCAAGTTTGATTACTGACAGCAAAAAGCGTTATTCCGCAGGTGTCTTGAAATACGCACAAATGGGATATTGGGATGCCGACTATGTTCCTAAGGAGACCGATGTTCTGGCCCTGTTCCGCATTACGCCACAGGATGGTGTTGATCCTATCGAAGCGGCGGCCGCTGTCGCTGGTGAATCTTCTACCGCGACCTGGACGGTGGTTTGGACTGATCGTCTGACTGCTTGTGATATGTATCGTGCTAAGGCGTATCGGGTAGATCCTGTGCCGAATACACCGGGTCAATATTTTTGTTGGGTGGCTTACGACTTATCTTTGTTTGAAGAAGGTTCGATTGCCAATGTGACAGCGTCGATTATAGGCAATGTCTTTAGCTTTAAACCACTCAAAGCCGCGCGTTTGGAAGATATGAAATTTCCCGTGGCGTATATCAAAACTTTCCCTGGCCCGCCAACCGGCATCATTGTGGAGCGCGAGCGCTTAGATAAATTCGGACGTCCTTTGCTGGGTGCTACTACCAAACCTAAGTTGGGTTTGTCAGGTCGTAATTATGGTCGGGTCGTGTATGAAGGCTTGAAAGGTGGGCTTGATTTCATGAAGGATGACGAGAACATTAACTCGCAACCTTTCATGCATTGGCGTGATCGCTTTCTGTTTGTGATGGAAGCCGTCAACCGCGCTACCGCCGCGACAGGTGAAGTCAAAGGACACTACCTCAACATCACTGCGGGCACGATGGAAGAAATGTATCGCCGTGCGCAGTTCGCAAAAGAACTGGGATCTGTGGTCGTGATGATTGATCTGGTGGTGGGCTGGACAGCGATCCAATCGATGTCGAACTGGTGCCGTCAAAACGACATGGTTTTGCACATGCACAGAGCGGGGCATGGTACTTACACCCGCCAAAAAAATCATGGAATTTCTTTCCGCGTGATTGCGAAATGGCTGCGCATGTGCGGTGTCGATCATCTGCATACCGGTACCGCCGTCGGCAAGCTCGAAGGTGATCCTATGACGGTGCAGGGTTACTACAATATTTGTCGTGATACCCACACCAAGATGGATTTAGAGCGCGGGATCTTCTTCGATCAGGATTGGGGCTCATTACGCAAGGTGATGCCTGTGGCTTCAGGCGGCATACATGCTGGTCAAATGCATCAGTTGCTGGACTTATTTGGTGACGATGTGGTGCTGCAATTTGGTGGCGGCACGATCGGTCATCCACAAGGAATTCAGGCGGGAGCGCAAGCGAATCGGGTGGCTTTGGAAGCGATGGTGATGGCACGCAATGAAGGACGTGACATCAAAAACGAAGGCCCAGAAATTCTCCGTGATGCGGCGAAATGGTGCGGCCCCTTACGTGCCGCACTCGATACTTGGGGCGATATCTCTTTTAACTACGCTTCTACCGATACATCGGACTTTACACCGACTGCTTCGGTATCTTAAGTCACCATTGAATCAGCATTGAACACTAAGTTATTGAAAAACTGACTTCGCAATCGAGAGGAATATCATGCGCGTTACACAAGGTACGTTTTCATTTTTGCCCGATCTGACAGATGAACAGATCACTAAGCAAATCAATTATTGTCTGGGCAAGGGCTGGGCACTCGCAGTTGAGTACACAGACGATCCGCATCCTCGTAATACCTACTGGGAAATGTATGGGCCACCGATGTTTGATCTGCATGATCCGGCTGGCATCATGCAAGAGCTGACTAACTGCCGCAATACGTTTTCGAATTACTACATACGCTTAACGGCCTTTGATTCTAGTCAGGGTGTCGAATCTTTCCTGATGGCCTTTATCGTCAACCGACCGAAAGTCGAACCTGGTTTCCGTCTGGTGCGACATGAGGAGCAAGGGCGCACGATTCGTTACAGCATAGAGAGTTATGCGGTGCAGGCGAATCCTGAGGGTGCGCGCTACTAAGACGTCAAACTTCTCCCTCTCGATTTGGCATGCGATTTGGCAAAAGAGGGAGAAATATTGTTGAGTGAAGATCATGAATATTTTAGCGAATCCCGGCGTGACTGACAGTGTCGCTCATCCCTTGGCAACGGTTCTGGCCAGTTCAGGTATCACAGAATTATTGACGCAACTTGATCGTGAGTTGATTGGTCTGGCACCAGTCAAACAAAGGATTCGTGATATTGCAGCTTTACTCTTGGTCGATAAATTAAGACTGGAGCGTGGATTTAGTGCGGGCGCGCCAAGTTTGCACATGTGTTTTTCGGGCAATCCTGGCACCGGAAAAACCACGGTCGCATTGCGCATGGCGGAAATTTTGCATCGTCTGGGTTATGTGCGCAAAGGGCACATGGTCGCCGTTACGCGCGACGATTTGGTAGGGCAATACATCGGTCACACCGCGCCTAAAACCAAAGAAATATTAAAGAAAGCCATGGGCGGCGTCTTGTTTATTGACGAAGCTTACTATTTATACCGCCCAGAAAACGAAAGAGATTATGGGCAAGAAGCGATAGAAATTTTATTGCAAGTGATGGAAAACAATCGCGATGATCTGGTCGTGATTTTGGCTGGTTATAAAGATCGTATGGATCAATTCTTTGCATCCAATCCCGGGATGTCTTCGCGGATTGCGCATCATATTGATTTTCCTGATTATGCTGTGGACGAGTTGGCGCAGATCGCTGACTTGATGCTGGAAACCATGCAGTACCGCTTTGATACTGAGGCCACACAGGTATTTAGCAACTACCTGCAAAAACGTATGCAGCAGCCACATTTTGCGAATGCCCGCAGTGTCAGAAACNNCGTTTGCGCCATGCATCGCGGCTCTTACAAGATCCTTTGGCGCAGTTGACCGACACCACATTGACAACCATCACGGCGGCAGATTTGTTAGCCAGTCGGGTTTTTTCTGATTCTGAAAATAAGTTGTGCGAAAAGAGCGATGAGCCATGTTCACAACGCTAAAGGCTTTAATTTTTGATGTCGATGGGACGCTGGCCGATACCGAGAGCGTGCATTGCGCCGCCTTTAATCTGGCGTTTAAAGAGTTGGATTTAGATTGGCAT
>DLGN01000400.1:0-3763 GCA_002482715.1 Oxalobacteraceae bacterium UBA7693
GGTGATCCAGATATTATGCATGCAATGGATATTTTGCTAGATTCGTTTGTTAAGCAGAGTCGAATGAAATTACCTGGTAAAGCCTACATTCCTTGCTATAAAGTCATTAGGTAAGTTAGTGAAGCCCACTTATTCTGTGGCTTTTTTTGAAGTAATTGTGAACGGTTGAAACATTTTTGTCACATCAACAAAAAAAACAAATATTTCAGCTGGGAAATTCGTGTTTCTCGGAAAAAAAGTAGCATAATAAGAACACGGTTTAACTTAAATCCGTCGTATCGCAACATAAATAATGAGGGAAAAGAATATGAGTACTGTACAACATGAAGTTGATGAACGTACCAACTTAATCAGTTCAAATAAGTTTGAATTGTTGTTGTTCAGATTAGGTACTGATGCGGCGAATCAACGTTCCGAATTGTTTGGTATCAATGTCTTTAAGGTGCGTGAAATTGTGGCGATGCCTGAGATTACCGCGGTTGCTGGCGCACTCCCTCATAATTTGGGTGTAGTAAATTTACGAGGGCAAATTATTCCGGTGATTGATTTGCCATCGGTAGTGGGACGTACGCCGACCACTGGCTTGAACATCATGCTGGTCACCGAGTTCGCCCGCTCAACCCAAGGTTTTGCGGTTGAGTCAGTGGAGGAAATCGTTCGTTTAGATTGGAGTCAGGTGTTGTCTGCTGAGTCTAGCGCTGCGGGTGGCATGGTTACCAGTATTGCGCGTTTAGATGGCGATGCGGAAGACACGCGTTTGGCACAAGTGCTGGACGTTGAACAAATCTTGCGTCAAATTGCACCTAGTGGTAACAAAGACGTCGATACGGAAACTATCGGTGCTAAATTAAAAATCAAGCCTGGCGCGGTAATTTTGGCGGCGGATGATTCTGCAGTTGCACGTGCCTTGATTGGTCAAGCATTGGATGCGATTGGTGCTCCTTACATCATGTGCAAAACCGGTAAGGAAGCTTGGGAAAAATTGCAGGCCTTAAATGCTGCTGCGGTCGCCGATGGTAAAACTTTGCGCGATAAAGTGGCATTGATGTTGACCGACTTGGAAATGCCTGAAATGGATGGTTTTACGTTGACCCGCAATATCAAGCAAGATGATCGCTTTAAAGCTTTACCGGTGATTATTCATTCTTCTTTATCGGGTACGACGAATGAAGATCACGTACGCAGCGTTGGTGCGGATGCTTATGTCGCGAAATTTGTGGCAGAGGAATTGGCTGCGACGATACGAGAAGTCATTACTCATTAAAGATCAACTGAATTGATCGCAATTTGATCACGAAGGCGCTGACAAAGTATCGATTGCTATGTCAGCGTTTTTTTATGTTGAAAGCGGGTGATTGCAATAAATCAGAGTAAGATGCAGCCCTCATTCAGATACTTAGCATTAAAAGGAATAATACGATGGAAAAGTTCATGACCTATGAAGAATATTTAGACGAAGTCACAACGCTTCTGACGGAAATGTACAACATCAATGACGAGGCTGCGATTAAATATGTGATGCGTGCGCAAGCGGCTGATTATTTTAGTCCGCATGATGATCACGAAGAGATGCGTACACAAGATCGGGCGATGAAAGATGCAAAGATCGTGTACGAGACACGGAATAAATCGCGACCTGAAATTTATCGTAAATAAGCTTTAGCTTACAAAAAAATGGCTCGATGTTGTTTAACATCGAGCCATTTTTTTAGGTTCAGATGATCGCTTACACTTTTTCCATTTCCTCAGAATCGAGCGCGATCACGTGTGTTTGCAATTGACCGCGTTCATCATGCCATTCGCGCATGATGCAAGCCTGACCCTCTTCATCGATGGCAATGATTTTGAAGAAATTGCCTATCATAGACTCAATTAAAATACGTTCGTCTTCGGGAAAGCTTTTAATAAATTGCTTGCTCAAAGTGGTCACGCGAATAATGTCTCCGATGTTGACTGGCTGTTGTTTGCAATCGCGGATAGTGGTGTCGCTCATGGTTTTTTACTCTGGTAGATTTTAAGATTGGCGTTCAGTTTGTGGTTTTTCTCGGCCGACGAAATACAAGACTAGGGCGATCAAACCAAATGGAATCAGTGACAAAGCATCGGCATAGCCACTATTTATGAAGGGATTATTAGCTGCAGCCCAATCACCCATTTTCTTGTCAAAGTCAGTCATGATGCCTGCGCTAAATGCAATCACAATACCAGCCAAGGCTCCACCTGCGATGTAACCTGAAGAAATTAACACACCTTCGCTCCGATCGCCCGCAGCTTGCTTTTCTTCTTCGCTCAAATGCTTGTTTTTCTCTAGCTTATTATTTCGCCAATCAACCAGCCAACGTATCATGCCGCCGATAAATAGAGGCGCAGAAGAGGCGAGTGGTAAATAGACACCGACTGCAAATGCTAACGAAGGANNCAATAATGACACCGAATAGTACTAAAGCCCAAGGCAGTTCTCCATCCAATATACCTTTGATGATGTAAGAGATTAGCACTGCTTTTGGCGCATCATATTTTTTCACTTCCGATCCATCTGGACGCGTATTGTGCGTGCCGTTAATGCCGGGATCCACCAGATACGCCACTTTGCCGTTGGCGTCTACCAGGTACTTGCCAGCGGGAGCTTGAGCGTTATCTGTCTTATGCCAAACTTTATAGCTAGCGTGATCTTGTTCCGCTTGTGGACCTTGAAGTTGAGCACTCTCAGTCAATTTGCTGACATCGGTTTGCAAGCTAGGCGCGATTTGTGTAATCGGAACATACACCGTGCTGGCATCGTTCAGCTTCAATAAAATTGGTCCCAGTATTAAGGCCGAACAGAATGCGCCAATTAAAATTGCGTATTGCTGGTATTTCGGTGTGGCACCAACTAAATAGCCCGTTTTCAAATCCTGCGATGTGCATCCAGCCACGCTTGATGCGATGCAGACGATCGCACCAACAGATAATGCCGTGACGTAGTACTGACCACCAACCCAGCCCATTAGGAGAAAAATTAGACAAGTAAAGAGCAAGGTGGCGACTGTCATACCAGAAATCGGATTGGATGATTGGCCGATTTGACCCGTCAGCTGTGAAGAGACAGTGGCAAATAAAAATCCAAAGACCAATATCAGTAAAGCACCCAAAAGATTCATGTGTAATGGGGTTGCGATCGTGATCACAGCAATAATCGAAAGTGCTCCGATAACGACCCATTTCATATGGATACTTTGTTCAGTGCGCGGAACATCTGTGCTATTTGTGTTATTGGTGCTGTTTGGGCTATCTGTGAGGTCAATTTTCTTTCTGCCAAATCCAGATAAACCCGATGCTAGACTGCGCCAGATCAATGGCATGGCGCGTGCCAAACTGATCAAGCCGCCGGTAGCAACTGCACCGGCACCAATATACAAAACATAGGCACCACGAATTTCATGGGGACTCATCTCGCTGATTAATTTGGTCGCAGGTGCTAAGGGTGTCAGTAGTCCATCACCGAAAAATTTAATCAAAGGGATTAACAACATATACGACAAAACACCACCGGCAGCCATAATTGCTGCAATCTTTGGTCCGATGATATAGCCAACGCCTAAGAGTTCTGGCGAGATTTCAGTGCCAATAGATCCCGCTTTTAATGGTGCAGGAAAAACATATTCGACAGTATCTTTCCAGCCCTTGAGTGCGATATTGCCGACCTTGTAAATTAATCCAATCAGAAAACCACCGAAAATAATTTTCGCGCGTTTATTGGCATCCGCTTGCGCATTCGGATTAC
>DLGN01000400.1:3770-4950 GCA_002482715.1 Oxalobacteraceae bacterium UBA7693
CCAGCCGCTTCACGTGAACTGTCGTTGGCCGCCGCTTTGAGTACTTCGGCACAGGCGGTACCTTCGGGATACTTCAACTCATGATGCTTCTCAACGATCATCGTGCGACGCATGGGAATCATCAGAAGAATTCCGAGCAAGCCGCCCAAAATTGCCACCAGCATGACGCGATAAATCTCTAAGTCAAAGCCTAAAATCAGAATCGCAGGCATTGTGACACCGAGCCCGAAAGCTAAGGACTCACCAGCAGAGCCAGCGGTTTGCGCGATACTGTTTTCTAAGATCGTCGAATCTTTCGCGCCTAGTTTATGCATCATGCGAAACAAAGTGATCGCGATGACGGCAACAGGAATGGACGCACTCACCGTTAAACCGACTTTGAGAACCAAGTAAAGCGATGATGCACCAAACACCATGCCGAGCACCGTTCCCATGATCAAGGCACGAAGGGTAAATTCCGGTAGCACGGCATTCGCTGGAATATATGGCTTAAAGCTGGTCTGTTTGGATTGTTGCGACATACATATCTTTCGAAAAGCGTCTCTTAAAAAATACTGCTGGTCTTAGTCAAATTCGCAGGAGAAAGCGAAGTCGATGAGATGGGCTGCATTATCCCGTGTTTTATTCTGCAAGTGTAATTTTTGCAAATAAACTTGCGCCTGATGTCGCATCTATTCGACAAGCGACATCTGTCTATAGCTGAGGTCTATAGCTGCGGTAAAGATTTGATTGAACGTATGGTCTGATTGCGCCAGGCAAAAATTGCTAATAGCAAGGCACAAATGCAAGAAAAACCGAGCGCATGACGTAGGCCCCAATATTCTCCAAGCCAGCCTCCAATTAATGCACCCGGCCCAGCGGGTAGTAGCGTCAGCCAACGCATCGTGCTGGTGATTCGTCCCAATAAAGGTTCTGGCGTGACGGCCTGTCGTAACGCAAGGAAATTGATAAAGATAAAAACCCCGCCAACGGCGAAAAGAATGAGCATCATGCCAAAAGCGATTACACCGAAACGATTTGCAGGGGCAATAGCTAATAAGCCCCAACCCGCAGAACAAAGCAGAAATCCAAGTATCATGCATAAGCCAGGGCCAAGCTTTTTACTGACCCGATTGCCATAGATACTGGCTAACACGGTGCCAATTCCCATGCAGACGTAGCTAAGACCTACTGCGTGTTC
>DLGN01000144.1 GCA_002482715.1 Oxalobacteraceae bacterium UBA7693
GCAAACAAGCCGTGCGCATCGGTAATGTCTGCGCCAAGCAAAAGGTCGTCGTCAGAGGCATCGCCGTGCAGATAAAGCAGGTTGGGAAACTTGTCTAAATATTCGTCGAAGTTCGTTTGTTCAGGATCAATGGCAACGAACTGACGTCCTGTCTTTTGCAACTCATGTGTCACATTACGACCGACGCGCCCGAAGCCGCATACGATAAAATGTTGTCGCAATTTTTTGATACGTTTTTCCATTCGTCGTCTCCGCAGGGAATAGTCCAGATCTTTCTCAAGAAAAAACACAGTCAAACTAGTGAATAAAAAGGTCAACACACCCAGACCAAAAATACTCAATAGTCCTGCAAAAACTTTGGCTCCAAACGATGTGAGCGGCACGCCTTCACCATAACCAACTGTAGAGATCGTGATCAGCGTCATATAGATCGCATTCTCCCAACTGGTCTGGTCGCTAATAAAGTAGAAGCTAACGATGCCGACGCCAATCAATGCCAGAAGAATCAAAGTAGCCCAACCGATACGCGCAAGAATGCGCACGAGCTGCGCATTTTCGCTCACCACGCTTGGCTGCATATTCGACATCGAAGCTGGATTAGTTTTTTCTGAAATCTGCATAAATTGAACTGATTTTTTCTTTAGACCTCATTGTAGCCTCGCCCGATTTTGCCTCGGCGACATTTGTACAAGTATGCGCAATCTGTCGTTTTTTCGGGAATCAGTTCTTGCGTTTTCTGCCCTAGATTTGACTTTAATCAATGACAGTCTTTTAGAGCGTGTGTAACCCGCGCCGTCTAGACTATGTGCGTAGTTTTATGACCGGTCTACCGCACGGGATGCCGCCGCTCTGCACGATTTCTGGCCGTGCGTCATTTACGCATTTTTTCCATATTTTTTAAAATACGTATCACAGACTTCGAGCAGCTCGTCGAAGTCGATTTTTAATGAATTTGATGTAATGGCGATTGGGCTACCGCAGAGTTTGAAGTTCATCCTATTAAGCGCGCGCTTCACAGAACCACCTACCTCGATATACCGCTCGGGCTTGGTTACTTTGACGACCAGCGTTTTTTGCTTTTGCACTTCAAATATGTCAAATCCAAGGATCTCTGACCACGGAATAAGTCCCGCCGAGACACCACTTGAATTATCGAATATTCCAGTCGCACTCAATATAAGCCCCGGCTTTTTATCGAAAATCTTTTTGACGCCGAACACCGCACAAAGACCAAAGAACGCAATCGATAGCACGCCAATTCCGTGAACAAGGATAGGGCTATTGAAACGACGTTGTACTGCAATTTCGGCAGAATCCAACAGAAGCATCCAAAAACCACCAACGACAAAACCGCACGCAACTGTGACCAAAAACAGTATTTTTGTCTTGCTCAGTTCTATTACTTTTTCATCGGTGGTATTCACGGGAATCCTAACCTAGTAAGGCCTAATCTTTTGGTCGAGTGCCAATAGCCGCGGGCTTATTGCGCTACATGAACTTTGATTCATAGCCACACATCATTTTCTTTAATACTTAGGCATGCAAATAAATTGTTTTGCCGTTTTTCATCATACTATCGAACGGTGTAATACGGCTTCGCCTCAAACCCTACGCACTACCTTGCCAATGTGCATAGGGGATCACCGGATCCCACAGCTCGTTTCGAATATGTCGTTCGCCCAGTATAAGAACCACCTCTTTCACATACGAGGCGAACGAAGCTTCAAGTACCAATTGAACTTCGTACCAAGGACGCGAGGCGAGATTTAATCCTGTGCATAAGACTCGCTGGTGATGAAGTTTTCGCGGCAGTTCCACTTGCCAATTGGTAATAGCTTCCACCGGGAAGCTTGACACGGGTCCAGCCTGAATCAAGGCTCGGTTGTTCCAACGGAATACGGGCATAGTGACAAACTAAGCTATGGCGCGTCGGAGGCGTATCGCTCGGAGATTGGATAGCACCACCCGCGTGAATAAAGTCGCCATGCCAAAACAGAATATCGCCCGGCTCAGCACGGAAGGTTACTCCCTTGAAGCCGTTTTCCTGCAACCAAGTCTCGAGCCAGTTGGTATAGGCCTCGTAGCTATCTTCAAAACCATCAAACAGACTTCGCTTTGATAATTTGTGAGACCCGGGATAGATTATCAGTGCGCCATTCGCCTCGCTTGACGCTTCTAAGGCTAGCCAAGAAGCTGCCAATGTGTCGCGATCATACGGGCCAACATAAGGTGGGCTAACCAAAACTTTATCCGAGTGCGCTCGCTGTTCACTTGAAAATTTGTAGGTAAGCGTCTGCATACAGGTGGCAGGATATCCATATAGTGCATGGAGAAATTTAGCAATGGGCGAAATCAAAATTAACTGACGCGCCAACTCGGAATGGCTTTCGATGTCGATAATACGTGGCAATTTCTTACCATCAGGCGGCGTATTAGGGCCTTGATAGATCTTGCCATAGAGCGAATAGCTCAGCTGCTCATTGTGCGCGATCTGATGTTCGACATCAGCCCAGAAGGCGTCTCCGAGTGCGAGGTCAAATGCTTTACTGAAAACGCAATAACCATGCTCGTTAAAGTAAGCCAAAGCTTCATCAATCTGCTCTGGCTGAAAACGTCGAATGATATGTTCACTTCCCTGATTACTTGATTCCGTCATGATATTGTCCTTACGATTCACATTAAACATTAATTTGATTTATGATTTTCGGTAGCATGTCGCTGATCGCGCATTCAATCGTTATTATTTTAAATTGTCGCACACATAAGGCTTTATGGGTGTTAATCATAGTCCGGCCAGACATCGATGCGCATCAAGGCTTAAGCATTCTTACACTAACAAAGTGCCACGGTCTCAATCAACTTTCAACATCAATTTAAACAGGGCTTTCTTCACCGTCACTGCTGGCAAACGTTGCCCTGAGTCAGTCACGTCCTGATCGTCTGTCGCTATTGTCCTTGGTATAGCTTCACTCACAATGAATATCTGCCCGATAATTAAGGATCTGGTACATCAAAACGCTGAGCGTGAATCAATCACTAATCGCAAGCCATAACCATTGTCGCCAACATAGACATTTTGAACTTTGCTGTATAGATTTCCAAAAATTGCTTGACGCCTCCCCAAACCAAAACTATTATTAAACCATTCGGTTAATTAACCAATCGGTACATTATGCAAGATCAACTGAGTTTAACGTTTTCGGCATTAGCCGATCCTACCCGCCGCGCTATCTTGGCGCAGCTTTCACAGGGTGAGGCGAATGTGTCGGATTTAGCGCGGCCTTTTCTGAATACTATGAGTCTGCCTGCTGTTACTAAACATCTCAAAGTGCTCGAAACTGCTGGTCTGATTACCAAAACGCGCGATGCCCAGTGCCGTCCTTGTAAGCTCAATGGTGAAAACCTCAAGCTAGCGGCGGACTGGGTGGATCAGTATCGCGTGTTTTGGGAACAGAGTTTTGATCGCCTTGATCTGTATCTACAAACCGTCACCGCTGCAAAGAAAGGGAAGATAAATGTCCGCAAATCCAAGAGCACAAGTACAGCCAAAAGCAAATGAAATACAACTTGTGCGTTTGTATGACGCACCTGTCGAAATGGTATGGGATGCCTGGACTGATCCCGCACAAACTGCGCAGTGGTGGGGGCCGCGTGGCTTTACACTCACCACGCACAGCAAAAATTTGAGCGTCGGTGGTACTTGGCGTTACACCATGCATGGCCCCGATGGTACCGACTATCCGAATATCGCGACCTATCATGAAATCGAGCGACACAAAAAACTGGTGTATGACCACGGCGCGACGGAAATCAGTCCTCCCTTGTTTCGCGTAACAGTTTTATTTTCTACAGTTGGCAAGAAAACCCAGATGGAAATGACGATGACTTTGGCGACAGCCGAAGCGGCTGCAGAAACACGCAAGTTCATCAAACAAGCGGGTGGCGAAGCGACTTGGGATCGCTTTGCTGAATATCTTGCAGAGCAGATCGAACACAAGGAACGTTTTGTCATCAATCGTAGCTTTGCAGCGCCAATTGAGGTGATGTACGACATGTGGACCAAGGCTGAGCATTTTTCACAATGGCTGCCACCAACGGGTTTTACGATGTCGTTTATTCGTGCCGATATTCGCGTTGGTGGCAGTTCGTTTTACAAAATGACGAACGGCAGTAGCGAGCATAATGTGACGATGTTTGGACGTGCTGCCTATCTGGAAATGAACAAGCCGCATCGCTTGGTTTACACCCAACAGTTTTGCGATGAACATGAAAACATTTCGCGTCATCCTATGGCACCAATTTGGCCGGAGACGATGATGTCGAAAGTTGAGTTCACCGCAGAAGACGACCATCGTACCCGCGTAACCGTGACATGGGAGCCATTTGGTGCGGTCACCGCGGAAGAGTTGCAAGCGTTTATGAAAGAGCGCGGTGGCATGACGATGGGATGGACGGGTTCCTTTGATAAGTTAGAAGCGCAATTGCAGACACTTCTAGAAAATAAGTAAGGTATGCGCGACGCTTGTTAATCATTGCCCCGTGGTCTAGCCACTAAAAGGCTTTTTTCTTTATTAACTGCCCTCAACCCAAGCCTCTCCCAGATTTGGGAGAGGGCGTTTTATCCTGCTTGCATTCTGATTCTATTTTCTTCCGCCTCACCTTACGACAACTCACTTAGCGACGACTTCACAATGCATAGAACTTGGACTACATACTTGTCGTAACTTGTTGTAATTAGGTCTTTTAAAGTTCTCACTCTAGTAATTTCATGCACTGTCGCAGAAACTGCACGTACAATCCAAGAGCAGTTTTTTCCCTCTTTATAAAAATCGGAGACAACATGAAACAATCTGGCTTGATCAAATCTGGTATCGCTATTCTGAGTCTGTTCGCAGCACAAATGGCGGTGGCGCAAAGCTCACCTGCTGGTCTTTGGAAAACCATCGACGACAAAACTGGAAAAGTAAAATCTTTAGTCCGTATCAGCGAATCTGGTGGCGAATTTCAAGGGAAGATCGAGAAATTATTCCGCGAAGCAGATCAGGATCAAAATCCTAAATGCGATAAGTGCGAAGGTAGTAACAAAGATCAACCATTGATCGGTTTAACCATTTTATTCAACATCAAAAAAGAAGGTGACGAATTTGGCGGCGGAAAAATTCTTGATCCGGCCAATGGCAAACTCTACAGCAGCAAACTCAAACTAGTTGAAAGTAACAAGAAATTGGAAGTACGCGGCTATATTGGCATGCCCATGTTTGGTCGCACCCAAACCTGGGTTCGCGAAGAGTAAGCTTTACTCATTACAGATCAATGCTGGCGCAATGCACAGCATTGATCTTAAAACTCAGCAATACCCCTCCCATCTCCTCTTCCCTCTATTTGCTCAAAGCCACGAACATCAAGTTTTGGTTGAAAAACCGCATTCTTCAAAAAAGATCGAGGCAGATTGATCAAGATAAGCGAAGTTAGTCAAAGTTTTTTGGTCAAAGATTGATAGCGCCCGCGACCTGTGGTATTTTCCAGATATTAAATAGTCAAATAAATAAGAACTATCAAAGATTTGGGGGCCAGCTCAGCTCGAACAGGCTGGTAAAAATAAGCAATACCAAGAAAACGATAATGAGCCCAAAAAAGAGCAAGACCCAGGGAGGGTCAATTAACGAACGTATAGGCCAGATCTATAGTTCTTTATCCAAGTCACACAAAATCACAGCCGACTATGTCGTTGGTAACTCATTCAGAGCTGCCACCATGTCGATCGACGAACTAGCTGATGCCGTTGGTATTTCTAACGCAACCGCCAACCGCTTCGCCCGCGCACTGGGCTTTGATGGTTATCCACAATTTCGCGCTGAATTGGTTTCAGGGTTTGAGACCATGCTGGCACCAATTGAAGGATTGCGTTCAGAAATCAGTATGGCATCAAGCAGTTCTGAAGTGATTAACCGATCTTTGTCGGATGACATCAGCAATCTTGAAATAACGCGGCGCGAGTTTCGCTCAGATATATACGACCGCGCAGTGAAGATGATTCTGGAAGCAGACAACATTTATATCATTGGTTACGGTGCCAGTGCTTACTTAGGTGGCATCATGTGCCATGCGCTGACGAATTACTGCAATAATGTACAAGCGAATATCGGTACTGGCGGACCGGCACAAGTTGCGCGTACTCTATATAAATTTAATGAACGTGATTTAGTGATTGCGATTTCGTTCCCGCGCTATTCGAGTGATGTCGTGACCTTAGCAGGCCAAGCTAAACGGCGCGGCGTACCGATTCTTGCATTGACAGATCGCCCTGGCTCACCAATCGGCACAATTGCTGACTTAACGCTGTACACACCGACTAAGCCACAATTTAATTCGGAAGGCATCGTCCTGTGTCTGATCGAAGCGATCTGTGCAGCGGTCGCACATCAATCGGAATCTCCGGTTGATATCGCAGCGGAAACGACAGAGTTGATGCTGCCTTGGCTGCATCATGGTAAAAAGTAAGTGAGACTTGATCTAGATCAGTTCTTGTTTTGGGATTAGCTCTATCATCACTCGGTAATCATTACCAAAGGAGCTTTTCCCATGCAAGTTGAACATCACCCGCTGGCACTCGAATTCCCAGAATTCAAAGAAACAATTCACACACTCAAATTAGCGAATGCACATTTTGCGAAACTGTTCGACGAATACACTGACACAGACAAAGCAATCAATCGTGCAGAAAATGGCGTAGAACACTTAGGTGATGCTGCCTTAGAAACTTTAAAAAAAGTGCGCATCCATTTGAAAGATCAATTGTTCCAGTTATTGCAGGCACATCCTGCTTAATTTGAAAAAATCAATCAAACGCAATGCACGTGGCATCGTTTGATTGAATTAAGTTGTTTGGTTTTAGTAAGGCAAGTTTAAAGCGAACTGCGAGCTCAACTCCGGTTCGCTTTTTTTTGTGATTTTTTTATGATTTTTTAGGTGCGCAGTTCACTTTTTTTCGTTTGAGCGCTTTGCACGAAAAACTTTTTTATCCGCATAAAAGGCTGGATCTTGTCCATCCCACCAACCAGGCACACCAAGTACCGGTAAGGGAGTGTAATCGGCAGTCGTCAAGGTATGTGATTGCAATTGCGCGCTCACTTGCGCATCGAGTTGTTGTGCTTGCTGACGACGATCTTGCACAAAAAAATCTGGCTCAACCCACACTACCCAAGCGTGCGCAGTGATGCCCTTATAAGGTTGCACTAGTTTTTCCATCAAGGCATGACCGAAACTCCACACCTGCACCACCTCACCAAAATCATGACGATGTTCGATAAAAGCTTGTTGCCATTGGTGTTCACGCAAACAATTTAAAAGTCTGCGTCCGCGCTCTGAATTTTCCAGCACCAGTAATGCTGCGTTTTCATCAAAAATAGTCGCAGCATCACGCGCTGGGCCACGTGACTTTCCTATACCAAGACTTTCAATCTGTGCTGCTTGCAAGGCATTGAGCTGACGTTTAATGAGCGGAAAACTTAGCCACACTAAGGCATTAAAAAAATCATGCAGATTTTCACGGGTTGGTACTTTACCTGCATAGCTGATATGACTTTCGTAAGCAACACCTTCGGGTAGTTCTTCTTGCGGAATAAATAGCAGCGGCAGATCACGATGATTGCGCAAACTGTGTTCATGCGCTGTGTGATTTAGGGCGACACGCCAATCTTCCTGCTCCAGAAGTTTTTCTGCGGCAGGAAGAATAGAAGCCAGCCAAGGACGTGACCAGTCAATGACAGAATAAAACTTACTCATCGCGAAATTACACTGCGACTTTCCAATTGATGGTTTCACCCGCATTCAATGGTACCAAACTACCATCGAGATAACTGAGTTCGTTTGGCAAAGTCCAGCTTTCACGTTTTAGGGTCATGCTGCCAGCGTTGCGTGGCAATTGATAGAAATCAGGGCCGAAGAAACTGGCAAAGCCTTCCAACTTATCCAAAGCGCCAACCTGATCAAACGCTTGTGCATAGAGTTCCATCGCATGCAAAGCAGTGTAGCAACCGGCACAACCACAAGCATGTTCTTTCACACCCTTCGCATGTGGCGCAGAATCAGTACCGAGGAAGAAACGTGGATTGCCCGAAGTTGCGGCTTTCACCAAGGCTTGACGATGTGTTTCTCTTTTCAAGACAGGTAAGCAGTAGTAATGTGGACGAATGCCGCCTTTGAAAATCTCGTTACGGTTGTACAGCAAATGATGGGCAGTAATCGTCGCTGCAATTGGGCCATTCGCCTCTGCCACATAAGCTGCAGCGTCGCTGGTGGTGATGTGTTCAAACACGACTTTCAGTTCCGGCATATCCGCACGTAGTGGCTTCATCACAGTATCAATAAACACTGCTTCGCGATCAAACAAATCAATTTCGGGACTCGTCACTTCACCGTGCACCAAGAACGGCATACCAACTTCTTGCATGACTTCTAGGGTTTTATAACACTTACGCAAATCAGTTACACCGGCATCCGAATTGGTGGTAGCGCCAGCAGGATATAACTTCACTGCATGCACAAAACCACTATCTTTGGCACGACGAATTTCGTCCGGTGGCGTGTTATCGGTTAAATATAAAGTCATCAAAGGCTGAAACGACATACCTTCTGGCAAAGCCGCCAAAATACGCTGACGGTAAGCACCAGCCAATTCAGTCGTGGTCACAGGTGGCTTCAAATTCGGCATGACAATCGCACGCGCAAATTGCGCTGCAGTATGTGGCAGCACGGCTTTTAAAGCATCGCCATCGCGTAGATGAAGATGCCAATCGTCTGGGCGGGTGATGGTGAATTCGGAAAGTGTATTGGTATTCATAAGCGCTCTGCGTGAAGTCGTTAGAAGAGAAGTCGCTATTTTACCGTTTTACTGAATACCCTTGGACTTCTGTTTTTGCGTACCCTCAACGATAGCTTTGAATTTCAGGTGTTTTTTTTACAAATACCGACGTCGTCATTCGTCATCTAACTCGATTTGCAAAACCGTTTCATAGTCTTGCCCACCGTAGTAGATACCGATGATTGATATCTTTTCTGGCTCAACTGAAAAGGCGATCACGCTGCGCTTTTTATAATGAGTAATACGAAGCCCTAAGCGTATGTCGTCACGACGAGTGCCGCGCATTGGAAACTCTTGCAAACTCTCACAATAACTGATGATAGCGTCCGTGTAACGAGCCGCGATTTCTGGCGATGCCGCCTTGGCAATATAACGATATAGTGCAAGCAACTGCTCTTGCGCCTCGGGAGTAAATACGAGGGAACATGGCATCACTGGCTTGATTTTTTACTTTGTTTTTTGTGCTCGACAGCAAGCGCAGCTCTCAACTTTGCTGGTGTTACCGCTCGTTCTGGATGCGCTTTCAGTGCATCATAAGCCGGACCAACTTCTTGTATTAACCAATTATCAACCGCCCGGTCTCGCGCCATCAAAGCCCGCATGCCATCACGAATCACTTCGCTCTCTGTGGCATATTCCCCCGCAGCGACTTTTGTTTTGATGACTTCTGCCATCTCATTGGGCAAAGTGATACTGAATTGTTGTGTTGTACGCATGAACTATCTCCAAATGAGCTCAATAGGATTAAATCCTATTCCACTTTTGCGATGAGCGTCAAGCTAACACCTGTACATCAAGCAAAGTGAATGAGGTGATGTGGCGACTACCAGCCCACCTTTCTTACTTAATCAAACACCTTATCCGACGGAAAACGCAAACTATCACGTAGTAAAAAACCCATAGGCAAAGCGTAATTCACACCTGTCGTTGGCAATGGCTGCATAAACCATTTTTCGTACACTTTGCTAAGTTCACCTTCATTGATCATTCGTGCGATTTCTTTATCGATCAGTGATTTCAAAGCGGGATCGTCTTTGGCTAGCATGACAGTTTGGGCTTCTATACCTATGCCGTCGCCTACAATTTTCCATTGTGATGGTGTTTCTGCACTGGCGCGTAGTCCTGCCAAAACCACTTCTTCACCGACCAACACATCTGCTTGCCCACCTTGCAGTAATTCGAACGCTGTGCGTGAGGAGCTGGCTTCGGTGATTTTTAATTCTGAAAATTTTAGTTGAATTTGCTGTCTCAACAAACTTGACGCAACGCTACCGCGAACGACGACCACGCGCTTTTGCGATAGGTCTGTCCAGTTTTTCATGTTGACATTGGCATTTGCTAATAAACGTGTTACCGAAAAAAAGTAAGGAATGGAAAACGCCATTTGTTTACGTCGCTCGGCAGTATTCGCCGTGGTGCCGCATTCCATGTCCGCTTTGCCCTCTTGTATCGCTAACAATCGATTCGATGGGTTCACTAGTAAATAACTGACGGCAAGTTGCGGGAGTTTTAATTCACGTTTAATGCGCTCTACCACTTTGCTGCAAATATCCATCGCATAGCCTATGGGCTTGCTGTCTTCGGATAAGTAAGAAATGGGAATACTGGCTTCGCGGTGCGCGATGACGATGGTTTTGCGTTCTTTGATCCGCGCCAAGGTGTCGATGGCATGGGCTTCTGTTGCGATAAACAAAATCAAAACATAACTTAACAACTTAAACACGGTGTTCCTTTTTGGGGGAATGTTTGCCGTGGTATTTTACACTTTGAGGGGATTGTGTGTGCGTGAGTGCTAGTTTGCGCTTAAATCTCTTTCAACTTTATGAACTAAACTTTACGCCCTCTGGCCGGGGGTGGCCCGGCGGCCACATCCTTTCTTTGCTTCGCCAAAGAAAGGATGCAAAGAAAGGCGACGCAGGCGCCCCGTCCACTGCGCTGCTTGCAAGCAGCTTAGAGATTGATGGCGCAAAGCATGCTTTGCGAAGCCCCATCAATCTCCCTTAGGATTCCCAATTGTGCGAGATACAAATGGGGAGAGTCAGAAACTCGCCTTCGGCTCAAACATCTGCCTCTCTTTTTCCCATTTCTATCTCGCACAATTGGCAGTGTCACATGCGAAAAAACCGATGGATCGATGGTTCACCGTAAACTTTTTTTATCCAGTCTGACGCCCTATTGAGCCAAGAGAAATTTGATTCTCGGGATGCTGTGCTAGGCAGCATCTACAACTAAGCCGCAGCAATACCCGAGTATTGCGAGGACAAGCAACAACGCCCGAAAATCTAATTTATCGCCGCGCTCAATTAAGGGTAGAGACCACGCACTTCACGCGCTTGTAGTACACGTGTACAACCAATAATAAACGCAGCGGTACGCAAAGATACTTTCTTGTCTTCGGTCACTTGCCATACTGAATGGAAAGCTTCTTTCATGATGCGTGTTAATCGATTGTTGATTTCGTCTTCTGTCCAGAAATAGCTAGAGAAATCTTGTACCCATTCGAAATAAGATACCGTCACGCCACCTGCATTTGCAATAACGTCAGGTACAACTAGCACACCGCGGTCGCGCAAGATATCGTCAGCTTCTGGCGTAGTCGGACCGTTCGCACCTTCGAGAATAATCTTCGCAGTGATGTGATTCGCGTTTGCTTCTGTGATTTGCTGCTCTAAAGCTGCTGGAATCAAGATGTCACATTGGACTTTCCAGAATTCCTCATTCGGCAATACCGCTTCTGCACCAGCGAAGCCAGCGACGCTACCATTTGCTGCGACGTGTTCCAATAATTTCGGCACATCAAAACCATTGGAGTGGAAAATCGTGCCGCCGTGGTCTTGTACCGCAACAACTTTGGAACCGGCTTCAGCAAACAAACGTGCCGCGATGCCACCAACATTACCAAAACCTTGTACGGCGATTTTTGCACCTGCAATCGTTACACCTTTTTTCGCAGCAGCTTCGCAACCGACAACGAATACACCGCGGCCGGTCGCTTCACGACGACCTAAACTACCGCCGAGCGAAATTGGTTTACCAGTGACCACGCCAGTCGCTGTACGACCTTCGTTCATGGAGTAAGTGTCCATCATCCACGCCATGGTCTGTTCATTGGTATTGACGTCGGGTGCTGGGATATCTTTGTCTGGGCCAATGATAATACCGATTTCAGATGTATAACGACGCGTCATACGCATCAATTCGCCACGAGACAAAGTCTTAGGATCAACGCGGATACCACCTTTTGCACCACCGTAAGGAACGTTCACCGCAGAGTTTTTAATTGTCATCCAAGCAGACAGCGCCATCACTTCAGACAAAGTCACATCTTGGTGAAAACGCACGCCACCTTTGCCTGGGCCGCGTGAAGTATTGTGCTGTACGCGGTAACCTTCGAAATGGGCAATCGTGCCATCATCACGTTCGATAGGCACATCCACCACCAAAATACGCTTAGGACGTTTCAAGGTTTCGACCCAGCGTGACAAGTTACCGAGGTAGGGCGTAACGCGGTCGATTTGTTCCAGGTATACATTCCATGGGCCAGTCGCATGTGGGGTAAGGTAGGACGGGATTTGGTGATTACTAGACATGGTAAGTCTCGCTTTTTTGAGTAAATTGATTCTTGGAATATTGAATTGTTGTTTTGACCGAGACACACTCAGCAATAAAACTATCCCGATCAAAGGCAGCGCATCTTAAGGCAAGAGGCTTGATACTCTCCAATGCTTTGTTTGCATTTATCTATGCACATCACGCATAGTTGTATTTTTAAACATAAGTTACTCGAATAGGGTTTAGGCAAAATTGTTCTAACTAGGCGAGGTGGCAACAACGACGCTGGGGTGATTTTGCGTAAGTCCTATCAAAACAATGAGCTCGAAAATCACAGCAAATCCACTCTTCCAATAATGGATTAAATTCCCCACAAAAGCGCTCTCGAAACCGATTCGGCATCTGCCAATCATGAGACGAAAAAAAAGATCGCCTCTTTTGTAGGCGATCTTTTTTTCATCTTTGATGAACCTGCTGGGATGCAAATCTAAGCTGACATTTGAAGATTTATTGCTGAATATTTTTTATAAAAACGCTGAACCTCATGAAATAGAAAATGGCAAAATCTAATCAAACAAATCAAGCGGTTACAGACTCTGTTGGCGCTTGCGAAGTCGATTTATTCAGTGCACTCAACAAAGCCTGATCAACCACGTGATCGACCGACACGACCTTGGCGCGACCTTCGCGGAAATTTTTCTCTAGTTCATTCACCGCCACAGAAAACGATTTCTCTTTCTGACTCGACGTAAAAATAAACAAACTACGCATGGGACTAATCCACGCCAATCGTACTCTCTGTACACTTTCATCCATCATTCGGAACTGTACCCACACTCCGCGCTCCAAATTATCAACCGTACTAACCGCTTCTTCTATGGCTTGCTCAACCTTCGCGATTAAATCTTCTTCGCGAATGATCACGTCATTGAGTTCTGGTAGGTAGATATCAACTGGCTGAGCTTGCGCATCAGTGGCCTGTGCTTCTGCTGCCAATTGCTTGGCTTTTTGCTCAGCAGCGAGCTTCGCGTCTGCTTTCGCCTTTTCCACCGCCAGCGCTACTAAGCGTGCTTTTTCTGCTTCTTCCGCTTCTATTTTCGCTTTCGTTTCTGCTTCTGCCTTTGCTCTTTGCTCTAAACGACGCTCCGTTGCAATTTTGGCGGCTTCAACTGCAATTTCCATTTGTCGTTCTGGCGACAATTCCAAAGGTGCACGTACGATAGACGCATGACACTCCGCCAGATCAGCAAAAAACTGAACGCGATCTGCATCTTCCCACTTAATCAAACTTAGCCACTTATTTAAACGCGCCAAAATCCCAGGCAAGCGATTGATCATATCTTGGCGTTGTGCCAAAGTGAACTTGGGTTTGATACTCCAAATCAAATCGTCCATCGTTTTAATGGCGTCTTCGACCGCGTGTGGTTTTTGATCTTGCACGCTGTACGCCAAAGTCAATACTTTGGTCCATCGGTTTTCTAAGAAGGTCTCAACGAAAGCCATCACTTCTCCGGTACCTATCCGCATCGAGATATCATTATTCGCAGAAATGCTTGCTTGAACAAACTTTTCTCTTTGCAAGGCCCGATTAATCGGCGCTTGCAGCGCATCAATAGTGGCGGCTTCCTCTTTTTGGATGAAAGATTCCAGATCAGTCACAACTTCATCAAATAAACTGAGTTGTTGATCAAACTCATTCTGAACCCGCGTGACATTGCGCTGCATTTCTTGAAAAAGCGGATCGGCTTGGCCTTTCGCAGGATCGAGGGCCGAACTATATTTCGACAATAAATCGATCAGGCGACGTGCTGGATGCGCATCTTGAAAGAAAAAATCTTTATCGATCAACGCTGCTTTCAGTACCGGAACTTGCAGTGCACTGATTAAGTCTTTGATCGGATCAGCAATTTCTTGATTACTTAAAACACCATCAAATACATGCGACATCAAGTCAAAGGTATGTTTTTCAACACCACTATGAAACATCGCCGGCATTTCTTGTCGCAGATGCGACAAACGAACTGCTTGCTGCGCACCAGAAACCAACTGGTGTATCGCCATATTTTTTTGTACACCAGCCAGATATTGGAACAGCTCTGAACTTGCTGGTTGAAAATTGCCACGATCCATTGGGAAAGACATGCCGCCAGCTCCAGTTCCAGCAGCCGCGTTGGGATGTCCAACAGATGGCTGTTCACTAGCTCCGGACAATCCTGATTGCGTCGAAAAATATTGCTCTAATTTTTTCGTCACTTCATTCTTCACCACCTCACCAACTCTGGCGGCTTCTGCACTGGCTTGCTTACGTTTGAGGCGATAGGTTTCTTGCAGATCAGGTAGCACACCACGCACCACCAATAATTCATTTAAGCCGTGATACACAGGCGTTAAATCAAAGAGCAAATCACTGAGCAAAGGCAGTACAAAATCGTGCGCCGATTTTTCTGGGTTGAACTCACACCACGCGGTGTTAAATGCTTTCAAAAATATCTCAGGGCGGAATGGATTCTGACTCAGATTCAAGGTTTCCACGCCGAGCAAACTAGCCAGACGCATATTTAATGCAGCCAAACTTTCAGCGTGTGTTAATTCTAAAGTGCGACTGGCGCGGCTGATGCTCAACTTCAAGTCCATCTCTTCATAAGAGACCAATGACATGCCTTCATCTGACAAACTAACCGGTGCTTTTTTCTCATTGCTACCATTACTACGTAAAGCAGCAGATTCACTTTTAAGAATTTTTTCTAAAGTGCCGGAACAAAGATAGTAGTAAGTATAGGTACTGTTTTTCAGCAGTTGCGCGCCATGAAAATAGAGGTTGGCTTCTTTTGCATCGTTCGATTCTTCAGATTTAACGAACAGGGCATGCGACAGACGCGCAGCGAATGCATCGATGTGTGGCGTAACTAATTGATAGGCGTGTTGCACCAAAGCCTGCCAAGTGTCCAATTTTTCCAATGGAATTGGTGCCACCTCACGACGACTCTGATCTGCTTGCTTTTGATGTACTTGATTTATCGACATAAAAGATTTTTAACGACACGAACCTTAATAGCAACTACGCTAACAACATGATACTAAATGAATAATTACGGCAAGTTTTGCAGAAAACATGAAAAAGCGAGGGAAACAATGATTGACTTTGATTTCTTCATATTGAGGACTATATTCAATTAATTTCCACGTGGAAATGTTCGAAACGCAATTTCGCTCATCTTTTAAGCATTTTTTGCTTTGAATTTGTCCTAAATCTCAACTAATGCTTGTTTCATTACTTATTTATTGTTTTTATACCTTGCTTTTTACTTGGTTTAATTATGAAGTCTTATCTCAAATCCGCCTCAATCTACCTCAATTAGAAGAGACTCTACCAGACTAAATCAAGAATTAAGCTTCTGATAAGCTTGGATATCTCCACATATACAGCCCCTTTGCTCTAAAATACAAGGTTTTCGAGGGACGCCAGCCTTACCGTGCTTGCCACTCCTGCAATCTACCTTGCAAACTATTCTATGTCAAAGAAATTACCAACAAATGTCACACCAGCATCGTTCGAAAGTGCAATGACGGAACTGAGTGAATTGGTGTCGCAAATGGAGACTGGCCAACTTCCATTAGAAGCATCAGTAACGGCATATCAACGCGGATCTGAACTCATCAAATACTGCGCCTCGCAATTAGAGAAAGTAGAACAACAAGTCAAAATTCTCGACGCAGGCATGCTTAAACCTTTTCAATCCGATAGCAATCAAGACGAGGATTTGACATGACTGAGCAATTCCAGACATGGATGAAATCCACCCAAGCCGCTGTCGAAATCGCCCTGACCCAATATTTACCTGCGCCTTCACAGCTACCGCAGAAGCTGCATGAAGCAATGGCTTATGCCGTGCTCGATGGTGGCAAACGTGTACGTCCACTACTCGTCTTCGCTGCTGGTAATTTGTTTAATGCACCAACTGAACTCGTGTCTCGTGCCGCCTGCGCAGTCGAAATGATTCATGCTTACTCACTGGTACATGATGACATGCCTTGTATGGATGATGACGCGCTTCGTCGTGGCAAACCAACCGTTCATAAGAAATATGATGAAGCAACGGCACTATTGGTTGGCGATGCCTTACAAGCACAGGCTTTTTTAGTGTTAAGTGAAGCAAATGCAGAGGCAGATCGTAAGCTCACCATGTTGCAATTATTAGCACATGCGTCTGGTTCTTTGGGTATGTGTGGTGGTCAAGCAATTGATTTAGATAGCGTCGGTATTGCGCTCAACATCACAGAACTAGAACAAATGCATAGGCTCAAAACGGGCGCATTGTTGCGCGCATCGGTTTTATTGGGTGCGATCAGTGGCAAACATTTAACGACAAATGAAACAAACGCTTTAGATCAATACGCAAGTGCAATTGGACTAGCGTTTCAAGTCGTCGATGATGTACTCGATGCGACTGCCGATTCGGCTACACTGGGCAAGACGGCTGGCAAAGACGCGGCAGATAATAAACCGACCTACGTTTCTTTATTGGGCTTAGAAGCTTCGCGCCAATTAGCCGACAAGCACTGCAGCGATGCACATCAGGCTCTATCAATTTTCGGAGAGTCCGCCCAATATCTGCATGATTTAGCAGATCTCATCGTTCAGCGGAAAGCATAACAATGTCCTTACTTACTACGATTAATTCGCCAGCAGATTTACGCCAGCTTCACCGCAATCAACTAGCGACGTTGGCGGATGAATTGCGCCAATACGTGATTGATTCTGTCTCCAAAACGGGTGGACACTTATCGTCCAACCTCGGTACGGTTGAACTGACAATTGCCTTACACTATGTATTCAACACGCCTGAAGATCGCTTAGTCTGGGATGTCGGTCATCAAACCTATCCACATAAAATTCTGACTGGTCGTCGCGACCAAATGCATAGTCTGCGTCAGCTTGATGGTATCTCTGGTTTCCCGCGTAGAGCGGAAAGTGAATACGATACTTTCGGCACTGCCCACTCCTCCACGTCGATTTCCGCAGCTCTTGGTATGGCATTAGCTGCACGCACGAAAAAAGAATCACGTCATGCAGTGGCAATTATCGGTGATGGTTCGATGACCGCGGGCATGGCGTTTGAGGCGATGAACAATGCAGGCGTCTATGACGATATCAATATGTTGGTTGTTCTCAACGATAATGACATGTCGATCTCACCGCCAGTCGGCGCTTTGAATCGCTATCTTGCGCGTTTGATGTCAGGCAAATTTTATGCGGCTGCACGCAATGTCGGCAAATCAGTATTGCCGCCACCGATGTTGGAATTAGCTCGCCGTTTTGAAGAACATGCCAAAGGTATGATTGTTCCTGCGACGATGTTTGAAGAGTTTGGTTTTAACTATATCGGCCCGATTGATGGACATGATTTGGAATCCTTGATTCCGACTTTGCAAAATATCAAAAACCTTAAAGGGCCACAATTTCTGCACGTGGTCACAAAAAAAGGTCAAGGCTATAAACTGGCTGAAGCCGATCCGATTTTGTATCACGGTCCTGGTAAATTTAATCCAGCAGAAGGTATCAAACCCGCCGCTGCTCCAGCGAAGAAAACCTACACGCAAGTTTTTGGTGACTGGCTGTGCGACATGGCGGCCGTCGATGACAAGCTGATCGGTATTACACCAGCGATGCGCGAAGGCTCGGGCATG
>DLGN01000064.1 GCA_002482715.1 Oxalobacteraceae bacterium UBA7693
TGTGTCTTGGTGCCATTGGTGGCATCTAGTACTTCACATCAAAAAGCGAATGCGGAGTGGCTGAGTCAAGCGGGTGGTGCGATTCATTTGCCACAAACCGAATTGAGCGCGCAGCGATTAGCAGAGTTGATACAAAGTATGCAGCGTGAACGATGTTTGCAGTTGGCACAAGCGGCCTATCAAATGGGCAAGCGCGATGCGAATCAAACGATAGCGACGATATTAGAAAATTTGGCGCAATAAGTGTACAAAAAAACGTAAGAAATTATTAGGTTTAACGAGAGAATTATGAAACATAAAGTGAAGCACTTACATTTTGTCGGTATCGGTGGCTCAGGTATGAGTGGCATCGCCGAAGTGCTATTGAATTTGGGTTATGTGATTTCAGGATCCGACCTGAGTAGCAATGTCGCTTCACAGAGGTTAGCGAGTCTGGGTGCAAAAGTGACAGTCGGTCATGCTGCAGAAAATATCGAAGGTGCGGATGCGGTTGTTACCTCAACTGCTGTCAAAGCCGACAACCCAGAAGTAATCGCAGCACGTGAGAAACATATTCCTATCGTGCCACGCGCTTTGATGTTGACGGAATTAATGCGTTTGAAAAGCGGCATCGCGATTGCTGGCACGCATGGTAAGACGACGACCACGAGTTTGGTCGCGAGTATTTTGGCAGAGGGTGGTTTAGATCCTACCTTCGTCATCGGTGGATTACTTAACAGCGCGGGCGCCAACGCGAAACTTGGTAGTGGCCAGTACATCGTGGCAGAAGCGGATGAATCGGATGCTTCGTTTTTGAATCTATTACCAGTGATTGAAGTCATCACGAATATTGATGCGGATCATATGGAAACCTATGATCACGACTTCGCAAAATTAAAGCAAGCCTTCGTCGATTTTACTTTGCGCTTGCCATTTTATGGCGTTGCCATGTTGTGCATGGATGATCCGAATATTCGCGAGATCATGCCAAAAATCACCAAGACAATTGTGACATACGGTTTTCACGAGGAAGCGGAAGTGCGCGCGATTAACGCCAGTGCGGCGAATGGCAAGATGCATTTCACCGTGGTGCAAAAAGGCTATGCCGACATGCAAGTGAGTTTGAATCAACCCGGTATGCACAATGTGCAAAATGCTTGCGCGGCGATTGCAATTGCGCGTGAAGTGGGCGTTGAAGATAGCGCGACACAAAAAGCATTAAGTGAATTTAATGGCGTTGGTCGCCGTTTTACACGTTATGGCGAGATAGCGTTGGAAAATGGTGGTCATTTCGCCTTAGTGGATGATTACGGTCATCATCCAGTCGAAATGGCAGCGACTTTGGCAGCGGCGCGCGGTGCTTATCCAGGTCGTCGTTTGGTGCTGGCATTTCAGCCGCACCGTTATACCCGTACACGTGATTTGTTTGAAGATTTTGTGAAAGTGATGTCGACCGCAGATACCGTTGTTTTAGCGGAAGTGTATGCGGCAGGCGAAGCACCTATCGTCGCTGCGGATGGCCGTGCGATGACCAGAGCTTTGCGTGTGCTGGGTAAAGTCGAACCGATTTTTGTAGAGAATATGCAAGACATGCCTGATGCATTGCGACAAATGCTACGTGACGGTGATGTCTTGATCGTGATGGGTGCAGGATCGATTAGTACCGTACCAGGAAAACTCGCGGGCAAATAGAGCGCTGTAAAAAATCACTAAATAAATTATTGAATTGGATGAATACAAAATGAAAGAACTAGGCAAAGTTGGTGTGTTATTCGGTGGTCGCTCAGCAGAGCGCGAAGTGTCCATCATGTCTGGCACTGGCGTATTGAATGCGCTGAAAAGTCGTGGTGTTGATGCGCACGGTTTTGATCCAGCTGAACGCAGTTTGGCGGAACTTGCCGCAGAAAAATTTGATCGCGTGTTTATTGCATTGCATGGCCGCTATGGTGAAGACGGTAGTTTGCAAGGTGCTTTGGAACAGTTAGGTATTCCTTATACCGGCAGCGGTGTAATGGCATCATCGGTGGCAATGGACAAGATTTTCACTAAGAAAATCTGGTTGTATCATGCATTGACGACGCCTAAATATGCGGTACTGAATGCGTCTACAGACTTGAGCAAAGTCGCCGATCAATTAGGTTTACCACTGATCGTCAAACCGCCGCATGAAGGTTCAACCATTGGCATCACGAAAGTAACGAACGCTGATGCTTTACCCGCCGCGTATCAATTGGCAGCAAAGTTTGATGAAGAAGTACTGGCAGAAGAATTTATTCAAGGACGTGAGTTGACTGTCGCTGTCTTAGGCCGCGNNGCCCTGGTGCTTATGCATTGCCACTGATTGAAATTGTTGCACCTGATGGTAACTACGATTATCAAAACAAATATTTTACGGATGACACCAAGTATCTTTGCCCTGCACCGATTGATGAGGCATTGACTCAAGAAATCAAGACCATGTGTGAAGAAGCTTATCGCGCGGTGAATTGTGAAGGATGGGCTCGCATTGACGTGTTGTTGCGCGCCAGTGATAACAAGCCATTTTTGATAGAGATTAATACCTCTCCTGGTATGACTGGTCACTCTTTGGTGCCGATGGCAGCAAAAGCGGCAGGCATGAGTTATGAAGATGTTTGTATCGAAATTTTGAAAACAGCGCGTTTGAAAACCGCGACTGATTCAGAATAATTTTTCGCGTAGAAAGTAGAAACTGATTTTATGTGGCAAGACGCAAAGCTGCTTAATGCTATCGCTAATGCCTTATTTGGTTTGGTGTTGCTTGCCCTTCTTGCGTCGGGCGTTTGGTGGGTGATTCAACGGCCTATATTTTCTTTGCATACAGTGCGAGTTGAAGGTGATCAAAAAAGAGAAATGCGGCATGTGAATGCATTGACGATACGTGATCAGGCGCTACCAAAAATCAAAGGAAATTTTTTTACGACAAATTTGGATCAAGTCAGATTGGCATTTGAATCTGTGCCGTGGGTGCGAAGAGCAAGCGTACAAAGAGTGTGGCCAGATAAATTGTTGGTGTCGTTGGAAGAACATGAAGTGTTGGGAACTTGGGGTGAGGATGGGCGATTAATCTCCACTGCAGGCGATGTGTTCACAGCGAATTTGGCCGAAGCGGAAGAAGATACAGAATTAGTTGGTTTTATCGGCCCTGAGGGTAGTGAGAAAGAAGTGATTGCGCAATATCGTCAATTCAAAGACTGGTTTGCAAGCATCAATCTGGAGCCTGAGGAAGTTTCTTACTCTAGTCGATATGCCTGGACGGTCGTGTTGAATAATGGATTGCGTGTGGAGTTGGGTAAGGTGCAGGATCAGGGTGGATTGAAACGACGTGTTGATCAATTGATTAAAGTCTATCCTCAGTTGGTTACGCGCTTGCAGGATCGGATTATCAGTGTAGATATGCGTTATCCAAACGGCTTGGCTTTGCAATCTGGTAGTGGTGGATTTGGTTTAGGAAATAAGCCTGTTGCCAAATGAGCGACGGCTTAACAAGTAAGTGAGCTAGTAGTTGAGTGAGTAGTTGAGTTGGGACGTGAGTCACTAAATATGGTGGTAAGTAGTTGTTGAATAATTGAATCAATACTACCTACGAGAACGAGTACCTTAAATACGTAAGTGGAAGACTATGACAAAAGACGCAAAGAACCTGATCGTTGGCCTCGATATCGGCACATCGAAAATTGTGGCGGTTGTTGCTGAAGTGATGCCCGATGGGCGCCATGAGGTGATTGGCTTGGGTCAGCATGAGTCGAAAGGATTAAAGAAGGGCGTAGTCGTCAATATTGAAGCGACTGTCGAATCGATTCAGCGCGCATTGGAAGAAGCTGAACTGATGGCCGACTGCAAAATCCGCACTGTGTACACAGGTATTGCAGGTAGTCATATTCGTAGTTTTAATTCCAGTGGCATGGTGGCGATCAAAGATAAAGAAGTGACCGCAGCGGATGTGTCGCGCGTGATTGAAACCGCGAAGGCCGTGAATATTCCTACCGATCAGCAATTACTGCATACCTTGCCACAAGAATTTATCGTTGACAGCCAAGATGACGTGCGTGAACCAATCGGCATGAGCGGCATTCGATTGGAAGTGAAAGTGCATATTGTGACGGGCGCAGTGTCGGCAGTGCAGAACATCGTGAAGTGCGTGCGTCGTTGCGGCTTGGAAGTATCTGATTTGATTTTACAACCGATGGCTTCTGCGGATGCGGTGTTGACCAACGATGAAAAAGAATTAGGTGTGGTGTTGATCGACATCGGTGGTGGAACAACAGACGTTGCAGTGTTCAGTGAAGGTTCGATTCGCCACACTGCTGTGATTCCAATTGCTGGCGATCAAATCACCAATGACATTGCGATGGCATTGCGGACGCCAACTTCAGAAGCAGAAGAAATCAAAATTCGTTTTGGCGTCGCCAAGCAAGTGTTGGCTGATCCAGCAGATACTTTGGAAGTGCCGGGCTTAGGTGATCGTGGTCCGAGATCTCTGTCGCGGCAGGCACTCGCCGCAGTGATAGAGCCGCGTGTGGAAGAGCTGTTCGCATTGGTACACCAAGTGGTGCGTGAATCTGGATATGAAGATGTGCTGTCATCGGGCATCGTGTTAACAGGTGGTTCTTCAACCATGCAAGGCATGGTTGAAATGGCCGAAGATATTTTCTTAAAGCCTGCGCGTTTAGGGATGCCGGCGTATTCAGGGCAATTGGCGGATGTCGTTCGTAGTCCGCGTTATGCCACAGTCTTAGGTTTGTTGTTGGAAGCGAAGAAGCAGTACTTACGAGGTCATATTGTGACGCGTCAGGCGGGTTCGGCGAGCGCAGTTTGGCAGCGTATGAAGGAGTGGTTTCAAGGGAATTTCTAATTCCATTTTTTGTTTTGAAAAATAGTGTTTCTTTATAGATGAAATGAGGCGATTTGTAGCAGATTTTTTACGACAATTTGCTGCAATCATTTTATAATGTTGCGAAATACAGTTTTCATTCGCTAGGCATCACATAGTGTGAGGATTAGCGACTGAAAACTGCCTACTTGGGGGATTCATGATGGAGTTCGATATGGTCGATAACGCTACGCAGGGCACAGTGATCAAAGTTGTTGGTGTCGGTGGCGCAGGTGGTAATGCCGTACAGCATATGATTAACAAAGGTGTTTCTGGTGTTGAGTTCATCGCTGCAAATACAGATGCGCAGGCATTGACACAATCTGGTGCACACAATGTGATCCAGATCGGTGAAACAGGTCTTGGTGCAGGGATGAAGCCTGAGGTGGGTCGTCAGTTGGCTGAAGAATCCCGCACGCGTATTGAAGATGCTTTGCGTGGTGCGCACATGGTATTTATCGCCGCGGGTATGGGCGGTGGCACAGGCACTGGTGCTGCACCAGTAGTTGCACAAATCGCGAAAGAACAAGGCGCATTAACAGTAGCGGTTGTGTCTAAACCATTCTCTTACGAAGGTAAGAAATGTATGGATATCGCTGACGAAGGTTTAGAAGCTTTGTCTAAGCATGTCGATTCTTTGATCATCATCTTGAATGAAAAACTCGAAGAGATTTACGAAGACGACAGCATGATCGAGTGGTTGGGTCATGCTGATAATGTTTTGAATAATGCGGTTGCAGGTATCGCAGAAATCATTAACGTACCAGGCCATATCAACGTCGATTTCAATGACGTGAAAACTATCATGGGTGAGCAAGGTAAAGCGATGATGGGAACAGCGACAGCATCAGGTGTTGATCGTGCACGTATCGCAGCGGAACAGGCGGTCGCGTCACCATTATTGGATGGTATTGATTTATCTGGCGCGCGCGGTGTTTTGGTGAACGTTACTGCGAGCCGTGGTTTGAAAGGTAAAGAAATTAAAGAAGTAATGGCGGCGGTGCGTGCGTTTGCTGCACCGGATGCTTCGATTGCGCAAGGTATTGCTTACGACGATACGATGGGTGATGAGATTCGCGTCACTGTTGTCGCAACTGGCTTGGGCCGTGGCAAGAAAAATATCCAGTTGGTGCAAACGCCGATGTTACGTACCGGTACGAATGATGAACCAGTGATGATGGCAAGTCCGGCGATGACTACGACGGCTAGCAAAACAACGAGTTCTGTGAGCGCCGGTTTTGATAGTTTGACCAAGCCAGCGGTTTGGCGTCATTCTGCAACTGAGCAAGTTCGTGCATTGGAAAAAAATGGTATGGAAACTTATGATATTCCAGCATTTTTGCGTAAGCAGGCTGATTGAGTAAGTCTACTAAGTTAGCTAGTTCAGAATCAAGCAAAACGCCAGTCAAGTGACTGGCGTTTTGCTTTCTGCAAATTTTTTTTGTTTAGTGCATACTTGCACACTTTCCTGCATCAGCAAATGATCGGGCGAAAATTCACATATTTTAATTTTTAGGGAGTTCATTATGAGCATCAAGATTGGTGACAAATTACCTGCGGGCAGTCTGGCTGAATTTATCGAAGTCGAATCAGAAGGCTGTTCATTAGGCCCGAATACCTTTGATGTAGCGGAACTTACTAAAGGTAAAACGATTGCGATTTTTGGATTGCCTGGTGCCTACACACCAACCTGCTCTGCGAAACATGTACCTGGTTATGTAGAACATGCAGCCGCATTAAAAGCCAAGGGTGTTGATGAAATTTGGTGTATTTCCGTGAACGATGCCTTCGTTATGGGTGCTTGGGGGCGCGATCAAAAAGCAACTGGCGTGGTACGTATGATGGCTGATGGCAATGCAGCATTCAGTAAAGCATTGGGTCTCGATGCTGACTTCAGCAAGTTTGGCATGGGTGTTCGTTCTCAGCGTTATTCTATGGTGGTGGTTGATGGCGTAGTTAAGCATTTGAACATCGAAGAAGGCGGCAATTTTGCCGTTTCGAATGCGGAAACGATGTTGGCACAACTAGCTTAATTTGCCAAAAATTACTGTCGTTTGATACAGAAAATGCGCGTCAGTCTGATGCGCATTTTTTTTGATCAAACCCAATCTTATACGTCCGTAATGAATTCTCTGCGTGAATTTGTTTTGCGATTTATAATCTCAGCATGTTAAAGCAAAGAACAATACAAAAAGAAGTTAAAACTATTGGTGTCGGTGTGCATTCCGGAACCAAGGTTACGCTCACTCTTCGCCCTGCTCCAGTAGATGCAGGGATCATATTTACGCGCGTTGATTTGTTGCCGCCTGTGGTGTTTCCTGCTACTGCATTAAATATTGGCGATACGAAAATGGCATCCACTTTAACGAAGGATGGCGCTAAGGTTTCCACTGTTGAGCACCTACTTTCTGCTTGCGCTGGTCTGGGTATTGATAATATTTATATTGATGTGAGTGCAGAAGAAATTCCAATTATGGATGGCTCGGCCTCGTCATTTGTGTACTTGTTGCAGCAGGCTGGAATGCAAGAGCAAGATGCCGCGAAAAAATTTATTCGTGTGTTAAAGCCAGTCGAGATTCGTGAGGGAAGTGGCAAATCAGAAAAGTGGGCACGCTTAGAACCATATGATGGTTTTAAGTTACATTTTTTTATAGAATTTAATCATCCAGCTGTTGATGGAACCAATCAAACTGCTGAAGTTGATTTTGAGCAGGTCTCGTATGTAAAAGACGTAGCGCGCGCGCGGACATTCGGCTTTATGCAAGATGTTGAGATGTTGCGTGGAATTGGATTAGCGCGTGGTGGTTCGCTGGAAAATGCCATCGTCATGGACGAATATCGGATACTTAACGCGGACGGTTTACGTTTTGACGATGAATTTGTTCGACACAAAATTCTTGATGCGATCGGTGATTTGTATCTGATCGGACACCCATTCTTGGCAAGTTATACCGCGCACAAATCGGGGCATGGATTAAATAATCAGTTACTACGTGTGTTGTTAGCACAACCTGATGCTTATGAAATCGTGACCTTTGATGACATTAAATCTGCCCCAAAAACCTATGCTTTTCAAGAAGAGCGCGAGTGGGCTTTCAATTAAATTCCAGCTATTTGCAAGTAAATGGGCGGTGTTAGCGCTGATTTCGATTAAGTAATCGCGCAAGTGCTGCTTTCAATTCTGCGTTTTGCGGAGTTGTTTCTAAGTTATTTTTTAGTTCCTCAAATGCATTCAAGGCAGAGCCAGTGAGTACCGCCTGCTTTATCGGGTCTGGCTTAACGATCGCGCGCTTGACTTGTACTTTGATCTTGATTGCGTTAATCTGCCAGCCTGTTTGCTGCAAATGTGCTTGCAATTTTGGCAATTGTTGCTTTAATTTCGCGGCAATCGAGGCGTTTGGCGTCGACATCACGAGTTGGTCCTCATTGAGGTTCAAAACCTCGCAGCCATCGAAGATTGCAGGCAAGGCTTTCTTGCACTCTTTTTGTAGCGAAATATTTCGCTTAACTGTCGGTAAAAGTGGAGATAGCTTGTCGTTATGTCTTAAAAATGACGCTATCTCATTGGTCTGAGCCATCTTTTTGCCACGTTTGACATTTAATCGGTAAGTTGGATGAGGTGATTGCATATTGCGCACATTACCATAATTTAAACTTGTTGATCACGGAGGTAACGGTTAATGCAAGTCATTATCATGCATTCACGATTGACCCAGGCAAAGTCAGTGACTTTGTCATCGACACATCTGATCATTTTTCTGTCGGTTTTTACGTTGCTAGCATTGCTAGCTTCATTTTCACTTATGAATCTATTCGCAAGGTTTGCGGATGGCGAATCTGGCTGGATTAGAAATATTTTACCGCAGACTATGCTAGTCTCAAGCGCGGGTTCTTTGAGTAGTAACGATAAATATTTGAAAGAAAATTTGGCAGCAATGGCGGTCAAAATTGGTGAAATGCAAGCACAGTTAATTCGCTTAGATGCACTCGGAGAGCGAGTTCAGGGATTGGCTGGCGTGAAGCCAGAAGAGTTTAATTTCAAAGAGCTGCCTGGCCGAGGCGGCGCAGAAGTGTTGAATGATGTGCCGAAATCAGATTTAAATTTACAAGATTTCCAAGCTTCTTTAGATGCATTATCAAAAGATCTTAGTTATCGCTCTGATTATTTGAATGTAGTTGAGTCGAAGTTAATGAGCTTTAAGCTGCAAGCAAAATTATTGCCTACAATTGTTCCGGTCAATGTTGGTTATAACGCCTCCACTTTTGGTCGCCGGCTGGATCCATTTTCCGGTCGTACTGCTTTTCATGAAGGATTGGATTTCTCCGCGCCTAACGGAACGCCAATTGTTGCTGCTGCTGGTGGCGTGGTCATCTCCGCCGAATACCATCCTGAGTTCGGTAATATGCTGGAAATTGATCATGGTGGCGATATGATGACGCGTTACGCACATGCGTCGAAGT
>DLGN01000348.1 GCA_002482715.1 Oxalobacteraceae bacterium UBA7693
TGGCCACCGGAGGAATACACAGGGTGATGCCAAAAAGCGAGTGTGCAATTGGCATCCCCCTGTGTATTCCTCCGGTGGCCATGGCAACATCAAAACCATGCAAGAGGCGTGGAAAATTTTGGCGGATGCGAAAGCAGATATTATTTTAAGCAGCCACGATCATCACTACGAACGTTTTGCCACCATGGATAGAGATGGATTACCACATCCTGAGAATGGCATGCGTAGCTTTGTGGTTGGCACGGGCGGCGCAAAGTTATCGCCGATCTTCTTGGTCAAAGATGGTAGCGAACTTCGTCAGAACGATCATCACGGCGCACTGAAATTAAATCTCGCCAACAATCGCTATGCATGGGAATTTATCTCAGCAGAAAACAATCAAGTACTGGATAAAGGGCAAGCGAACTGCCAATAGACTTATTGGCTGGCGTTCTGACACGTGAAATCGCAGTAATAGAACCGCGTCATAGCATACACAATATTACTGAAACCTTGAGATCATTACACGCCAGACGACGCTGAAGAAGAGAGCAATTAAAAGATTATCTGTCTAGCCACCCGATGACAGAAAAACGAATTAAACGGTTTAAACAAGCAGCAGAATAAGGAAGTACAGGCAAGCTCACGTAAAAAAAGTTACACTAGCGAGCTATGCCATCTTCTCTACTTTTCATTATTGCCTCATTAATTTGGGGCTCGACCTTTTGGGCCATCACACAACAACTCGGTGAAGTTGCGCCATCCGTCTCGGTTGCCTACCGCTTCGGGCTGGCTTCCATTTGCTTGTTCATTTGGTGTTTATGGCGCAAAGATTCTTTACGCTTACCTTGGAAACTGCACGGCTGGATGGCCTTACAAGGCTTTTTCACTTTTTCGCTCAGCTACTTATGTACCTATTCCTCAGAGCAATATCTAGTCTCTGCACTGGTTGCCGTGTTATTTGCACTGATGGTCATATGGTCGCCGATCACCGAGAGAATATTTTTCAAAAAACCGCTCAGCTGGCGTATCTGGAGTGCAGCGCTTATTTCGATTACTGGGGTGATTTTATTATTTTTCCCCGCACTCAAAAGCAATTGGGAAGATACCCATTCTGGTCACGACACGCACTTCTTGCTGGGATTAGGATTGGCATTAACCGCAACACTTGCCAGCACCTTCGGTAATGTAGTCGTTGTCAAAGTCAGACAATACAGTCAAAACGTTTTATTGACGATGGCATGGGCGATGGCTTGGGGGACGGTTTGGGTCAGTCTGTTTGCGATTGCCAATGGCGAGCAATGGACGCTACCTTCTGGCATCAACTATTGGCTATCCTTGATTTACTTATCGCTGTTTGGTTCAGTGATCGCATTTGCTTGTTACTTCACTTTGATCCACAGAATCGGGGCACAGAAGACGGTCTTCATCGGTGTGATCACGCCGATTATTTCTGTGCTGCTGTCGATCCAGCTAGAAAATTATCATCCTGGATGGATAGAATGGTCGGGCATGGTTCTGTGCCTCGGCGGTGTGGTTTGGGCTTTACGTGGCGACCCCAAAACGACTTAGAAAATTACTTTCATTGCAGGCGCATTTGCAATGCTTGTTTGCATACTTGATTACAAGCCCACTCAAGCACCTGATAAAGTGTGAATTAAGCTAACTTAGTCCACACTTTTCTCGAACGCTAATTTACGCAACACATGCGCCGCAGCTGCTAAACCAAATGAAGCGGTAACGACGATCGAAGAACCGAAGCCTGCACAATTTATGCCTGAGATACCCTTACTGCCGTCGACTGCACAGGCCTCTGCGGTTTCTGCCGTCTCTGGCATCGTCAATGCTTCCATCGAAAACACCGCATCGATCCCAAACTTACTTTTACTACCCCGCGGAAAACCAAAATTCTGGCGTAAGCGCTTGCGCACCAAGGCTAATAAAGGTTCTTGCTCAGTACGCGATAAATCGCGGATTTCGATTTTACAAGGATCAGTCTGACCACCAGCTGCACCTATCGTGATTAATGGGATTTTCTGTTCGCGACAATAAGCGATTAGGGCAGTTTTCGCTTTGACGCTATCAATCGCATCGATCACATAGTCAAAACCATGTTGCCCTATCATTTGCGATAAATTGTCTGGCTCAACAAACTCTTCTACTTCAAGCACTTTGCAGTACGGATTAATCGTTGCGATACGCTCTGCTAAAGCAGTCACTTTAGCTTTACCTAAAGTTAGGCTAGTCGCTTGAATTTGTCGATTCACATTCGACTCTGCGACATTATCCAGATCGATCATAGTAATACTGCCGATTGCACTGCGTGCCAAGGCTTCCACTACCCACGACCCGACGCCACCAACCCCAACCACACAAATATGCGCTTGCTGGAAGCGGGCAAGACCTTGCGCACCATACAGGCGAGCAACGCCAGCAAATCGGCGTTCATAATCAATATCATCAAATGGGGAAGTGGCTTGCTGCATGGGAAATGTATCTTTAATGGGAGGTGTCAATTAGCCATCGAGGCTGGAGTTGGCGCTATTTTACAAGCTTCACGCTAATTAAGCATTTTTGACTTGATCTTACGCAAGTTTGGCTAGCGAGAATTGAGCGCGGTTCGCTAGAATGGTGGATAATTTTCTTTACCGTTTGTTCGTCTAATCTTTACTAAAATAAAACTTATCATGGATATTCTATTTGCAAGCGCCCCTGGCTTCGATCAGCCCTTGGCAGTTCTCAAGCATTGCCATGATCGGATTCGTAAACAATTAGCCACCTTAGAAAAATTATTACCGCATTTAGAAAAAAATGGCGCAGATGCTGAAGCACAAAAAGCTGTTCTGGCAGTTTTGAAATATTTCCAGAATGCGGCTCCGCTGCATCACGATGATGAAGAAATCGATTTACTGCCTGAGCTGAAACAAACCGCGCAAGGCGAAGATGCGGAATTACTCGCTAATACGCTGCCAAAAATCTTGCAGCAACATCAGCAAATGGCAGATCAATGGCGTCGCTTAGAAGGTCAATTAAGTGGCATCGCCAACGGAAGTTCGTCCGCATTGAATGCGAATGATGTGAGTGAATTTCAAGCTATCTATCAAGAACACATGCAAATAGAAGAAACGCAGATCGCACCGATGGCGATGCGTTTATTTAATCCTGGTCAAATGCATAAATTAGGACAAGCGATGCAGGCACGACGCGGTATCAATGCCGTGTGATGGCACAGAAGCGCTGACGAACAAGTCAATTTATTTTAGACTTTGCTCTGTTCAAGACGAAGTTTCAATTTCAAGGAAGAAGTATGTCAATTGCCAGCCTCAGAAAAGATTATCAACTCGCCAGCCTCGCTGAAAGCGATGTCGCTCACGATCCATTCACACAATTCGCCCATTGGTTTGAACAAGCTTTAAAAGCCGAAGTGGCAGAAGCCAATGCGATGAGTCTATCGACAGTCAATGCCGAAGGCAGACCGTCTTCACGCATCGTATTAATCAAAGAGTTTGATTCACGCGGCTTTTCATGGTTCACCAATTACGATAGCCGCAAGGGGCAAGAATTATCTCAAAACCGCCATGCAGCGCTATTATTCTTCTGGACGGCACTTGAGCGTCAGGTCCGCATAGAGGGAAAGATTCACAAGATATCAGAAGAAGATAATGATGCTTATTTTCATAGCCGCCCGCTTGGTAGTCGACAAAGTGCATGCGCCTCAAGTCAAAGCCAGCCAGTTGCCAACCGTCAGCAGTTAGAAGATAAGCTCGCAGAAGTCGTTGCAAAGTTTGGCGATAACCCACCTCGTCCCGAGCATTGGGGTGGTTATCGTTTAGTTCCCGATTTTATCGAATTCTGGCAAGGTCGCAGTTCACGCTTACATGACCGAATTGCCTACACACGTCAAGCCGACGATACTTGGGTGATTTCACGTTTGCAGCCCTAATTTGTAGCCTTAATTTGTAGC
>DLGN01000156.1 GCA_002482715.1 Oxalobacteraceae bacterium UBA7693
CAGCCTGATGACAAGCCTGAATCGCGGCCGTGATGGCAGGATACATATCCAATGCTTGTTTGGTCGGGGTCGCCAAATTTGCCTGCAACTCGAAAGAAACCCAGGCTTTCACCTGTTGCAATTCACATGGCTTTGCACCGTAACTTGTGATCAAAAAATCTTGATCTCGGAATACCAAAGGCTGGGCAAATCTATCCACAATCTTTTGTGCTGCACCCCAAGGATCTGGCATCAAGCTATCTTTGTTGGTATCAGGATTTTCTGGAACCGCTTCTGCCATTCCCGCGCTCAGCAATGACACGCTAGCCAGAGAAGTATCGCGTAGGAAGCGACGACGAGTGGATTCATTCGCCGTATCTGTGATTGTTTTTATACGCATTACTTGACTCCCGTTGGCATCGTTTTTTGACTGTCTGCAGATGGCTGCAAAGGTGCATGCGTATTATTAAATTCGGACAAAAAGATACCCGAGCTTACGGGCGACAAATTATCCAACCTGTCATACCCAAGATGTTGGATTGGTTGCAATCCCACTTGCGTCAAATTGCGCCAGTAATCCGCCACTGAGAATTGCACAGGCCGAAAAGCCAGACTACCTTTTTTATTCCAATCAGCCCACGGATGCTGGGGATGAATATGTTGACCGATTTTCGAATTGAGAATGACCGTCTTACCAACGGTTTCTAAAACCTTTTTCGAGATAGTGCCTACCGGAGCCTGATAGCCATCAACATCGCTCAACGTGCAGCGATAGGATGCGACGTTAATTGTCGCGTATGGCGTACATTTTTGGGTGTGGAACCATTGACGTCCTAAATAAAATTTACCGGCAAGCGCGTTCGCACTACCATCATGGGTAAAGTTCACTTCATTAAAGACGAAACCATACGGTGTACGCACATTGGTATTCGGTGCTGTCACGTAAGAGGTCGAGCGATCACCTAAAGATTTAATCTCAGAGCGATAGAAATACGCCGTCGTGTCGCCAAAGATAAAATCCACGTTTCCCTCAACATAGGAGCGATGAAAGAAACTACGCGCTGTATGCGCAATCGCACTTGATTTCAAAAACAAAGTATCTTGAAATCCGAGTACACGTACATTTTCAAATTGCACTTTATCCGCACCTTCGACCATCAAGGCAACCGCTTGATGTTGGACCACCACGACTGGAGCAGTTCCGGCAGTTGCACCGCAGACGGTATTAGGACATTCTGCCTTCGTATCGACCTGATCTTTGTTGTAGGTGTTTTGGAAAGTGATATTTTTTGCTTGGAAGCCATGTCCACGTATCCATGCAATCGCCGAGCCGCTAGTGCCGATCACGGGTCGATCTTTCAGCGATGCATACATCTCTTGAATGCTGCTGTCCACTTGTGCAAATTGGGTGCCATAACGATGAACATAGGCGGTGCCCAAAAGTGCTGCATGGGCGCTGGCGGCGATCTTGGTTTTCGTCGCATCGCTCTCATTTGAATACACAGTGATCGGCAATGCCGTCGTTGGTACGTACAGCAATTCTTGATACGTTCCTGGCTTAAGCAAAATAAAGAGTCGTTGCTTACTCGATTGTGCAGCCACTAGTCGACGACCATCCAACAACGCTTGGTTGATCGCGGCCTGTACAGTATTAAAACGGGTTTTACCATCGGCGACGGCATTTGCATCCACCACATAATCGATTGGCAAATTGGCGGCCTTCACCAAATTGTCTTCAAGAGGATTCCACGGGTCGGTCAATGGTTTGTCGGCTGGACCTGTGGTGCGTAAGACATTTTCTAGCGTGTAGGCTTGTGCCTGCTGGCTAGTTAATTGAGGTCGGAAGTTAACCGGTGTGTGCGCTGGAAATTCAGCAAAACGATGCTCACAGTTTGCAGCAATCGCCGTGTTCCAAACGATATTGTCCGCGTTCTCGGCGACGGTGATTTTTTTCTGATCAATATTCAGATTTGCAAACTGAATCAATTGCGGTGAATTAGCAGCGATGCTGCTTTGCCTAAATTCAAGCGACATCGGGTGGGCTGCATCGTAGGCGCGTAATACGATACGTCCGGGGCTAAGGCTATGAACGCGGTCAAACACAATGTCGCGATACAGTGGAATCTTGTCACCCAAGGCTTTTTGATCGTAACGCGTGTCTAAATCAATCGGACGCTTACTATTGCGTATGCAAACATCTTCATAACGCACTTGTTCGACCACACCGCCACGCGACACATCACTCTTAATTCGCAATCCTGAGGTGGTGCCATCTAAACTCAGGTTTCTCACCAAAATACGTCGTACTCCGCTATTGGTTTCACTCCCAATCGACATCCCATGGCCACTATAAAAATGGTTGTTGATGATAGAGACATTCTCAGTTGCGCCACTATTGCCGCCTTTGATCGCGATATTGTCGTCACCGGTACGAATATAGCTATGCGCTATCGTGATATTGCGTGAAGAGATGGGATCAATGCCATCGGTATTGCGTGCATCAGATGGCGTATCAATTTTGACACCCCAAGCCGTAAAACCATCAGACTGACTCACGGTGACATGAAAATTCGGCGAGTTACGCAAACGTATGCGATAAAAAGTAATGTCCTGCGATTTCTTAATTTCGATTAAGCGCGGAATATTGTGTTCATTTTTTTCACGCTGTGCTCGGCGCGCCATTTGCCACCAGCTTTCCATCTTGCCCAGCACAAGTTGCCCGCCTTGTCCGTCGATCACACCATCACCATAAATGCCACTACCATTGGCCTTCTCGATGGTGATAAATGGCATGCACGTGCGTCCTTTCTCAGCATTGACACCGCAAGTTCTCTCGCCTTTGTCATACAAGTTCGCATCCGTACTCGCATACAAAGTGGCATCACGATCAACAATCAGTCCAACGCCGCTTGGAATCTGCAAGGGACCAGAATGGAAGCTATCTTTCTCATTATTCGCTGCAAGTTGTACCGCCTGCCCTGCTGGGCAGGCATTCAAAGCGGTCTGAATTTTTGCTGTATCTAATTGACGTAATCCCTCGGCATACACTTGCGTTGCGGTGAGTACGGTACATACCGCTGGCATACGTGGTTCACTGACCTGTCGCATATCTTGTGCCTGCGATGTTGGAACATACACTGTGCTAGCAAGCGTAAAAAGGAATAAACCATGAAGCTTTGATTTTTTATTCATTTGATTAATTTTCTTCATGTCGATTATTCTCCAGCTAGTTTGAAGAACACACTGATGGCCGCAACATGTTCACGCAGTTGACGTTCAACCATACTGGCAAAGTAGGCTGAGCCTTTGACACCGACATGCGTACGATCAAAAGCCGATTTCGCTGCACCTTGTGGTTCTAGTTTATTTGGATCCGACGAGGCATTCGCCTCAACTTTTGGCGGCGGTGGTGCAACCGCCAAGGTATCAGCCTCAGCTTCCCCCATCGCTTGCACGGCAGCGTGACTTTCTGCATTCAGTGGTAACAGCACAGCCTGCGTTTGCTGCGCTACTTTTTCAATGGCGTCTGCCCAAGGTTTTAAATTATTTTCTAGTACGCCATTACGAAAACTACGACGTGTCAGTGGAGTGAGCAAAACAGGCACACCGCCCCATTGCTTTACCTCGTTCACATAGCGTGCCATGTTCACCGGAAACTCTGTCACCAAATCAGTTGAACGCCCGGGCTTGCCCGGTTGATCATTGTGGCCAAATTGAATCAAAACATAAGTTGCAATACCGCCACTAGCCGATTGCGTCAACAATTCTTGCACACGATTCCATAAACCTTCCGCTCGAAAACTACCCGAGCTACGGCCACCGCGCGCCAAATTCACACAATCAACTTCTGATTTAAAACGCGCGCATAGGGCATCGCCATAACCACTTTTTGTCGCCATAGTCGAGTCGCCTACGAGTATCACTCGCAATTGAGGATTTGCTACCGTGGTTTGCATTTGAGCGTTGACGACAGTGCTCGCAACCAGCGCGACACTAAAGCTACTAACACGAAGAAAAGTACAGAGAAAAGTACGAAGACGACTTGTAAAGAAGAGATGTTTCATATTGAATCCATTGTTGCAATCAAGTCTTCGATTGGCGTTTCACGAAAACCCGACGCTATTGTATTGATGCGCAATCAAAAAAAGCCCGGTATCAGTTCGATCAGTGTGATCAATTTGAATACCGGGCTTGTCTCATGTCCGAACCTGAAATGTACTATCCAAGCTTAAAAAGTATAGGTCACACGCGTATTGAAGGCGCGACCGATAGGGCTAGCAGCACTACTTAAATAACCGTTGTAACCACTATGGTTAGTAACAGGTGGATTCACGTCAAACAAATTATTAACACCAAACACAATCTTGAAATTCTTAAAGCCTTTGTAGCTCATCGTGAAGTTGTACACGGTGTATTGCTCAATGTCGCGATGATACTGTGCAGCTACCAGATTTTGATCGTGGTATCCCGTGTTGTAGTTTTGTGTTAACTGGGAAGTCCAGTCGCCTTTAGACCAGGACAAAGCCAAATTGTGTTTCCAGCGGAAAGTGATGATCGGCAAACTACTAGTCGTACCATTGCTCGCCAAACCGAAACGGCCGATATTAGAAACAAACTCTCCGCCCTTCTCTAACTGATTATCAAATTGCGTCAAATACGTACCATTCAACTGTACTTTGAAAGTACCGAAATCCGATTTAGGGAAAGTGTAATTCGTCGCAACGTCGATACCAGCGGCTTTTTGCCCGCCCAAATTCATCGTGGTGTTTTTGATGTACAACAATTTACCTGTCGCATCACGCACGAAGAAATCAGCGTACTTCGTTGGATTTAAGAAGTAAGCTTGTTCAGGCAAGTTCGCCAGCATGTCGTCCATATTCACACGCCAGTAATCGAAAGACATGGTCAGATTTTTCATTGGCTCTAACACCACACCTAAAGTACCACCAACGGAAGTTTCTGGAACTAATTCTGCATTACTACCCGTTTGTTTTGGTAACTTGACGTTACACACCGTTGCTGCCACCAAACCTGGTAAAGGCTTACCTGTATTCGCGATTGCCGGGGTCGCACTTGGACACTGCAAAGGATCATCCCAGTTCGATGAAGTGTTGGTGGTTGCGCCTGGCAGACGATAGCCATAGCGATCAAACAAAGTCGGCGCACGGAAACCAGTGTTTGCCGAGCCGCGGAACATGATCGTGGAATTTGGTTGATAACGGAAACTCGCTTTAGGATTGAGTGTATTTCCAAAATCACTGAAGTGATCATCACGCAAAGCGAGATTGACGTTCAATGTTTTTGTCACTGGAATTTCCAACTCCGCAAACAAAGCTGCCACATTGCGCGAACCCTGACCACGTGATGGCGTCGAAGCAGCATAAGTCGCCGCCAAACCAACATCCGTCTTCACGTCTTCCGTCGTGTCACGATGAAAATCCGCACCCAATGCCAAACCAACTGAGCCAGCTGACAAGGTCATAATCGGCTTACTCACCGTCAATTCCACACCGGTAAACGTACTTTGCGAAACACGTAATTTCTGACCGTTGAGCGAAATACTATCGAGGTAAGCTTTACCTGTGGCGTCTTGAACGCCGAAAGGATTGAGCACACCGCTAGCAATTCCAGACAATAATTTCGGACCATCCAAAGAACCAGAGTCAAGATAGCCAACGCGATCACTAATACCGATCACCAGACCTGCTTTGTAGTCCCAGCCACCGATCACACCTTCATCAGAAAAATTTAAGCGCTGATTGATTTGCTCATCTTTCGTGATATACATGCCTGCATCAGCCACGCTCCAAGTCACCAGCAAAGGCGCGCCATTGGTACCAGCGACTGCGGGAACTCCACCGCTTCCACCCGGATACCATTTGCTTGTCGCTGGCAATAAAGCAGTCACGCCATTCGCCGCCAGACTCGTGGTTGGAATTTTAGTGCCAAAAATCTGACCTTGACCGCGTGAGTAATCGATAGAAAAGATATGATCATCACTGATTTTTTTTGTCGCTTTGGCGAAAAACGTTAATTGTTCACGACCATAAATCGCCGTGTTGTAATTACGATTATCAATGACACAGGTATTCTTGCCACCTTGAATTGAGTATGGTGCTAAGCACCCGCTTGCATAATAAGGATTGGCAGCAGCAAATGATTTATTACTAGGAATAGTGAAGTTTGCGGGGCTGGCAAAACCACCACTTGCCAATGAAGGCGCGCGCCCAATACTGCTTAATAATTCATTCGATGTGAGCTCAGCACGATCAGAGGCCGCCAAACGACTGCGACGTAATCCATCCATGGTCGCATAAATATTCCAACCATCTTTTTGCAAATCGCCAGCACCCACCGTAAAACTCAAACGCTTTTCATCACCACCGCCATCACGTTGCGGGTCAAGAATTTGACCAGTGATGGTAGCGCCTTGGAAATCACGCTTAGTGATGAAGTTAACCACGCCACCAATCGCATCGGAGCCATAAATCGACGATGCACCGTCATTCAAAATCTCCACGCGTGCAATCGCACTCATGGGAATCACATCCAGATTGGCATAACCATCAGCAATCGCTTCGTTTGCGAGACGGCGACCATTCAACAGCACTAGGGTGCGGTTCACACCCAAACCACGTAAATTGATATTGGTACCAGAGCCTGCATTGGACGGTGCTAAGGAATTTGATTGCGGCAATGCCATCATCAAATCTGCCAAAGTAGTCATGCCGCGCTTTTCAAATTCTTCACCAGATACGCTGGTGATCGGTAAAGATGCTTCACTTGCCAGGCGCTTGATAGAAGAGCCGGTTACCTCAACGCGCATGGGTTCTTGCGCGGAAGCTTGTTGCATCAGACCCATGACGGCAATGGTAATTGCGGACAAGGCCAATTGTTTTACTGGTGATTTCTTTGGATTTTTCATACTAACTTGCATCACTGTCTCCTACTATTTTTTTAAATTGAAGCCCATCCATCGCCGAGTATTTTCTCTTTGTATGGTGAGACCTTAGTCGGAGTACCTCGCGTACCCGTTGCCGTCGCGACGAAGGGCAGGCTTGCTGCACCGAGGTCTGACCGGTCAATTTTCACTACAAATTCTTTACTTGATTAGCGCAACTACTCGTTAATCATGTTTAGCCACACTGAAGCACTTAGCCACGTGAGAAAGTTCTGGTCACGCGTTCAAGGTGTGCACGCATCGCCCGTCTTGCCTCGGCAGGGTCATGCGCAACGATTGCCTGCAAAATTTGGCGATGATCACCCAAAGTTTGCTGACGTAATTCTTCAGTCTGAAAATGTTCCTTCAAGCGATGCCACAAACTACCGCGTTGATTCCACAAATACTCCATGGTACCGACCAAAGCACTGTTGCCAGTAGCACGCGCAATCGACAAATGAAACTCACGATCTGCTTGTTCATTACTCGCTGGATTATGGTGATGCTTTTCCATTTCCAATACCGCTTTCCAAATCGTATCAATCGCACCGTCAGTGGCAACGCGTGCCGCAATTGCCGCCACTTCTGCTTCAATCAAACGACGTGCTGATAAAACTTCAAACGGACCTGGGCCAACTTCGGGGATGACCTCATCCAATGTATCGTCACACAAATACACACCAGATCCACCACGCACTTCGAGCACACCACCCAACTCCAGCGCCAGTACAGCTTCACGTAGAGAAGCCCGGCTAACGCGCAATTGCGCAGCAAGTTCGCGCTCGGATGGCAAACGATCACCAGCAAGCAACCCTGTTTCAACAATCAAAGCCTGAATGCGATTGGCTACCACCCGGTAAAGTCGCGGTTCATGCTCGGCTGTTACTGCTGAATAGGCTTTTTTGCTCATGCTCGACTAGGTGCGCGCTCTCTCAAATTCTTATGTATGCAGAAATAGATCGACTGTCGAACTGCAGACTGACAAGCAACAAAAGCAAGTTCAAGCTGTCTCTATTTTGCCGCATTTGGTAAGACCATTCTAATGTGGTTAGACCAATTTTGCAATGTGGACTAGCCAAATATTTTTTTTGGTGGCATACTCGCCACATCAAGAAAGCTCCGAAGAGAGTCGAAATTGATATCGCATTAGATTTCGTAATAAGCGTATCTTTTTCCTTAAGCCATCAAGATCACCAAAGAATTACCAAGAAAAACAACGCGAATGAAGCGGCAAAGTGCATCCAATCTGCATCCATAATGTGTCGTAATAAAGTGTCTCTTGTGAGGTTTGAAAGTAACAATAGATCAAAGCTACTGGTCAGACCAGTGGCTAAAAGATAGATAGCATTCATTAGATGATGTGTGATTAAGGCAAAAAAGAACCACGAATAAAAAGACTGGAAGAGAGGAAAAGATGGCTGCAGACACACAGACACCCTTATTCATACGTATGCATGAAAAGGATAACGTCGCCATCGTCGTCAATGACGGCGGCCTGCCAGCAGGTACGCAATTTGATAATGGCTTAAGGCTACTAGAAGCAATACCGCAAGGACATAAGGTCGCACTCGTTGAGATCGCGAAAGATCAAGCGATCACACGTTATAACGTGACGATTGGTTATGCACAAGCTGACATCGCTGCTGGCAGTTGGATACAAGAAGCCCTAGTGCAATTGCCGCCAGCGCGCGAACTACAAAATCTCCCAATCGCCAATCGCAAAGCGCCAGATATGCCGGCTTTAGAAGGCTATACCTTCCAAGGATTCCGCAATGCCGATGGCAGTGTTGGTACTCGTAACATTTTGGCGATCACCACCACCGTGCAATGTGTCGCTGGTGT
>DLGN01000167.1:0-6380 GCA_002482715.1 Oxalobacteraceae bacterium UBA7693
GGCGTTGTTGCTTGTCCTCGCAATACTCAAGTATTGCTCCGGGAAGCGCCTAGCCCTGTCCTCCTAAAATTGAATTTCTAATCGCGATTACGGCTAACCAGTCATTGGTTAATACTGGTGCTCGCAGTACAATCAACCCGCTCCGGCGGGTTTTAAAAACGCTTTTTGATAGGTGAAAACTATGGAATTTCTTACTTCGATTAAAAATAGCATTCCTGATTATGCTAAAGATATTCGTTTGAATGTGGACAGCACGATTGCGCGTTCTAGTCTGGAAGGTAACGATGCTGTAGCGGTTGCCTTGGCTGCGGCGTTTGCCACGAAAAGTAAAACGCTGATTGACTTGATTAAAAATTCTGGTCACATCGCGCCAGAAGAAGTGCAAGCTGCGTTAACTGCCGCATCTTTGATGGGTATGAATAATGTATGGTATCCGTTTGTTGAAATGGCCGATGATGAAGACTTGAAAACACAAGGCGCACAACTGCGCATGAACGCGTATGCGACCAATGGTGGTGTCGATAAACGTCGTTTTGAAATGTATGCGCTGGCAGCATCTATCGTTGGCAAATGTCATTTCTGTGTGAAGTCACATTTCGATTTATTGCGTAAAGAAGGCATGTCAACTACGCAGTTACGTGATGTTGGCCGGATTGCCGCCGTGATCAATGCCGCGTCGCAAGTGATGGCGGCTGAAGGTCTCTAAATCCAATTCGTTACTTCTTCAGGAGCTACTCTTATGAAATCAGATTTCGTTCAAGTTGTGCTGCAAATCTTGGTTGAGATGGGTAGTGCGAAGTAAGTGCTGATGAAAAGCCGCATTGTGTAGCAATACCGTTCAGTTAAGCGCAAAACTTCGTGGCGTCATCCCTGCGAAGGCAGAGATCCAGCGTCTTTAGGCTTTTACGACACTGGGTTCCCGCCTTCGCGGGAATGAAGATACATCAGACACGAGCTTAGCTAAACGGTATTCGCCATGTGTGGTTTTTTATTTGATTTTGTAGTCCATTCAAATTGACAGCATCTTTCGCCGAGATTGTTTTACACTCTCAGTTTTCGACTGATCCTGTATGTCCAACAGCGAATTCAATGCACAAGGTTTTTTTGTCACGCAGCCATTATTGAGCGAGTCTGCGTTAGTGCAGTTATCGCAAAATCTTGACACACTCACTTCTGGCTCGGCTACGCCAAGAGCAGGCGATCGTCATTTACTCAATCAGGCTTGGTGCTCGCAACTTGTGCAAGTGATCGGCCAACATACATTGTTGCGCGACGTATTACCCGACTCTTACTGCGCGGTGCAATGCAGTTTGTTTGAAAAATCTGTAGCCAACAACTGGCTAGTCGCTTTGCATCAAGACTTAAGTATTCCGGTTGCGGACAAAGTGGAACATCCCGCATTGACCGCTTGGTCAAATAAAGATGGATGTTGGTTTGTACAAGCGCCAGTTGAGGTCTTAGAGCAGCTCGTTGCAGTGCGTTTGCATGTGGATGTTTGTACTGAGATTGACGGCGCTTTGAAATTGATTGCCGGGTCACATCAGTACGGTAAAGTTGATACCACGCAGGCCAACGCCCTGCGCACATCAAGTGGTGAACGTCTATGCGCGGTCGAGCGCGGTGCCGCCTTGGTGATGCGACCTCTGGTTCTACATGCCTCATCAAAAGCGAGCGGACAAAGTCGACGTCGCGTCTTGCATTTTGTTTTTGGCCCACAAGATTTGCCTTATGGTCTTCAATGGCATTATGCTGTTTGACTTGCGCGGAGAATATTTCTTCAGCGCGATGCGTATGACCAATGGGTATTGCATTAGATCGAACACTTCACACCAATCCAATCTCACTTGTAAAGTTCCTATATAGATGCCAGATAGAGATACCTTGATTCAGCTTGTCGACACTATCCTTAGCCCAGACCGACACGCATCGAGTTTGTTTAAGGAGGTGAATGCATTGGCGGATGCATTAGCGAATTTAGGTCAATATGTTCGCCATCCCGACGACGACATTGCTAAAGGCGAGACGCGAACAGAACAAGGATTAGCGCTGTCACCTCATGCCGCGGCCTTGTGTGCGAGGGATTTCGTTCGAACTGTGCAATTCATGCGTGGGGTGTATCAAGCAGTTTGTACGCAAAATTTGATGGAGCCTGCTCGACCGGTGAACTTACTTTACGTCGGTTGTGGTCCATATGCATTACTGGCGCTGCCATTAATGCTGCGCCTTACACCACAGCAGGTACAGATCAGTTTAATTGATATCCATGCCGATTCTATCGATTCTGTGTTGCGAATTGTTGGATACTTGGGGCTGCAAGAATTTGTCGCAGAAACTGCGGTTGCTGATGCATTCATGTATCGCATAGAGCGCAAACGGAGCCCTGATATCATCTTGTTAGAGGTAATGCAGTCTAGCTTAGAGAAAGAGCCTCAGATTGCTTTGTCGCGTTCTTTGATGAAGCAGGCGCCTGATGCTTTGCTGATTCCCGAAGAAGTTGAAGTATCGCTTTGCCTGTTAAATCCCGCTAGGGAGTTTTCCGTGCAAGAGGTTGATAGAAATGATCAGCAAACATTGCGAGACCGAATTTCTTTGGGAACGCTAATACGTGTCAATCGGCAGTCAATTCACTCTTGGGAAAACATCTCGAGCATGAATTTACCCGCCGCATGTGTGCAAATACCTGAGCAAATTCCGCAAGGATATAGCCCGATGTTAATGACGACAATTCAGGTTTATCAAGAAAATGTTCTAAATACGTATGATTCTGGACTGACCTATCCGCGTCGCTTGAATGCTGATTTTAGCGCAGGAGATACGCTGTGTTTTAGTTATGTATTAGGCGAGCATCCGAAACTTGTGGTTGATGTTCGGCATGTCGTAGATATCGAGCCTGTTAACAGGTCCCAGTGAATATTTGATTTTTTATTGATTATTGTTGACGCACTTTTCTATGCTACTAAGAATTCATCATGCCGCAATTATTTGTTCCGATTATGAACGTTCTAAACGATTCTATGTAGAGACTTTGGGTTTGCGTGTGATCGCCGAACATTATCGAGCTGAACGCAATTCTTATAAATTGGATTTAGGCTTGCCTGATGGTGGACAAATTGAATTATTCTCGTTCGAAAATGCGCCAATGCGGCCGTCTTATCCCGAGGCGCAGGGATTGCGTCATCTCGCATTTGTGGTGAGTGATATTGAAAGAAGCTGGCGCGAATTGCTTGCAAAAGGACTGCAGCCAGAACAAATTAGATTAGATGAATACACTGGGAAGCGCTTTGTTTTCTTCGCAGATCCCGATGGCTTGCCATTGGAGCTGTATGAGCAATAGCTATCTGAACAAGAGACTTAAATTAGCGATTTGAGACGACTACAACATGTAGATAATCATTGATAGAAGCGGCAATTAACTAAGAATAAATAATAGGGACAAAAATAATGCAACACCCAGATTTTGATGAATTTAAGAAGTGTTACCGAGCAGCACAGTATTCGCAAGCATTGACTATCGTTGATCGCTTAATTGCGAGCTTTCCTCAATCAGCAGCACTACAATGGCATCGGCTCAATTGCTTAGAAAAATTGGAACGTTACGCCGAAGTGCCTTCGACTTTAGATCTGGTTTTGCAGCGCTTGCCAGATTATGCAGCCGCATTGATAAAACGTGTCGAGTATGCAGATTGGTATTTAGATCAACAAGCACCATTGCATGCCGATGATGATCATGAAGATAAGCGTGTTTCTGCTGCCGTGGCGAATGCGAGAGCAAATCGCGTTGCCGTTCAACGTACATTGGAGCTGCGCAATATTGCGGATCTGCGTCGGATATTAAATCGTGGCGACACTTCTGCAGAGCCGGTGACATTAAACGCAAAAGAGCAAGGTCAAGCATGTTTTTTATTGGCAAACGCTTTGCGTTATCGTGAAACTGAAGAAGACGGCGACGGTGCAAGTGACGGTGACTTAGCGGAAGCACGATCTCTTTTGGATCAAGCAATTATGCTTTGCCCGCAACAAGTGGATTATCGCTTAGCACGTGCTGACGACGCTCGCAGTCGCGCTTGGGTCGATGCGACAGATCAAAGCGCGCCAGCGGATACGAGTACAGATATCGTCCGTACTTTTTCTGGCATGTGTTTTAAGCGTTCAGCGTTAGAAGCTGCCGTGGCGGATTATCGCTATTGTTGGGAGCAGGAAAAAGTTCCTGGTCATGCGATGAAGTTGGCGAACATTCTTCATGATCTGGGTCGTTATGATGAAGCCTTACGAATTTATGATGAGGCTTTGGCGCAAATGTCTGAGGATGCACCTCACCGAGAGTACTTCATTGAAAAGCGCAAGCTTTCCGAAAACAATGGTGCGGGTGAGCGTGAACATATGGCACAGCTAATACTTGGTAGTTTGGATGATGCTGGCAAAGATCGAAATCTTCAAGACAGTATGGCGGCACAGGCAATGATAGCTGCAGCCGAGGCGATTCGCCATGGTGCTTCTGTGTCGGACGCATTGGCAACGCATATCAGCGATGATCCCGATACGATGCAAGCGATGAATATTGCGCGCCAAATTTTGAGCATCGCTAATGAACCCAAGCCAGAGTTAGTTGAGGTTGATGTGAGTGATTATCCGAGGTATCAGCAAAAACACTGTCAACGCGCGGAGAAAGCAGCAAGTCAAGTGGGTTTGATTAAGATCGCAGATGCAGAGGCGATGGGCTTATTTAATATGCTGGGGCAGCATGTAATGTTGCGCCTTTTTAGAGATGAAAGCGGAGAAATTGGTTTGGCTTCATTTACGATGAAACCAAAATGGCCAGGATTGTTAGGGTTTTTGTTGATGTTCTTTAGCGGCAAATGGAAGCAGCATCAAATGATAGAGTGTGTGACGATGTTCGACGATGGCGCGATGATTACCACGCAACCGCATAGTATTTCTCCATTTGAATATGGTGGGAAAATTATTCAAAATAAATTAGCTGCGAATGTGAAATTGGCCGATTTATTTATTGCACATCAAGCCAGTGTTGCGACTTATCTTCAGCAAAACCCCCAAGTGCAAAGTAAGTGTGTATTAGATTTAGCTGGTGTCGAGGCACGTTGGATTGCCGGTCAAGAAGCTAAATCAGCCTATCGAAAATCGATTAACTATGTCAGTGATGCAGAGTTGAAAACAATGTTGGGAGCGCACTACGATCGCTTTGCCGAGAAAATTCGAGAGCAACTGCGTTTGATGACGGCGTATTCTTGAACGATGGTATTGATGATAGAACGCACCACTAATTCAACATAGTGGTGCCTGCGTCTAGATCATGGCGTTTGCAGTGATCAGCTTACTTCGATGCTTGAATTGCTGGCGGCGGCGTATTAAAAGTGACGACCAAATCAAGCATCTCAATTATTTTTTCCCGCGTAATGGGTTTTTCAAAACTTGCATGTACCTTTAAGCCTTGAATGCGGGCGATTTTTTCTGCCAAATTTAAAATCGGGCCATTGTAGTTGGCCAATGCCCAATGATTATCAACGGGCGGTACTAAGTTGTGACCTGAAATAATCAAAATGTCGGCTTTGCACCCATCTAATGCTAAATGACTGAGTAATTCCATTCCGCCCAATTGCGGCATGCATAGATCACAAATGATCAGGTTAGGGCGGATTGTGGCTTGCCGAAATGTGTTTAATCCTTCAAAACCATTTTTCGCCAACAAAATGGACGAGACACCGAGGTCGCGTAAAGTGACTTTCATGATCTCTAATAAAAACTCGTCATCATCAACGAGAAGGACATGCAATTTTGCATAGGCTGCGTTCGCGTCAGGGTTCGGGGTCATCATGATGAAAGATTTTTTTAGAAAAGATGCAAACAAGTATAGCGAAAGTTAATCAGAAGCGATATTGATTTCAGTAGAGTGCTTTGTTTCTACCTGCTATGTCGTTACATCGACACAGGTCAATTCTGTTTGATTGTAGTAAGTGCAAAAAATCTTGTGATATCGAACGCTGAGAATGAACTGACCCGTTTGATATGATTACCCGACTCGGTGTAAGCTTTGCCTATGAAAAATACACAAAATAAATTAAGTTCGCAAGCCTTCGTTGCTGCAGCATATATTAAAGAGATCGGTCGAGGCAAAGAAGGTGCTCGCGATCTTTCCAGAGATGATGCTTATCAGCTTTACTTGGCAATGCTAGAAAATCGGGTCTCTGATTTGGAGATGGGCGCCATATTAATTGCCATGCGAATTAAAGGAGAATCCATCGAAGAAATTGCTGGATTTCTCGATGCCGCTGAAGCGCATATGCAACGCCTACAGATCGGATCTGATTCTATGTATGCGCCAATCGTTATTCCTAGTTACAACGGCGCTCGCAAGCGTGCTA
>DLGN01000167.1:6390-9636 GCA_002482715.1 Oxalobacteraceae bacterium UBA7693
TTAGCAAGAGAAGGCGTACCTGTGCTGGTGCATGGTGTATGTCAAGATCCCGGACGTGTCACCAGTGCAGAGATTTTTTCAATGCTGCAAGTGAATGCAGTGCAATCTGTTGAGCAGGCGCAGCAACAGTTAATGGCGACAAATTTAGCATTTGTTCCGATTCAAGTGCTGGCACCCGCAATGCATAGAATTTTAATGATGCGTCAGATTCTGGGTTTGCGTAATTCAACGCACACATTGGTGAAAATCTTGCAGCCGTTCGAGCAGCCAGCGTTGCGCCTTACTTCGTATACCCATCCGGAGTATCAGATAATGCTTGATCGCTATTTTCGGGAGTTGGCTCCGCAGGTTCGTGGCGCAGCTTTATTGATGCGAGGAACGGAAGGGGAGGCAGTCGCAAGTACTGCGCGAGCGCAGCGAATTGATTGCTATTGGCGAGGGGAATGTGAGACTTTGCAAGAGACAGCTACGCAGTTGATAGCTGAGCCTGAGTATTTGCCAGCAGATACCGATGCAGTGAATACTGCCAATTGGATTGTGAATGTGCTCGATGGAAAAATGCCGATACCTGCAAATATTGAGCGTCAAGTTGAGCATTGCCTGCGATGGTCTAAGAAGCTCAAATCCGAGAATTAACCATCGCCTTAGCGCTTTTGAATTAAAATGCGCGCCTTATTGAATTGAGCGCCAGAAAGATGAGTATGACTATTGAAGATACATCAAGCTACGACTTGCTGGTGATTGGTGCTGGTGCTGCGGGGATGATGTGCGCGTCGGTTGCCGGGCAGGCGGGGAAGAAAGTATTGGTGATTGATCACGCCAGTAAGTTGGCGGAGAAAATTCGTATATCTGGAGGCGGGCGTTGCAATTTTACGAACTTACACGCAGCACCTAATCATTTTCTGTCAGAAAATCCACATTTTTGCAAAAGTGCGTTATCACGTTACACCTCACAAGATTTCCTTCATTTGGTGAAACGTTATCGGATTGCATTTCACGAAAAACACAAAGGGCAACTGTTTTGCGATGAGTCTGCCGAAGATATCATTCGTATGTTGAAGTCTGAATGCGAGCTTGGCAAGGTGCAGTGGCGCATGCCTTGCAGCATTAATGGGCTACAAAAAAACGAAAATGGGTTTGTCGTTGATACGCAGCAGGGTGTTGTGAGTGCAGCGAATGTGGTGATCGCCACAGGTGGTTTATCGATCCCCAAGATCGGTGCGACAGATTTCTCTTATCGGATCGCTAAACAATTCGGGATAAAGATAGTTGAACCGCGACCTGCTTTAGTTCCCCTGACTTTTGATGCGCAAAGTTGGGCGCCATTTGTGCCTATGGCGGGAATTTCTTTAGAAGTGGATATTGAAACGGGTGATAAGAAAAACAAAATTGTGTTTCGTGAAGATTTGCTATTTACGCATCGCGGCTTGTCTGGCCCAGCTATATTGCAAATATCGAGTTACTGGCAGCCTGGACAAAACATTCGGATTAATTTATTGCCAGAATTAGATGTCGCAAATGCGTTAATTGCCGCAAAAACCACGACCAAAAAGAATCTGGCGAATTTTCTTGCTGCTTATTTACCTGCACGATTGGTTGATGGCTTGCTTTCTGCACAAGGCTTTGATGGTGAGCAAAAAATTGCTGATATGCAGGATAAACGATTGCGTCTGCTTGGTGAAAAAATGAATCGATGGGAGTTATTGCCTAGCGGCTCAGAAGGATATCGTAAAGCAGAGGTGACGCGTGGCGGTGTTGATACCCGTGAATTGTCTCAGCAATCAATGATGGTAAAAGCAGTTCCAGGCTTGTATTTCATCGGCGAAGCGGTCGATGTAACAGGCTGGTTGGGGGGCTTTAATTTTCAATGGGCTTGGGCTTCCGGTGTTGCTGCTGGTAAAGCGATTGCCGGACTTGAATGAATATTGAGGCGACTTTGCTCAGTACATCTGTCAAGGCGTAATTGCAATTTAACCTGAGAAGAAGTGAGGGATTTAGTTGATTTCGAGATAAGCTGGTGATGATTCGCCACACTTTTTTGCATAAGTTTTCATCAGTTGGCTTCCCTATTTAAAAAAATCCTGTTATGATTTCGGTCTTCCTATAATTTTTAACTGGTTCCGAACTTACATGACCACAATTCGCCTTAAAGAAAACGAGCCGTTCGAAGTCGCCATGCGTCGCTTCAAGCGCACCATCGAAAAGACCGGTCTGTTGACCGAATTGCGCGCTCGCGAGTTTTATGAAAAACCAACTGCAGAACGTAAGCGTCGCTTAGCAGCAGCTGTTAAACGTCACTACAAACGTATTCGTAGTCAGCAATTGCCTAAAAAGATGTATTAATTCTGTCTGACATTGAGTGTTTTTATAATAGCTTAATGTCGCACAATTTATATCTGCTTTAGGTTTGCATGCCCGCTCCGGTGTACCGCAGCGGGCTTTGTTATTTTCATTGTTTATTTTTGCATGGCAGGTTTGGCTGTGTGAAAGCATTATTCAGAGGATGTCATGAGCTTAAAAGATCAAATCACCGAAGACATGAAGGCAGCAATGCGTGCCAAAGACGCTGCCAAATTGGGCGCGATTCGTTTAATCACTGCTGCAATGAAACAAAAAGAAGTCGATGAGCGTGTTGAATTAAATGACACCATGGTGTTGGCGATTATCGAGAAAATGATCAAGCAGCGCAAAGACTCTATTAGCCAATTTGAGGCTGGTGGTCGTCAAGATTTGGCGGATATTGAAAAAGCCGAAATGGCGATTTTGTCTGCTTACATGCCAGCTGGTTTGACGGAAGCCGAAATGCAAGCTGCCGTCAATGAAGCTGTTGTTGAGGTGGGTGCGACTGGCCCGCAAGATATGGGTAAATTAATGGCTGTATTGAAGCCAAAGTTGGCAGGGCGAGCTGATATGACTGTCGTATCAGTGATGGTAAAAGCCGCTTTAGCTAAGTAATATCGCTTGATGTTGTGTGATCGCGGCTTCGGGGTGAAATCTTTCCGAGGCCGTATTTGTTTCTATTTCATGAGATTGTTTGCGTGATTCCACAAAGTTTTATTCAAGATCTGCTTGCCCGCGTTGATATTGTTGACGTGGTTGGTAAGTATGTGCAATTGAAAAAAGGTGGCGCAAACTATATGGGTTTGTGCCCGTTTCATAACGAAAAATCTCCTAGTTTTACAGTTAGCCCTACAAAGCAGTTTTATCATTGTTTTGGCTGTGGTGCACACGGCACTTCCATTGGCT
>DLGN01000151.1 GCA_002482715.1 Oxalobacteraceae bacterium UBA7693
AACCACCAATGCCGCTCTGGATGCTTGCCATGACAACCACATGCACTCTTTAATTACAGGAGTCCATGTATCACTAGTTTCTTGATGAAAATACATAGTGCGAAACCACGCCTCAAACTCTTCGCGCACCTTATCCATCGCTTCATTACTCATCATCCATCTCCTTTCTACGTTTTGTGTGTAAGTCGTACTCTTGCTGCGGAGTTAATCCGGCGAAGAAGTCGGCGTGGCGCTGACGGTCTTGCTCCCATTGCTCAGTGTCGCAGGCTGTGCCGACATATTTACTAACATTGGACTTGCTGCATTTAATCTCTCTAGAGATTTGCGCTCTAGACATTCCTTTGTCTAGCATCTTTTGGATTTCTACGGCGCAGAACTTCATTCTTCCTCCGGTGCTGGCGGTAGTGGCATCCAGTGGGTGTAGTTATGTAAGTAATTAAAGCAAGCCTCATTTCTTTCGTTGATGCGGTCAATATGAACAAAAGGCGCATACATAGTCTCATTGCCATCAAGCCATAAAAACCACAAATTACGCTCAGGCAACCGCTCACTGCATTTAATCCATTCACTCATAATTTCTCTCCAATAGCCGCAGCAGCTCTAACGATGGCGCGGCGTGTTGCGGCGTATGGGTCTTCATCGCTAAACTCTTCAATTCTTGCGCCTCTGCGCATATAGACGATGCCACCACAAAGACCAAGGCTTAAATCTAATTCCAACTTAACCGCCAACCGTAGCGCGTCGCCGTCGTCATCAAGCGGGTTCCAATTACCGATAAATCCGCGCTGATAATCTGCACACTGCCAAGCATCATTTCCTGAGTTGTAAGCCTTAGCCGCCAGATTCAACAATTCTCTATCAGTCATAACCAACCTCCCCATCAATCCGCGCCTGCTCTAGTGCGGATAGGTGTTGCTGGTATTCGAGGTTGGCTTGTTCTGTAGCCCAAGACTTAATCAGCTGCCAATCTCCATAATCAGAGCCTGTATTTGCTTTAGTTACCACCGCCAATAGCCAGTCACTATCATCCATCAACCTATCCACAGCAGCAGCAATCCAATGCTCTTTGGCTTCTTGCCGGTCAATTTCGTGCTGGTGCCGTGCCAGTGCAATACTGTTGTAGCATGTCATTTTACTAGCTCCATATTTTCGCATCGAACCCAGATAACATCTTGATCTTCACAGTCTTCTGCATTAAGACCGTCATAAAGTCCAAAAAGTTTTTCCTGAACGTTAATCGTAACGATTGCATAAACTGAACCGAGATAAATTGCCTGCATTCCGCAACCAAAATAGGTTGTACTAAATTCTTCTTGTGTCATTTACACTTCACCCCTGCAAATTCAATCATCTGCTCTACATGGCTTCTGTAGATTACGCCATCATCCGAGTAACTTGCGGATGGCAGAGATTCAACATCAAAACTCAAAACATCTCGGCTTGCTCTCCATGCTTTCCATGCTGACTGTACTACGTTGTACGAATAAATTGGTGCACCGTCTGCGTTTTGAACACCATCTACTGTCAGTGTTGGATCTTTGCACTCAAAACCTTGATCTAATACCCACTTTTCAAACTCTTCTCTAATTTTGTTCATTTCGTGCGCTCCAATTCTTCCAGTAATGCGTCAGCGTGCGCCACAGCGCCAACAGCTGCAACGTTCGGAAACTCTGAATTGTCACAAGATAAAATACCCTGCATAGCAGCCATTGCAAACTGTTCACGCTTGGTTAGGCCAAATTCGACTTCATTACGCTTTTCATATCCGATACTTGCTGGATATTCCGCAACATATGCAACCGGCATTGCCGGTAAATCACCATTTTTAATCATCTCTCTTCCCCATCAATTAATCACAAAACAAACTNNCAAACTGTATCAGCTTTTTTAGGTGGAAGTGGTCTTACCAGCCAGCGCCTTAACCTTGGATTTGTATTCTGCGATTAAAGCCTGTATTTCTGGAATGGTTAGCTTCAGCGGCTGTTGTGGGCCTTCAAGTCTATCGACCTCCGCTTGTCCGATTTTAAGAATTAAATTCTCTCTGTATCTTTGAGTTACTGTTTTGTTTTTTGCTGCAAACCTTCCTGAGCCACCATTACAGCGCTTGCATTGCTTGTGGCAGTTAGACTCATCAAACCTCAGCTCTGGGTAAGCTCCGCGAGACAAATAGTGCCCAGCATCCCATATACCGCCAACTTGGCTTATTGGAGTTCCTGCAATTATTTCCCATTCCGGCATGTCGCAACTAATGCAGTTTTCTTTTGCATCTCGAAGCCGTATGAACTTGTTAAACCATTTTTGCGCCTCAGCTATCAAGTCGGAGCGACTCTTATTGTTCGCCAGCCACTCTCTGTCGCGTTTTCTCTGCTCGCTTGCGTCTTTGCTTACCTTTTTCGCCTGCGTGGCTCTGGCTTGCTTGTACGCACATTCTGTGTCGCAGAAATAATTCAGGCCGAATTTCTGGCTTGCTGGCTGTTTGCAGAACTTACACTTTGCCATAAACATCCTCGGTGTGTGTCTTAATCTGAAACCTAGCTCTAAGCGCAATCGCAAGTTTTTCATCGTTGCAAATATCTGCAAGCTTGTTGGCTATGGCTGATTTTGCAAACAAATACTCCCTGCAAGCTTCGGCTTCTGTCAGGAAGTAGCCAATGTTTATATTCTTTTTACTAAACGGATCGCTACACTTTGCATAAAACTTTTTTACTTCAGAATCAAAAAAGACTCCGCAACTTAAAGATTTTCTTTTTGTAATTGTTGAAGAAATAAACGAGTTTATTTGCTGAGTGACGAAAATATATGTATCTGGAGAGTAAACCTTGTTTCCTACAGATATGTAGTCTTTATCTAGGGTTTTACCTTGCCAATCTTGCTTCTCCATCCAAGATTTAAAATTGCTAAATGTTAGCCATTCGCTACAAACGCTACACCCTTCGTATGTTGGCTTTTTTATTAGATAACTCTTGTTGTAGAACCTCAATAGCATGTTCGCCCAAGTTTCATATATTTTGCACTTGGTTCTTTTGCCATTAATTGTCATGGTAACGGCGTAATCAGCATCATTGGTCGCCACTCCGTAAATCAATTTATGTTTTACGTAAATATTTTTGCTTGTCATTAAAGCACCATAAAAATAAACCCCGCATCAGTTAGGACGGCCAGCTAGTTGGCACCTGATGCAGGGTTATAATCGTCTAGCCTGTCTTGGGCTTTTGGCTTGCAATCAGCTCACGTCCTACGGCTTACTGATATTTATATTTTACTCTCATCGATTGCTAATCACAACACCATTCTCTACAGCCCAACACTGCACATACTCAATCAGGCTATTCAGCCGCGCAACTGACATTTTTGCGCTACTCTCCCGAAGGTTTACCACCTCGCCCTCTAGCCCGATTACCATTTTGTTTGGCTCTTTGGTGGCGATGGTATGCGCAGAAATCATCAGCATTTTCCACTGCTCAGCCGTCAGCTTTTCATTTTGCCACTTAGCTTGGTGAGCCAAATCGCCAAATAGAGCATGAAGCAACCTGTTTTGTGCGTCCGTCCTAGTAAGCGGCCTCACCTCAACAACAAACGACTTATCAAACCCGATTGAGCATATCCATTTGAATGCATCAACTAGGCTTTGGCGGTTTATGATGAAGAACTTGCGCTTATCCATGCTCATTAACCGGAAATAGCGCTTCGTCTTGGTGGATTAGGTATATTTCAGTCATTTTGTGAATCATCGAAACTGTATTTTTTGCTTTTACCTTCCATGTGTGCGCCAGATTCAAAAAATCCATAACACCAAAAGTCAGCAAATCCACAAGCCGTGCAAGTTGTTTCGCACCCTGAAACGCAACCAGCATCAATTGAAATCACTTTAATCTGATTCAATCCAATGCCGCATGAGTTGCAGCTTGTCTTTTCATCGTATTTAGTAGCCATCACACTCTCTCCACTCGTTTATACCCAGTTACCGGTGCGCTCATGTTCTTTGCAAACCGAGCAAGTATTTTGTGTTTCTTGTAGTTTGCCAGAATCACATAGACCATCTGGTCTGACTTCTCTGGTATTTGGTTGTTTTCTACTGGAATGAACATCACGACTGAATCCTATTTTTAGCTTCTAATTGATCGCAATCCTGCCAGACCCCGTTAACGACTTTGCAGTAAGTTGTCTCTGCTGGTCCGTGGCGATTCTTGCTGCAAATCAGCTCAGCAAATGGCCCGCATGTCGACTCTTCATCAAACAGCATTTCGTAAAATGGGAAATAAATCAGGTCGGCATCAGCTTCAATTTGCCCAGAGTCGCGCAAGTCTGAATTGATTGGGCGTTTATTAGTGCGCTGCATATTTGCCCGGGATAACTGAGCAAGCAACACAACAACGCAATTCAGCTCTTTTGCCAATCGCTTGCACTGCTTTGAAACTTCGCCAACAGCCAAGTCACGGCGATCTGCTTTTGGCATCTTCAATAGTGTTAAGTAGTCAACAAAGATTGCGCCAATTCGATTTCCTTTTGCGATCTCCGCCCGGGCATTAGATTTAATTTGCTCAACACTCATTGCGGAATCATCGCAAACGTACAGATTCGTACCTTTAAAAACTGACATCTGCTCAGCAACTTTCGCCCACTCCAAATCAGTAAAGTATTTTGGCTTCTGATTATTCACAGACTGACCCATTAAGCGATCAACAATCTGCTGTGTTGGCATTTCAAGCGAGTAAACATGCACAACACGGGATGGATATTGCCGAGCAATCTCAGTTGACATCCTAACCATCAATGCGGTTTTACCTTTACCCGGGTTAGCTCCCACCACAACCAAGCTGCCCGGGTTAATCAATTCTTCACCAAGGCTTGCGTCCGCACCTGAAAATCCAGTTGTATAACCGACCTCATACGTATTGCCAGAATACTGACTTTCAGCCCGGGAAACCCAATCCCGCATAAGCTCGCTCATGTGAGTTAATCCAGAGCTTTCACCATTAGCCTTTTGCATCAAAACATCAATGGCAGATTCGGCCAAGCCAAGCGATTGCATAATATTGTCGCCTGTCTCAATCTGGTTGATAAAGCCTGAAATTGCAGAGATAGCTTTTCGGCGCATTGAACAATCAAGCACTTTTGCAATATGGCTTTCAATTGCTGCATACCCCGGCTGGCGCATGACAATTGCCCCGATGTCTGAAAATTTAATCTCAGGCCCAGGAATCATTGATTCTTCGATTTGAGAATACAGCGACACGACATCAAAACTACTTTCAGCAAGCACTGAAAGTTTTATAAACCGGTAAATAGCTCCGCATGTGTAGTCATAGAAATCAGACTCATCTACCCGGGCAATCGGGGCATACATCTCTGTAACCGGCTTTGTTTCTGCCATCAATATCAGAGAGCCAATCAGCGCATACTCTGAATCAATTGAATTAATCACGCTTCACCACCCGCTGTTTTAATTGCTTTAGCTCGATAGCGTTTGATAAATGCCCGGGAACTTGCGCAGATGAGCATCCAACCAAAGACTTGTAGCTATCAATAAATGTTTTTTTCAGCCTAGCAAGATCTGCGACTTCAGCATATCCGACCACCTTGACACCGCCGACCATTTGTAGAGCAGCCAAAGCATACTGATTGCATTCTGTCGGCTTAATTCCTTTAGCAGACGCACGCAATACCTTTGACCACTCAAGATCTACGGCATGGTGATCTGACTCTGATTTATTGTATTTATTTATCTGATACACGATGTCTGCAATTGACGGGAAAAACCTACCGCGATCTGCGTCCCTTCTGTGGCACGTCATAGCATGGCAAACATCTCCAGCTGAATATTCTGATAATTCGGCAAAATACAAACTAGCCAACTCCGGGTTAAATGTTTTTTCGTATGCAAGGCATGTCAGAGAAAACGCATCTGCAAAAGCCTTTTTGTCAGTGTTGATCATTTCCCATAAACTCCTGATAGCCGTTCATTATTCCGCTAGCAAGTGAGCCAGCGCCAATATTCAAAGCAAATTTTTCAACGTTAGAGCCTGTCCTGCAAATTAGCTCAAGATCATCATAGATAGTTTTGTTTTTCCCATCCCGGGCCATGTGGTAATCAGATCTTGCACAGCCATCAATTGCCTGCTTGATGTGGTCAACTGAGTACCCTTCATTAATCCTTGCTGCCACCGCCTTTTTCCTTTCTGGAGTAAATTTGGCAGATCCAGTCTTGTTCATTACCAAACACCAGTAATCAAAAATTAACTGTGAATCGTCAGCTTGCTGACATAACTCCTTCCCTTCCTTTCCCCTTCCCTTCCTTTCCTTTCCTTTCCTTTCCCCTTCATCTAGATTAAGTGGCGTTGCAGTCGCGTCATTCACGCGTGGTTCACGCGTTAAAACTCCATTAATATCAACTACATTTGAATGCTCATCATCAACGGATGGCAAATCGCTTGCCTTTTCCTTGTTATTGATTATCTGATGCTTGCAAAACGTCGGAATGCAGCCGTAAACCTCACCTGAATTTTCGTACTTCACGACAAAGCCACGCGTGACTAACGCGTCAAGCACGCGTGAAAAATCAACTTCATCAAACGGCAGAACGTCCAACTTTAGCTGTCTCGGCTTCCACTTAAACCGACCATCCCTATCGCAGGCAGTAAAAAGCCCGGCAAAAGAAATTCTGATTGGTAACTTAGATTCGATCTCAAGCTCATACAATCCTTCATGCCTAAATAGCTCAGGCTTAACCGTTCTAATACGAGCCATCGTTTACCCCTTAAATGTGCAGAGCGTCAATCAACTGGCGAACGTTTGGGTTTCCGGTTTCTTTTTCAGTTCTGTCATATTCTGACTGCTTTACGCTGTCGTACATATTCCACCGGGTTTGCACCATAAGCCCGCGCATTAGGATTGACTGGTTAATAAGCGACTCGATTGCGGCAGTAAAGTTTCCATCGTGATCATCTTTTGCAATCTCATGGATTTTTTCTATCAGGTTGTTTTCTAAGCGAATGTTCTTAATTGTCTTTGCCATTTTTATTTCTCCGTGGTTTAAATATGTTGACAATGCTACACCTGTTTGTAATACTAGTCAACACTGAATGTCAGTAAGGAGATGGGAAGTGAGTCACTTAAAGCTATGGTCTGCGGTAGAAAAGACAGACCTTCAATTCACAAAGGCAGTAAACCAGCGCGGCGGATATACAGCTATCAGCCCACAGTACCAGCTTAAAACAGCCACAGAGCAGTTTGGGCCGTACGGCGCAGGATTTGGCCTGTGTCAGTCTGATTTAGATTTCAGCTTGATTAGCATTAATCATGTTGTGATCCACAAAGCTGTTTTCTTTTACGTGATTGACGGCAAGCGCCATGAATTCCCAATCACAAACGCCATTGAGATGGCGCGCACAACCAAAGACGGCAAGCTGATTGTTGATATTGACTTTGCAAAGAAGGTCGAGACAAACACTGTAAGTAAAGCGCTGTCAAAGCTTGGGTTTAATGCTGATGTGTTCCTTGGCTTGATGGAAGATAACAGCTATCTGCAAGAGCTGAGCAACGAGATTGCCATTCAGAAAGCCGACGACAAAGACGCTGAAATCATCAAACAGCGCCTTGAGCATGATGAATGGAAAATTAAAGAGCTGGCGACATACCCAAGCCTGAAAACCATTAATGCTCTGGACACGGTTTACAAGGGTCATGTGCGACACAGNNCCGCAATGATAACGCTGGATTACTGGAGTTCAAAAGCGCATACGACACCCGCAAAGCTGAATTGGTAGGTGAAGCATGAAGCTCTACGAATTAACCGGAGCGCTGGCGGATTTATCCAGCATGGATATGGATGACGAAGCAGTTAAAAACTCGCTGGAGTGCATTCAGGGCGATTTTAACGACAAGGCAGTGGCAATCATCAAGCTATCAGAAAATCTCGAAGCTGACACGACTGCAATTGATGCGGAAATCGACCGACTGAAAGCCCGCAAGCAAGTAATTGTGAATCGCAAAAACAGCCTGCGTGAATATCTGCTGCATAATATGCAGGCGTCTAACATCAGCAAGATTGAATGCCCGCTATTCACTGCGTCATTACGTCAGGGCGTTGAGTCAGTGGAAATCACAGAGCAATCACTTCTGCCTGATGAATTTGTATCGGTGGAAGTGGTGACAAAGCCGGATAAAAATGCGATTAAGGCAGCGTTAAAATCAGGCGTAGAAGTTCCAGGCGCAACGCTGAAGCGTGGCGCTACAACAATCGTAATCAAGTAAGAGGCAATTAAGATGGCAACAACAATTACCGGCAAG
>DLGN01000418.1:0-2670 GCA_002482715.1 Oxalobacteraceae bacterium UBA7693
AGCCACCATAGACAAAGCCGCCACTCGTGTCTTCTTCGGGGCCACCACCAGCCTGAATCACGCCATCAAGCGTGATAAATTCCAGCGCAATAATTTTTCTCATGATGAATTTCCTCGGTATCTTGTTGTTGTGTTGGGGGATGGTCTAGGTATACAAAGCTTTGAGAAATAGGCTAAATCATTACTGATAGTAAGGGCTAATAATCTTATCGGAAAAATCTGTTAAATTATCGCCGCGATCTTTATATTCGCGTTGTATTGCGTCTGCCACAGCAGAAAATTCATGATTTATTTCAACCGATGAAAAGCAATTAGATAAAGGAACATTATGGCTGAAGTCAATGCAAACCAAAGCCCACCAGCGCAACAGGGCTGGCTCAATCGCAGTCTGAATACGATTGAGCGTGTGGGGAATAAACTACCTGATCCCGCGATTTTATTCGCCCTGTTTATGTTTGCGGTGTGGATTATTTCTTGGGCGATGTCTGGAATTAGCTTCAATGAAATCGATCCTCGTAATGGTAAGCCGATTCAAATCAATAATTTATTGGATGGCGAAGCGTTCACCACGTTTATGGCAAAGTTGGTCAATACTTTCGTGAGTTTTCCTCCACTCGGTGTGGTGCTAGTCGCTATGCTTGGCTTAGGTGTTGCTGAACACACCGGTTTCATTAACGCGGGTTTGCGTTCTATTTTGGCGGTGACACCAAAGATGTTGTTAACCCCAGTGCTGGTCGCTGTGGGTATTTTGAGTCATGTTGCCGTCGATGCTGGCTATGTCTTGGTGATTCCCTTAGGCGCGGTGATTTTTTATGCTGCAGGGCGACATCCATTGGCGGGGATTGCTGCTGCTTTTGCTGGTGTATCGGGTGGTTTCTCTGCGTCTTTGTTTATTCCTAGCAGCTTAGATCCTTTGCTTGCAGGGCTAACACAAGCGTCGGCACGCCTCTCGTCCAATCCAGCCGCAGCGGATTTGATTATCAATCCTCTCAATAACTATTATTTCACATCAGCGTCTGCGATCTTGATCATCTTTATCGGCTGGTTTTTGACAGACAAGGTGATCGAGCCGCGTCTGAAAAATACCGCGATTGATGGCGATCCGGCTGGCTTGCCGAAGCTAGATGCATTAACGCCTGCGGAGCGCCGCGGTTTGCGCTTTGCCGTCATCGCGATGTTGGTCAGTATTGGCCTGTTGTTTATTTCAGCATTACCAGCGAGCTCTGCATGGCGCGGCAGTGATGCCAGTTTGACGCATTCATCAGCACCTTTGATGCAGTCGATTGTGTCTTTGATTTTGGTTTTCTTCTTGATTCCAGGTGTGGTGTATGGCTACGCGTCAGGTACGGTAAAGAATCACCGCGATGTGATTCAGGGCATGAGTAAATCCATGAGTGGTATGGGTTACTACATTGTGATGGCTTTTTTCTGTGCGCAGTTCATTTACGCCTTTGGGCAATCCAATCTCGGCGCACTGATTGCGATTAAAGGTGCTGGTGCATTGAAAGAGTTAGCCTTGCCGATGGGTGTTACCTTAGTCGGCATCGTGATTTTGACCAGCATGGTGAATTTATTAGTTGGCTCGGCTTCTGCTAAGTGGGCGCTGATTGGTGCGGTGATGGTGCCGATGTTAATGGAATTAGGTGTGTCGCCAGATTTAACGCAAGCCGCCTATCGCGTTGGCGATTCTTCGACCAATATCATTACGCCATTGATGCCGTATTTCCCTTTAATTGTGGTGTTTTGTCAGAAGTATGTGAAATCCACTGGGATTGGTACCTTGATCGCATTGATGCTGCCATTCTCTGTGACTTTGCTGACGCTGTGGACCGCGTTTTTGCTGTGCTTCTGGGTCTTGGGAATTCCGTTAGGAATTGGCGCTAGTTATAGCTTTCCTGCAGTGAGCTAAGTTGATCTTTGACTAGTTGAAGTTGAAAGAGCGATCAATTCATGATCGCTCTTTTTTTATGCTGAATTACGATTGACGTTCAATATTTAAGATCGATCGTTTTGTAGGTACCGTCAAGCTTCATTTCACGCAGCTTCGCATTGAGTAACGCGATGGTTTCTGCGCTCATTTTGGGATGACAGGCTAAGTAGTAATCGGATGTCTGATAATTGAAAAGGAAAACAACTTTGTCTTCTAACTGATTTTCTGAAATGATTTTCTTGCCATGAATATCGCCAGCTGTTGCATAGTCAATCCGGCCTAATGCCACATTCTTAAATGTGGTTGCAGATTCATTTGAGGTCACCAAGCGAAATCCTTTGTCCGAAAGATAGGGCACCGACACATTGCCAACTTCAGTTCCGATGCTCGCTTGTTTGATGTCTTCAAGTCGGGTGATTTTGCCTAATTTATCTGGACTTCCAAAAACAGCCCAATTGCCAGTGGCAATTGGACCTATCCAGTGAAGCCAAGATTCTCGTTCTTTAATTCGCGCAGTCGAAAAAACACAAGTATCGGCTTGGTTGCGAGCTAATTCAAACGCGCGATTCCAGCTCATCATCGTCATTCGATAAGGGAGCATACTGCGCTTGAATAATTCATGGATCTTGTCAGCAGACTGACCATAAATCGCACCGTCTTCTTTATCGGCGATATTCAGCGGGTATAAATATTCCGTGGTGATATTGATGGTCGCTTGCTTAGTTTGTGCAGTGCTTACA
>DLGN01000418.1:2678-9277 GCA_002482715.1 Oxalobacteraceae bacterium UBA7693
ACATCACAAAATGCTGTCAAAAACAAAAAGCACATCAAGGAGAATTTGCTGTTCGCGTGCTTTGTTTGTTTCATATTGACAGTGCTAAGGCCGATTTAGATATTAAGAAAAAAAGCTTTTATTAAATGCTTGAACACGCTGCCATGCTATTTAGGCGCCCAGAATAGTTCATGGCTTCACCTCGGTCAAATAATGTTCTCATCTTTACAAGCTTACAGGTTGCGCATTACATACGCCTTGATTTGCTGCACACTTGCACAACTTGCCCTTATCTAGCAATCGCTTTAACCGCCACCCAAAAAATCAATAAACTTCGCAGCCCCAGAAATCGACGAATTATAAAATTCCGTGTAGCCGCACTTCTTGCAAGATAAGTATTGAAAGCGCTTGTTGCTATAGTCGAAGAACGACGACCAAAAGCCACCAGCGGCACGAAACTCACCTCGGGTCTTTCCGTAAGAGCCACATTTAGGGCAGGCTTTCGTAGCGTCGCTTAATGGGTTGCCAGAAGAGTAGGACATAGTGACTTTCCTTAATTTTTAAGTGAAATGTATTTTGCATCGATATGGCAAAACGTCTTGTAGTGGCTGTCACCCGGAACATGCTTGAACAGCATTTTAGTGTCCAATTTTAAGTTCAAGGGGAATGCGATCAGCTACCGAAAACGCCCAAGCTTCGAGTGCATTTTTCACATCAATACTGATATTTGTATGACTAAAAATGCTTAACTTCGGAGACGAGTCGCATCCCTCTTTTTTACAATTAAAATGAATGAGTCCAAAGGCCAAAATCGTCGAAGGTTTTTTAAATATAACCGCCGCTTTTTCTTCGCAACTATGCGGACGGCATGCCGATGCAATGAATATGGACTTGTCGAACTCCTTGATTTGATCTGGTGGTCCGCCAAGTCCGTCAATAATTTGTGCAGAGAGCGATCCGGCGGGATAAAATGCATCGAACTTTCTAGAGCCAAAATATTTCTTGACGGCTGTTTCAAATTTTCCGTCCCAGACTAATTGATTGGTGTCTTTGTATTTGCTGAAGTCAGCTGAATGCGCCGCTGGTGACAATAAACAAAAATAAGTCATGCAGAAGAGGATGATTCGTTTCACGATTACTTTCTTGATGTTGAGTATTGCATAAGCGAAAATGCATACTAACTTGATGCATCACAGAAGACAATTTGTTTAACGCTTAGAATGCTAATCACGTAGATACAAGGCGCATACCATTATTCGGTTTTCAACCAACCCCGTTCGGTGGCGATATCAATTTGCGTCAACACGTAGTTCCAAAGCTTCGGTGCCGACGTTTCGAGATATTGATTGCGCTTGATCACCTGATGTTTAAATACCTTATTTTGCGCCCAACTACCACCTTCATTTTGCATGTTTTGGATTAAGGGCAGAATGCGATCCATCGCTTTGGCGAATTGCGCATCGGGTGTTTCTGCTTGTTCAAATTCATGCCAGAGTGAAGTAATTTTGTGGCGCTGCGATTCTGGTAGTAAGCCAAATATACGCTCCGCCGCAGCGATCTCTTTGTCTGCTTGTGCGCCCAATACCGCGTGATGATCAAACGCAAAAGTATCACCCGCATCGATTTCCACAATATCGTGAATCAATAACATCAAAGTCACACGACTGATATCGACAGTTTCATTCGCATACGGTGCCAACACATGTGCGGTTAAGGAAATGTGCCAGCTATGTTCAGCACTATTTTCGTAACGATTATTATCCGTTTTGATCAGCGCTTTACGGTAGACGGCTTTGAGTTTGTCGAGTTCGAGGATGAAATCGATTTGTTGGGAAAGTTCTTGCATGAATTCTTTGAAAAAGGATGGGTAAATGAAGCGTGGGACGGTCGTCCCTAAGTAATGAGTTCAGAAAGAAAGCGATTTTAGGCGTAATCAGAGGTTTGTGCAGGGATTTTGGTCGACGTGCAGTGCCAAGACGCGATTCCAATTCTCTCGCTCTAAGACAGCTGGAATTCACCATAATGAGAGAAATCGTCAGTGGCCCACGGCGTATGAAATAGAAAAGAATTGGTTCGTACTTTGTCCAGTCAGATTGCACTAATATTTATTTTCAATACGTTTGAAACTACCATCGGCCTTCATTTTCGCCAGATTCTTGTTGAGTAATGCAATAGTTCCTACCTGCATCTTTGGATTGCAGGCCAAATAATAATCTGAGCTTGAATAATTGAACAACCATACGACTTTATCTTTGAGATTGTTTTCTGCAATGATTTTTTTGCCGTGGGTATCTGCGGCGGTTGCATAGTCTATCCGACCGAGCGCGACATTTTTAAATGTGGTGATGGACTCCGTTGAGGTCACTATTTTGAAACCCTTATCCGACAAATAAGCGAGCGATACCTGTCCTTCTTCGGTTCCAATAGTCGATTGCTTTATGTCTTTAAGATTGGTCACTTTGTTTAATTTATCAGGGCTACCAAACATTGCCCAGTTTCCAGTCATAACTGGTCCAATCCAATGAAAAGACGATTCTCGCTCTTTTGTTCGCGACGTGGAAAAGACACAAGTGTTTGCATTATTACGAGCCAATTCAAACGCTCTGTTCCAGCTCAACATATTCATTTGATATGTGAGTTTGCTTCGTTTGAATAGCTCATGAATTTTGTCAGCTGAAGCACCATAGACCACACCATCTTTATCAGAAATACTGAAGGGATAGTAATGTTCGGTCGTGATTTGGATGGTGTCTTGTTTCGTTTGCGCTGCGCTTACACTGCACAATGCTGACGAGATTAAAAAACACAAGCTGAGTAGAGGAGTTTTCAAGTGCTAAGTCTCAAGTTAGAAGAAGCAATTGCGCTTTAAAGGGCCGAAAGGAGAAGTGCTAAGTAAGGGCTAAGTTATTGTTAGTGAGCGCCAAACAAGGGCATCACGAAATCACATGCTGTAATAGATCCAAGAATAGTTCAAGCAGGGAAGGCGGTCAACTAATCTTGTGGTCTTGGTCAATTGCTCAAAGTGACCTAAGTTTTTGCCACACCCAAACGGCGCAAATGATTACAATAGACCAGTGACTATTTGACATAAGGATTCCTATGATTAAGCTCTACGGCAATACTGATTCAGGTCACTCTTATAAGGTACGTAACTTTTTATTACTAGGTGGACTACCGCACGAATATTGCTGGATCGACCTATCTTTACCTAGAAATCAGCGACCCGCCGAATTTATTCAAGCGAGTCAATTTGGCGAAGTGCCTGTCTTGGTTTATCAAGGCCAAGCTTACTGCCAATCCAATGCGATACTGATTTATTTGTCACAGAAGACGCGTCGCTTTTGCGGTAAGTCACCACAAGAATGGCAGCAAATTCTTGAATGGTTGTCTTGGGAAAGTAATCGGATCGGCTTTAGTTTGCCGAATCTGCGTTCCTCGTTACATTTTGATAAACAGCCACCTATCGTTCTGAACTATTTAAGCGAGCGCATGGGCAGTGACTTATTGTGTCTAGAAAAATTCTTAGCTGGTCGTGACTATTTGGTGGGCAATCAACTGACCATTGCTGACATTAGCTGCTCAGCGTATTTGTTCTGGCTCGATCATGTAGGAATTCATGAACATCATTACCCGCACATTCAGGCCTGGCTTGATCGTATGCGCGCCCATCCGACNNTCCGAATTGGTTACATCCCGACAAAGTCATGGTGAAGTCGTCTTGAGACGCGCATGATGTTTGAGAGAATCAAAAAAATAGTGCGTGTTAATTTTTAGGGTGGACACGGATTGATCGTGTCCACGCGTTACGGTCGTTGATAGCCAAAGACTGGGTGTAAAGAGTGATTCTTAATCACCTGTTACATCGACTATTTGCGACGATAGTGCGCGCACATGAACTGGTGCCAAGTGCCGTCTTCACTTTGCATACGCGAAGTGAGCGTGCGGTGATCGGGCGTGATGAATTCGATGATGTCCTGATACTTTGCCATCGTGCCGTCACCAGCGAAGCTTGGGCCTTCCGAGTCGAGCGTAAGAACTTTTGCAGACGCATCGAGTGTGCCTAGGTAAGGCCACAAATGCGTCATCACCGACGCGATAAAAGTACCAACAAAGCGCTTTGCTTCTGGGTCGTATCCCAGTGTCATAATCGAATTCCATGGTCCGCCTTCTGGCGAATCGCTGGTTCCCTCGCCGATAGTCCATAATTTGCCCAAATGCTTAACCACTTCACTTCCAGTCGTTTTCATCGGCGGTTGGTCTGACCCCATGAGGCATTCGGATTCGAAAGTCCACTCGCCGACGAGTTGTTGTAGCCAAAGATGTTCTGTTTGTGGTTCTGGAATTTGCATGATCTCTCTCCTTTAGTGATTATTATGCCGACGGAATCGCCGACATATCCATCCAAACTGCACCCCAAATATGACCATCGGGATCGGCGAAATCTCGACCATACATAAAGCCATGATCTTGTACTGGGTTGATATCGGCAGTGCCGCCTTTGACCAATGCGATATTATTCATTGCATCAACTTCGTCGCGTGATTCGCAAGAGATATTCAATGCGACTTCGCTCGATGTGCTTGGTGGAATCGGGCGTGTCGTGAAGCTGCTCCATTTTTCATGCGTCAGTAACATCACGCTAATGGTCTCGCTCCAGTCCATTAAGGCTGCGCTATCGTCGCCACATTGCGGATTGAATTTGAAGCCGAGCTCTGTATAGAACGCCTTGGATGTATCGATATCCTTGACGGGTAAGCTGATGGTAATTGTCCTTGCCATGATTCTTCCTTATTAATTTAAGTTAGGTAGGTAAGCGAGGTGATTCTTCGCGTTGTAGGTCGTTTTGATTAAGCTGCCATTTATGTTGTGGCCGCGCCTAAATCCAACTCCCGCACTGGCCGCACTTCAATACTGCCGAACTTCGCTGGTGGAATTTTCGCCGCCCAATTAATTGCCTCATTGAGATCCTTGGCGTCAATTAAATAGAAACCTGCTAATTGCTCCTTGGTTTCGGCGAATGGTCCATCAGTCATCGACATTTGCCCATTGCGTACCCGCACTGTCGTCGCAGTTTGTATCGGGTGCAGTGGTTCGGCGGCGAGCATGTGACCACTTTGTGCTAATTGCTCGGCAAATGCAAAGCAGGTGGTATCAGGGCAGGCGCTCCAGTTTTCTTCTGATAGGTATACGAGGCAGAGATATTTCATAGCAAGATTCCTTATCAAGTATGGTGTTTAGGCGCTAGCCAATGCCGCTGGGTCCATCCAAAAAATCTCCCACACATGCCCATCTGGATCTTGTGCCGAACGACTAAACATGAAGCCGAGGTCTTGTGGAGGGTTGGGATCTGCAAGCCCACCCGCTGCTACGGCGCGATCTAAGATGGCATTGACTTCGTCCCGGCTATCGAAAGTCAGTGCGAATAGACCAGCACTGGTGGCGCGCGCATCGGCAATCGGCCTAGCCGTAAAGGAACTGTATTTGGCATGCGTTAGCAGCATCACGTGGATGGTTTCAGATAGGACCATACAAGCTGCAGTGTCGTCTGAAAACTGCGGGTTTTTACTACCGCCAATCGCGGTGTAAAAGGCAATAGAATTAGCGAGGTCGGTGACTGGCAGATTCACGAAGATCATTTTTGGCATAGCGTTTCCTTAACGTGAGGAATGAACTAAATTCTGATGCTTATCCAGCGATTTCTGGTTCAACCAGCTTCGCCAATTGTTCTAAAGATTCTTGCCATCCCAAATAACACATCTCTACCGGAATCATTTCGGGAATACCAGTTTGGCTCACATTCAATTCGGTGCCGCAAGCGACCGCCTTGAGTGATACGGTCACGAGTAATTCGCCTGGTAGATTGGGGTCTTCAAATTTGTCGGTGTAACGCAGCAATTGACCAGGGATTAATTCCAAATATTCTCCACCAAAAGCATGCGAATGCCCAGTGGAAAAATTCTCGAAGGACATGCGGAAAGTACCGCCGACTTTGGCATCCATGTGGTGGACTGTGCAAGTAAAGCCATACGGCGCAATCCACTTTGCCATCGCAGCTTTGTCTAAAAACGCACGATAAACCTTGTCAGGGTTTGCTTTGAGAACGCGGTGAAGTTGAACGGTGCCTGTTGCCATCGAGATATCTCCTTTTAATTGATGTAAATGGGTTGGGGTGATAGTGATGCTTGTTACTTGGTACTTACACTATGCATGACATTTTGTTCCCAATCTACTACTAGTCGAATGGCAGAAACCTAAATCGACACGAGTTCAAAAATATTTTGAATTATTTGCTCAATAGCCGTGAATCTTTTATTTACCGATTATTAAACTCTAAGCTACCGCTAATTCTCCGCCAAAAGGCCACGCATTTCTGCAATGCGTTTTTGTAAAAACCGCTTCTCAGCGCCTTGTTTGGTCAAAGCTAAAGCTTGTTCATAAGCAAATTGTGCTTCCTGATAACGAGTCAAGCGGCGATACATGTCGGCTTGTGCTGCGTGTGCCAAGTGATACTTTTGCAGCGATTCTTCTTGTAAAAGATCGCTCACCAAAGCTAGACCTGCCGCTGGCCCATCGCGCATCGCGATTGCCACTGCACGATTGAGTGCAACAATGGAACTGGG
>DLGN01000035.1:0-10461 GCA_002482715.1 Oxalobacteraceae bacterium UBA7693
GCGCCAAGACAAAGCAGGCAGTCTGTACTTTCATTTGTTGCAACGCAACACTGAGTCCGGTGAAGCTGGTTAAAATCTGGGATAATGCGCGTCTTGCTAAGTCAGTCAAGATGTAAGCAAAGAAGTCAGTGAAGTCAAAGAAGTTAAGTCAACGAAGCATAATGAACTTAACCAATAAACTCTCTACACCAAGGAAATTACTATGGTCACAGCAGTCTATCCAGGAACATTTGATCCGCTCACGCGTGGCCATGAAGACTTGGTGCGTCGTGCTTCAGGTTTGTTTGATACTTTGATTGTCGGCGTTGCGGACAGTAAAAATAAGAAACCGTTTTTCTCATTAGATGAGCGCTTGAGTATCGCCAATGAAGTCTTGGGACATTATCCCAATGTGAAGGTCGAAAGCTTTTCTGGCTTGCTAAAAGATTTTGTACGTAAGAATGACGCCAGAGTGATCGTGCGTGGTCTGCGTGCGGTATCGGATTTTGAATATGAGTTTCAAATGGCAGGCATGAATCGCTATTTACTGCCGGATGTCGAAACCATGTTCTTAACCCCATCTGATCAATATCAATTTATTTCCGGCACCATCGTGCGTGAGATTGCGCAGTTTGGGGGAGACGTTTCAAAATTTGTGTTTCCTTCAGTCGATGCATGGCTGAAGAAAAAAATCGCAGAGCAAAATAAGTAAGTGAAAAGTAAGTAAAAAGTAAGTAAGAAAATTAGTTAGTAACGAAGATCAATATGGCCCTATTAATTACCGATGACTGCATCAACTGTGATGTATGTGAACCTGAATGCCCCAATGAAGCGATTTATATGGGGCCAGAGATTTACGAGATCGATCCGAATAAATGCACGGAATGTGTTGGCCATTACGATGAGCCACAGTGCCAGCAAGTCTGCCCAGTGAGCTGTATTCCGTTTAATCCCGCCTGGCGCGAAACGAAAGAGCAGTTAATGGCGAAGTATGAAACTTTGCAAGCGGCGGCGAAAAAAACTTAATCTTCGTTTGCTTCCCGAACACAATTTCTTCCTTGTTCCTTTGCCTCGTACAAAGCGCGGTCTGCTCTGAGTAACAAGGACTGAGCCGCATTTTCTATCTCGCCTAAATTGTGATCATCAGACAGGCTCGCGATGCCTATCGACAGCGTGACTTCACAAAGCCCTGTCATACTCAATAAGAAATTTTTATCCGCGATACTTTTGCGTATGCGCTCTGCGACATAACGGGCATTGTCGCGATTGGTATTCACCAACAATACGACAAACTCTTCACCACCGAAGCGACCTATTGTGTCGCTCAATCGCAATTCTGCTTTGATGCGTTTTGCCGCTTCTTTTAATACTTCGTCGCCACCTTGATGACCATGCACATCGTTGATTTTCTTGAAGTGGTCAATATCTAAATACATGCACGCGATGCCGTAATGTTGACGACGTGCACGAGCGATTTCTTCCAACATCCGTTGTTCTACACAGCGCCGATTGCTGACATTGGTTAACGCATCGGTGAGTCCGATTTGGGTCAGGCGTTCGCTATTGATCACGTTCTCTAGACAAATCGCAATGATAGAACCGAGACGTTCGATAAAGTCGGTACCCATATCGGCGGTGAATCGTTCACTATCCTTACTACCCAAATTTAAGCTACCTAATAATTTGGTTTGGCGAATCAGCGGGATGATTGCAATGCTTTTTGGTATTTCAAAACACGGTGCAAATAGATGCTGATGTTGTTCTGCATCATAAGAGCCGAGTACCGACTTTCTCAAAGGTCTTCCGGCTTGGTGTAATTTGGTTTCTGTATCTACAAACAGCAAGAAAGGAAATTCTGCGCTATCGATTTTCAGATCTGCTAACATTTCTTGTAAATTGTGCTGTGTGTTGACTAGGCAAAGAGTGACTTGATCAAGTTCACATATTTCGGCCAAGGTCACGAAGATATGCTGGATCAGTTCGCGAAAACTGTGCGCGCCAATTAACTGCAAATCTAGTGTTTGGTGGCGATTTAAAATGTTCTGATTGTGACGTGCTTCGTTAATAAAATCTTGCAACTGCGCGCGAACCAACATGACCTCATTATGCACTGGGTCGTTTTGATGCTGAGGGCTGGTGATGAATGACTTATCCATAAAGTTCTCGCGTGCAGTTGTACAAACAAAGCAGTTTTGCAACAATGTCACTACTGTATCATGAGCATCTATCTGCTGGGTTCAACTAACATTTTTTAACAAGCCGATTACAGCTGAAATTTTTAGCTAGCTTACTTTTTATGTCGCCCTTTTACGACAGAGTTTCTGTGGAGTATTCGAATGGACAAGCAGTGACTTGTTGGGCTTATTAGAAAGTACTTTGAAGATTTCTTTGACCGTAACCCTTTTCGACAGGAACAATCGCAAGTGTGCAAAAGACTAAGGTTCTAAAATGAAACAACTGTTATTACGCTGTTTGTTTATTTGTATGATTGCTTGGCTTGCGCTTTTTCAGCTGGGTCATGCGCAAGAAAATTCGCAGTCTCAAGTTCCAATTGAAACTCAAGACGATATGACGACGCAAACGGTAGAAATTAGTAACGCTAAAAATCCTGATTGGAAATCTTATCGTGCAATGCTTAAGGGAGTAGATGCGTTTGAAAAATTTCATGCACGTGCGCCTTTGGCTACGCACAAATTTATTCTAAAACCCCGTCGTCCTGAAGTGAGTTTGCAAGGTGTTCATTTGCGTTTGTCGAGTGATGCATCGACGCTCGCGATTCCAATTGCGGAGGATGGAAGTTTTAGTCTGCCACGTGATCCGCAAGCGCTTGAACAAAATGCGGAACTCATGATAAACCGAAAAAAGGATATGTTCCGTTGGTGGCCTTTGGTTCGAAGTCCAGCTGTGTTGCCGAATCAGCGACGCTTGGGTGATTTGCGTTTAGAGTGCGAAATGTTTTGGGCGATTCATTATGATGACCTGCCTTTTATCGCGAGAAATTTGGTGCGCGCCTTAGGTGGGCCATGCAATACAAAAAAAGTGACTTTGAGTTTTCCCGCCGAATTCATGGGTTTAAAAGAAGCGATTTTAGTACAAGGAGAGCGTCGACAAAACTTGGTCGTTGACAAAATTAAATCAAGTTACACATTAAGTTTATTGAATGCGGAATTCACGGATGATGCCCTGATTGAATTAATTTATGAGAGCGTCGAAGGTAATTTGCAGGAACCACGCCTACGCAATTTTAATGGGCTCAACGTGACAGCTGGATTTTGATTTGGCGCATCTTCCAACATTGGCAGCAATAAAAAATCCCAGATAGACTGGGATTTTTTATTGAGGGAGACTGTACGATCATTCGTTGCTTAAATTATTCAGACGAATCAAAACCTTCAGAATAGTTTAGACGTTGAATAAGAAATTTAAAACATCGCCGTCTTTTACAACATACTCTTTACCTTCAGCACGCATTTTGCCGGCTTCTTTTGCGCCAGCTTCACCTTTGTGCGCGATGTAATCATCAAAGGCGATGGTCTGCGCGCGAATGAAACCACGTTCGAAATCGGTATGAATCACACCTGCTGCTTGTGGTGCAGTGTCACCGACATGAATCGTCCATGCGCGTACTTCTTTAACGCCCGCGGTGAAATAAGTTTGCAGGCCGAGGAGTTTAAATGCAGCACGAATCAAGCGGTCTAGACCTGGTTCTTCCATGCCCATGTCTGCCAAGAATTCCGTTTTGTCGGCATCATCTAAATCAGCAATCTCTGATTCAATCGATGCGCAGATCGCGACGATAGGCGCATTTTGTTTTGCTGCAAACTCAGTCAGTTGATCAAGCAATGGATTGTTTGTAAAGCCAGTATCAGAAACGTTGGCAACATACATGGCTGGTTTGGCGGTAATCAGACACATCGGTTTGATTAATGCCATTTCTTCTTTGTCTAAGCCCATTGCGCGGATCGGCTTTGCTTCATTTAGACCCGGCATAATTTTTTCGAGCAAAGTGACTAATTTGAGCGCATCTTTATCACCTGAGCGGGCTTTTTTATTTTCGCGGTGAATCGCTTTTTCGACCGAACCCATGTCGGCTAAGCATAATTCGGTTTGAATTACTTCGATATCATCGAGTGGGCTGACTTTACCAGCGACGTGAATCACATTGTCATCTTCAAAACAGCGAACTACATTGACGATGGCATCAGTTTCGCGAATGTGCGCTAAAAATTGATTGCCCAAGCCTTCGCCTTTTGAAGCACCAGCTACCAAACCAGCAATATCGACAAATTCGACAATCGCGTTTTGTACGCGCTCAGGTTTAACGATTTCAGACAATTGCTTTAAGCGAGGATCTGGAACTTCGACTACGCCGACATTCGGTTCAATGGTACAGAAAGGATAGTTTTCTGCTGGAATGCCCGCTTTAGTTAAAGCGTTGAAAAGCGTAGATTTGCCGACGTTAGGTAGGCCGACGATGCCGCATTGAAGACTCATGATGAACTTTGCTCAGAAATAAATGCGCAAATTGTTCATTGCGCAAATGAAAAGATTATGGGAATTAATCCGTCATTTTACACTATGTGCTTTTATGCGCGGCTGGTTTGAGCTTGGTTACGCTATTTGCTGTGATTCATTTGTGCGTAAATGGTAGGCAATCCGAGTGCTAGATAATCGGTGTAAAAAGATTCCCAGTAATATTGCTGCGACGGTTAAGCCAAGCACTAATCCTATCCAAAAACCACTCGCTTCCATTGGCTTTTCTGGATGCCATGGCATCCAATCGGGGGCTAAGCCTAGGACAAGTCCAATCGGCATCGCAAATCCATAAAATGCCATGATGTGAATAAGCATCGGTACACGGGTCACTTTGTAACCACGTAAAGCACAAGAAATAGTGATTTGTGCAGCATCGGAAAGTTGAAAAATCGCAGCCAACAATAATAAATTGGCGGTAACTTCTTGGATCACTGGATCTGAGGTATATGCCGACACCACTTGGTAGCGTAACAGAGTCATCATGCTGGCCGAAATAATCGCAAATACTAATGAAACGCCGACGCCCGTCCAAGAAACGAAGCGAGCATGAACGACATCGCCTTCTCCAAGTGTTTGGCTGACGCGTGTTGTTAAGGCAATCCCCAAACTCATTGGCACCATAAAAACCAGAGAAGAGAAATTTAATGCAATTTGATTAGCTGAAATAGCAACTACACCGAAACGCGCGACCAAGAGGCCAACGGCAGAAAAAGCCGAGACCTCCGCAAAGTAAGTAACGCCTATCGGTAAGCCAATACGCAGCATTGAACGAATTTCGTTCCACTTTGGCATTTCTCTATGAGTGAATGGAAATGTGCGTTTGTAAATGGGGGAGTGATGTATCCACCACAACATTGCTCCGAGCATCAGCCACATCGCGATACCTGTGGCCATCGCAGAGCCGGTTGACCCTAATTGAGGCAAACCAAATTTGCCATAGATGAATAAATAGTTAACAACGACGTTAAAGAGCAAGCCCAGAATCGCTATCATCATGATAGGTTTGGTTTCATTCAGACTAGTCGTATAACTATAGAGTGCTCGATACATTGCGAAGGCTGGCATGCCTATGCTGATCACACGAACAAATTCAGTGGCTTTTTGCTGAACAAAGGGATCAAGTTGCAAATAGTCGAATACCATCGTTGATAGATTGAGAACTAAGCAAGCAATTAGTCCGACGCCAAAAGCCATCCACATAGACTGCCGCATGATGTGGGGAATTTTATCGAATTCACCGGCACCTACCTCATGAGCAACCACTGCATTGATTGAAATCATAATGCCCATCACGGTGACCAAAATAATCGACCACAATGAAGCGCCGAGTGCTACCGCGGCCAGGTCTTCAGCGCTGAGATGTCCCGTCATAGCAACGTCAGCCACGGACATGCCGACAGTCGCAAGTTGACCAATGAGTACAGGCCATGCAATTTGCCAAAGCTTCGCAAGCTCGGTACGTATTTTGGTTTTCATGAATTGGAAATGGAGTTCTTCTAGTTCGGATCATCTTACCTGAACTGCCAATTTTGTTGGTTGTCGCACATTGAAAAATTTTGATAAAAAAACTTGACTTATGAATAGAGTGAAATTAAAGTGATATCACTTTGATTTCAGTTGAATGTCCGGATAAGTTCATGCCTGTGTGTAAATTTTATGGAGAAAATGATGAACCAAGAAAGAAACCTGCCCGCTAAAAAAGTCATTCAAGAGCATCGCTTGCAGTCAAAAAATGGCTATCTGATGCTAGCCTGCGGTGTGATTTTGCATCTTGTTGGGATTGCTCTTTTGGTGACGGCCGACAGTCATACGATTTTGAGTGTGATGGTAAAGCTGATGCTTAATGTGATTGGTGCAATGATTTTTGCTGGGTTGTACATGTTGCAGCCTAACGAAGCGGTTTTACTTTCACTCTTTGGTGAATATAAAGGTACTGATCGCAGCGAGGGGCTTCGTTGGGCTAATTTTTTATACACCAAGCGTAAGCTGAGTTTGCGTGCACGCACCCTCAATACGCCACCGTTAAAGGTCAATGATAAGCGCGGTAATCCAGTCGAGATTGGTGCGGCGATTGTGTGGAGAGTGGAGGAAACCGCTCTGGCTATATTTAATGTGGATGATTTTGAGCGATTTGTACAAGTGCAGGCGGAAGCCGCTATTCGCCACCTCGCTGCGCAGTATGCTTACGATGATGGTGAAGACTTGGCAACTGGCGAGACAACTTTGCGTGCAGGTATGGACGTGGTTGCGAATGCGATGCGGCAAGAATTGCATAATCGTTTTGTTGCTGCCGGCATCGATGTAGAAGATGCCAAACTCACGCATTTGGCTTATGCACAAGAAATCGCACAAGTCATGCTGCGTCGTCAGCAAGCAGAAGCGATTATCAGCGCTCGTAAAAAGATTGTGCAAGGCGCAGTCAGTATGGTGGAAGAGGCGCTGCAGGGTTTGTCAGAGCGGAAAATTGTAGAACTTGATGACGAACGTAAAGCCGCGATGGTGAGCAATTTATTAGTTGTACTGTGTTCTGATAAAGAAACGCAACCCGTTATTAATGCAGGCACTTTGTATAATTAACTGCTGGGTCTACGCCATTTCGTCGATTGATCATTAATTTGTATGCGCCGACGCTTTTATAAAATCGACGATAATTCGACTTTAATAAATTAAGAAAAGTGAGTTTTTATGCGGTATCAATCTCGTCAGTGGATGATTCTATTGTGGGTCTTACTGCCACTGAGCACTTTGGCTGTGGCAGCGTTTGGTTTAGATGGTGCGACAGCGCAGAAATCAGTCTTGATCTGGAAAGTGTTCGGCTTAATGATGCTAGTCAACCTGTTTGTGCTAACGCTCTTTGCACGCTTAAACATACAGCTGGAACAAGACAAGTTACGCTGGTATTTTGGCTTGTTCGGACGCCCAAGGTGGGAGTTAGCTTTGTCGCAGATTCAGCGCGTAGAAATTTGTAAGACCAAATGGTACGAAGGGAAAGGGCTACGATTCACTGCTGAAGGCATGCTGTATAACGCAGCAGGCGATGGCGCTGTGCGAATCTATAAAACCGATGGAAGCAAAATTCGATTGGGCTCGTCGGAGCCAGAAGTGCTATATCAGAAAATTAATGCGCTGCTTAATGGCTCAGCTCTTTGAGCACAGGGCACAGCTTAAGCAAATATTCTTCAATGTGAGTCGTCATGGCAAGTCCTGGAAAAAAATCTTTCCCGCTGCGTATTGATCCCGTGCTGTGGACTGAAATCGAACGCTTGGCTGCGCAAGAATTGCGTAGTGCTAACGCACAGGTCGAATATTTGTTGCGCCAGGCTTTAGCTCAACGCGGTAAAAAAATACCGGCATCAACTAGCTCTGAGGTCGATGAATAACTAGTCGGCGAGAGAACTCTTAGCTTTTTTTGGGATGAAGATCACGTGATCTTCATCAAGCCCCCTTTCTTATCATCAATTGCTTGCGTATCGCTTCAAGCGGTTGCATCCTAATTTTTCATTATTTAATTGAAGTAGAGAAGAGATGTTGCATTGCAATATTTCCTCTTTTGCGTGTCTTAATTGAAACTAAGTTTACATATTTTAGTGAAAAATTACACTGCAAATATCAAAAAATTTCCACAAATTGAAATTATTTTGGATTTTTTCCTGAGTAATCTTGTATTATTCGAACCTAATTAAATCAAGAAATGAAAATTATTTTTCAATAATCTGCAATTTAATAGCTAAAGTAGGGAACTACTTCCACTTTGGTGTCATCCAAGAATTTTGTAACAAAATGAAAGAGTTGATATGAAACTGAAACAAATGACGAAAGCTTTGATCGCCGTCGGCGTTCTTAACTCCCTTGTTGTGGCTGTTCCTGCTTTTGCGCAAGAACAGAAAATCCAACGTATTGAAGTAACTGGTTCTAGTATTAAGCGCACCAACATTGAGACTTCTGCTTCTGTGCAAGTGTTGACACGCGAAGATATTATTCGCAGTGGTGCAAACACAGCGCTTGGCGTTATCACTGATTCAGTTGCTGTTGGCGTAAGTTTGAATTCTGCATCCCAAGGTTCTGGCGGTTTTGCAACTGGCGCGTCTGCAGCTGGTATGCGTGGTTTGGGTAAAGTAGCGACTTTGGTTTTGGTTAACGGTCGCCGCATTGCACCATACGGTTTGTCTGATGGCGCGCAAGACAATTTCACTAACTTAGACGCAATCGCATCTGACGCGATTGATCGTATTGAAATTTTGAAAGACGGCGCTTCTGCGATCTACGGCTCTGACGCAATCGCAGGTGTCATCAACATCATTTTGCGCAAGAACTACCAAGGCGCAGAAATCAAAGCGGGTTACCGTGTCGCTGAAAATTTCGCTGACAACCGCAGCCGCAATGTGTCCGCAATCTACGGTTATGGCGATGTAGAAACAAATGGTTTCAATACGTATTTGACTATCGAAGGTTATAAGCGCGATGGTTACACAACCGGTGATTTGCGTGATAAGTATCCTGAATGGCATCGTCAAACACCAGGTCGTTCAACTTGGGATGCGAAAAGTGCTTACACGCCAACAGGTAATTACTTCATCAGCAGTACTAACATTAAAGCAGCGCCAGGTTGCCCAGCAGCAGATATCGATCCTATCGACAAGCAATGTAAGATGGACATCTTGGGTTACGCTGGTCAAACGACAAATAACGAACGTTATGCATTAGCAAGTAACACCAGCTTTAAAATTGGTAAAGAAATTGATGCAAATTTCGAATTAACCTACGCAAACGCTTACAACTCCTACATCGTTGGGCCATCCACAACGCCAACAACGACGGGTTCCAGTGTCTGGTACAACGTGTACGGCGGCAAGATGGTCGGTCCATTCACGTATCCAAAATTGCCAGTAGGTCATCCAAGCAATCCATACACAACACCAGTTGAGTATCGTGCTCGTATGATGGATACAGGCGATGGATTCAATTTCAACAAAACGAATTCTGAACAGTATCGCGCTATGTTGAACCTCAACGGTACATGGGGCAATTACGATTGGAAATCTGCTGTAGGTCATATGGAATCGACAGCGGACAAGTCTACACGTTCCACTAGTGCTAAGGGTTACACCGATGCGATCGTGAACAAAACCTACAAGTTCGGTCAGAAAAACGATATCGCATTGTTAGAAACAATGTTCCCAGTTCGTACAACTAAAGGTAAAGCAGTGACGACCTTTATTGACGCGACAATGACAGGCGAAGTGATGCAATTGCCAGCCGGTCCTTTATCCGTTGCGGCAGGCGTTGATATTCGTCGTGAAGCATACGAAATGAAGAGTTCTGACAACGTCTTGAATGGCGAGTTAGTTGGTATTTTCGGTTTGCAAGTGAAAGACACGCGTAATCAATATGCGATCTTCGGTGAAGCGACAATTCCAGTGATCAAAGACCTCGAAGTTAGCGCAGCGTTGCGTGCTGATAAACAAGGTGATTTCGATGCACACGTTTCTCCAAAACTTGGCTTACGTTACACAGTGACTGATGCCTTGTTGGTTCGCGCAACTGCTTCAGGCGGTTTCCGCGCACCTAACATCGTTGAGTCTGGTAACGGTTTGGGTCGTAGTTCTGTATCCAATGGCAATATCGATCCACGTCGTTGCCCAATCGCGACTGAATTGAATAATTTGATTCAGAATAATCCAAACGCAACTACTGCTGATAAGTCATTAGGTAACACTTATCGTAATACAGATTGCTCAGCAAGCTTGCCAAGTTTTGTCGCTTCAAATCCAGATTTGAAGCCTGAAACTTCACGCTCATACACGATGGGCTTTGTTTTTGCTCCGAGTAAGCAATGGTCAGTTGCAATGGACTATTACAACATCGAACGCAAAGACGAAATCGGTACGCGTTCTGTTGTGGATATCTTGAAAGGTGAAGCAGGTCTGCCAGCTGGTCAATTGTTGT
>DLGN01000035.1:10467-11757 GCA_002482715.1 Oxalobacteraceae bacterium UBA7693
GTGTTGATAATTCAGCTTCTGACAATGAATTCATCGCTTTGGTGAAGAAATATGCACCAACAACGACAACAAACTTCCAAAATATCGGCAAGCTTGGATTGGTCTATAACCCATACGTCAATAGCGGTAAAACACGTGCTTCTGGCTTTGATTTTGATGTGACTTCAAAATTTAAGATTGCTAATGTTGGTGATTTGCGTTTGAGTCTCGATGGTAACTATGAGATGAACTATCAAACGTATAGTGTTGCTGACGGCAAATGGAATAAGAACGTTGTTGGTACATATGATCGTGGTGGTCGTATGGGCGCGAAAGTGACTGCAGCATTGAAAACAGGCAACTGGGACAATTCTGTCGTTGTTAACTACAACGGTGGTTACAGCACAAACAGTATCTCTTCACCGACCTACTGCGTGACGCAAAAAGTTGCTGCAGAAAATATGGCTGCTTGTGAGCATGTTGATGAATCTATCTTCGTGAACTATAGCTTGTCATACTCTGGCTTCAAAAATACCCGTATCAACTTCTATGTTGGCAATTTGTTCAACTCAGATGGTCCAGTAACATGGCGTGATGGTTGGGCTCCAACTTTCCGTACATTCTACGTAAGTGGAAGTTACAAGTTTTAATGACGGAGGGATATTCAGGTGAGATATCACCTGAATAAATAAAAAGCCCTAGGCATTGAATTGCCTAGGGCTTTTTTATTGGTTTAAAGTTTAGATCGTTTAGACTTACTTCGCTACTGTATGTAACTTGGTCATCGCATCAGCAAATTCACCCTTGATCAGCATGGGAATAATCTCCAAACCACGCGTAATGGATTCATCGATCAATGGTTGCTCTTCTTTACGTGGTCGATGCAAAACAAAATCCGCGACGCCTTGTTGCAAATTCAAAGTCCGTGGATGACCGATGCCTATGCGCATGCGCCAGTAGTCTTGCGTGCCGAGCGCTGCAGTAATGTCTTTGAGACCGTTGTGGCCACCGGAGGAGCCGCCTTTTTTTAGCTTGGCTAGGCCAGGGGCGATGTCGAGTTCATCATGCACGACCAGCACTTGTTCTGGTGTGATTTTATAAAAACGGCAGATCGCACCGACTGATTGACCAGATCGATTCATAAAAGTTTGCGGCTGCAATAGCCAGACTTCTTCACCTGCTATGCGCGTCTTCGCGACCAATGCATTGAAATTTTTATCGCGTTGCAAGCTGCTGCCAGCGAGTTGATCGACTAGCCAAAAACCCGCATTGTGGCGGGTTTGTTCATATTCAGGGCCGGGGTTACCCAGG
>DLGN01000269.1 GCA_002482715.1 Oxalobacteraceae bacterium UBA7693
CGCCGCTTTCGCTTCTTCAATGACCGCATGCGCGTCGCGGCCGACTTGTGTCAATTCGTTCTCTGGTACTTGCATTGCTGCGCTGGGAAATGAGATTAGATATTTGGGCATGTTGCTGTTCCTAAAATTGAGGGCAATGGTGGAGAAATCAGTTTAACGCGCTAGTTATCCAGCATCGCAGTGTGAAACTCGGTGGGTATCACGACTGACTGATGGAATGTCGAAGGCCTTGCCTGTATTTGCGTCTGAGTTGAGTGACTTGCGGGCGGTGTTTACATGGTCATGGTGCGGCCTTCAAATTCGATGCTGCTCTAATTGTGCATGCGAACGGGTGTTGCGTTATTCCTATGGCGTCACGTTGGTGTAGTTCGACACCTCAATGAGATTGAGGTCTGGATCGCGGAAGTAGATGGAAATGATGGCACCGCTAGCACCGGTCCTCTTAACAGGCCCTTCTAGTAAGCTCACGCCAGCGAGGCGAAGCTCATCAATGACTTCATTCATCGGCGTTTCAGTAATAAGGCAAATATCAATTGAGCCTGGCGTGGGCTTCTCAGCTTTAGGTTCAAATTCTTTACCGACTTCATGTAAGTTGAATTTTTGATCGCCAAACGAGAGAGCCTTTCGTCCCTCGCCAAAAGTAACTACCTCCATGCCTAAAGCACGTCCGTAGAAATCCGTTGTAACGTCTATGCTGTTGACCGTGAGTACGATATGGTCAATTTGGGTGATTTTCATTGGGATTTTGTTTAGCTATTGGTTGAACGTTTGACATGAGGGGTGCACGAAAGGCGCAGCCTTTTGGGCATCCCCTCGATGGAAGGGTTAGACAACACCGAGTTCGCCACCTTAGCTAGGAATGGCTTCGAGATCTGGTTCAAGGAATGAAGACCGCGCATTCGGAGAGAAGAGTAGCTCGGCTGAGTAGTGCGTAAGCATGACCTTGCTGTCGAGCAGCGGCTTGCTCTGACTCGCGAACTCAGAGAACGAACTGGATGAGTACCTGTTCATGAAGTGACGAACGGCGAGAACCCAGGCACGCGTGAGCGTGTGATGAAACTTGCTTTCTGGAATGCTGTGTGCCGAGAGGAACGAAAGAAGTGAGTAGCGGAACTTGTCTTGTGCAACCTCTAGTTCGTTTTCTGCCAAGTACACATACGCGAGGCGCAGGTGAGCCAAATGGTTGAACTCACCGGGCAAGACCGAGCATGCTTCAAACGCTTGCCGGAAGTTGCGATCTGAGTCAGACGTCTGATGCTTGGTCATTGGAGCTCCTGTGGTGTCTAACTTGTTTTAAAGTGAAAAAAACCGACGTTAACACATTCTTAAATTTTCATCAACAAAGCTCCAAACCTCTCAAAACCCGCACCACGCATTGCTCTTTTTTGTTGTATCTGTATCGGAACAGGTATAACAGAGGGAACCTGAGAGTCGTGCATATTTGATCTCTTTTGTCCTCCCAATGAATGGGTCGCACGTGCCAATACTTCGTCCAACAACTTTTCTCCTTCATGACCACTTCTCGCATGATTTAACGCTAGCACCTCGTCACCATCGTCTGTTTCATAGCGTCCTCAACTAGTTCAAATATCTACTCCGTCCCCAATAAAAAATATCAGAAAATAAGACCAGTTTTTATAAACTCTGACCCTATTTATTCTTGTTGTGAAATCTTTTGCGCTGCACTATTCTTGAGTCCAAGTTTGATTTTTTTATTGTCGATTGGGTGATTTCCAAAACTTTATTTGGGATTGTTCAGCAAGTAGATTGAGGTACTTCGGTATCACGCAGAGTAGGGGAAAGCTATGCAAGCACAAGGTTTATACGATCCAAGTAACGAAAAAGACGCCTGTGGTGTCGGTTTTATTGCGCATATCAAGGGTAAGAAGACGCATGCCATCGTTGAACAAGGCTTGTTGATTCTGAAAAATCTCGACCACCGGGGTGCGGTCGGTGCTGATGCCTTGATGGGTGACGGTGCGGGTGTTTTGATTCAAATTCCGGATCAGTACTATCGCGAGGAAATGGCGAAGCAGGGCGTCGAATTGCCGCCGCCAGGTGAATATGGCGTGGGCATGATCTTTTTGCCTAAGGAACATGCTTCACGTTTGGCGTGCGAACAAGAGATCGAACGTGCGGTGCGTGCGGAAGGCCAAGTTGTATTGGGCTGGCGTGATGTGCCGGTTGACCGCGAAATGCCGATGTCGCCGACCGTGCGTGAAAAAGAGCCAGTGATTCGTCAGATCTTCATCGGTCGCGGTCCTGACATCATGGTCACCGATGCGCTGGAACGCAAACTCTATGTGATCCGTAAATCCGCTGTGCATGCGATTGAGGCTTTGCACCTCTTGCATGGTAAAGAATATTTCGTGCCGTCGATGTCGGCGCGTACGATCGTCTACAAAGGTTTGCTGTTGGCGGATCAAGTCGGCGTCTACTACAAAGATTTACAAGACGAGCGTTGCGTCTCAGCTTTGGCTCTGGTGCATCAACGCTTCTCAACCAATACGTTCCCAGAATGGCCATTGGCTCACCCATATCGCATGATTGCGCACAATGGCGAGATCAATACCGTCAAAGGTAACTTCAACTGGATGCGTGCCCGTGAAGGTGTAATGAAGTCTGCGGTGTTGGGCGACGATTTGCAAAAACTCTATCCTTTGATTTTTGAAGGCCAATCCGATACCGCGAGTTTTGATAACGCTCTCGAACTCTTGGTGATGGCGGGTTATCCCATTGCCCAAGCGATGATGATGATGATTCCAGAAGCTTGGGAAAATCACACCATGATGGATGACAACCGTCGTGCCTTTTACGAATACCATGCAGCGATGATGGAGCCATGGGATGGTCCAGCGGCGATGGCATTTACCGATGGTCGCCAAATCGGCGGTACTTTGGATCGCAATGGTTTGCGACCTGCGCGTTACATCATCACTGACGATGACCTTGTTGTGATGGCGTCCGAATCTGGCGTATTGCCGATTCCAGAAGCGCGCATCATCAAAAAATGGCGTCTGCAACCAGGTAAGATGTTCCTGATCGACTTGGAAGCAGGTCGCATCATCGACGACAAAGAAATCAAAGACACCTATTCCAATGCGAAGCCTTACAAGCAATGGATTAATTCTGTGCGTATTAAACTCAATTCACTCAAAGGTGAAGAAGACAATACGCCAGAAGCGGCTTCTTTATTAGACCGTCAGCAAGCATTCGGTTACACACAGGAAGACATCAAATTCTTGATGGAGCCAATGGCTGTATCGGGTGAAGAAGCAATTGGCTCTATGGGTAACGACTCATCCTTAGCGGTGATGTCGAATAAGCTCAAACCACTATATAACTACTTCAAACAATTATTCGCGCAGGTGACGAATCCACCGATCGATCCGATACGCGAAGCGATGGTGATGTCCTTGGTGTCTTTCATCGGCCCAAAACCAAACTTGCTCGACACGAATAACATCAATCCACCGATGCGTTTGGAAGTGTCGCAACCAGTTTTAGATTTCGCCGATATCGCAAAACTGCGCAACATCAGCGCGAACACTGGCGGTAAATTCAAATCCTACGAACTCGATATTTGCTACCCAGTTGCATGGGGTAAAGACGGTATCGAAGCACGCTTGGCATCGATCTGTGCAGAAGTTGTCGACGCGGTGAAGTCCGGTCACAACATCATGATCATCACCGATCGCAAGATGGATGCAAACTTTGTCGCGATTCCGGCTTTGTTGGCGACTTCAACCGTGCATCAACATTTGGTTAGCAAGGGTTTGCGTACTACGACAGGTTTGGTCGTTGAAACTGGCTCGGCACGTGAAACACATCACTTTGCCTTGTTGGCAGGCTATGGTGCAGAAGCCGTTCATCCTTACTTAGCGATGCAGACACTCGCCGATATGGCGACTAAGTTGAAAGATGTCGACGCAGAAAAAGCCATCTACAACTACACCAAAGCCATCGGCAAAGGCTTGCATAAAGTCATGTCGAAAATGGGCATCTCGACTTACATGTCTTACTGCGGCGCACAGATTTTTGAAGCCGTTGGTTTGAATAAATCTTTGGTCGACAAATACTTCAAAGGCACAGCCTCGAATGTTGAAGGTATAGGCGTGTTTGAAGTCGCGGAAGAAGCCTTGCGCTTACATACAGCCGCGTTCGGCAATGACCCAGTCTTAGCGAATGCACTCGATGCGGGTGGCGAATATGCCTTCCGTATTCGTGGTGAAGACCACATGTGGACGCCAGATTCGATTGCGAAACTCCAGCATTCCACACGTTCAAACAATTTTAATTCCTACAAAGAATACGCACAGATCATCAACGATCAGTCTAAGCGTCACATGACCTTGCGTGGCTTGTTTGAGTTCAAGATTGATGCAAGTAAAGCGATTCCTTTGGATCAGGTTGAACCAGCCAAAGAGATCGTCAAACGCTTTGCCACTGGCGCGATGTCGATGGGCTCTATCAGTACAGAAGCCCACGCGACTTTGGCGATTGCGATGAACCGCATCG
>DLGN01000267.1:0-234 GCA_002482715.1 Oxalobacteraceae bacterium UBA7693
GACAGGTGCATTGTTGGTGACCTTTAGTGTATTGGCATTGAACATTCTGTCACGTACTGTATTCGCACAAAAAGTGCATAAATAATTTAGAGCCTAAGATCATGATTCCAAATACAAAACCAGTCGCTGTTGAGTCGAAAGCCTGTATCGAAACTAAGGGCTTAAATTTTTACTATGGAAGTAATCGTAGTTTGCAAGATGTGAATTTGAAAGTCTACGATAAAAAGGTCACCG
>DLGN01000267.1:293-15987 GCA_002482715.1 Oxalobacteraceae bacterium UBA7693
TTAATCGCATGTATGACCTGTACCCTGGTCAAAAAGCGGTCGGTGAAATTATCTACAACGGTCAAAATATTTTATTGCCTGGGCATGACATAAATTTGTTACGCGCTAAGGTTGGCATGGTATTTCAAAAACCAACGCCTTTCCCAATGTCGGTCTATGACAATATCGCTTTTGGTGTTCGCTTGTACGAAAATCTTTCTAAAGGCGAGATGGATGAGCGCGTCGAATGGTCTTTGAAGAAAGCGGCGTTATGGAACGAAGTCAAAGATAAATTAAGTACTAGTGGTCTTAGTTTGTCAGGTGGTCAGCAACAACGTTTGTGTATTGCGCGAGGTGTTGCTGTTAAACCAGAAGTGTTGCTGCTAGATGAACCAACTTCGGCGCTTGATCCGATTTCTACCGTGAAAATTGAAGAACTGATTAATGAGTTGAAAGAAGATTATACGATCGCGATCGTCACGCACAATATGCAACAAGCGGCACGTTGCTCCGATTACACCGCCTATATGTATTTGGGCGAGTTGGTCGAATTTGGTGAGACCGATAATATCTTTATGAACCCAGTGCGCAAAGAAACCCAAGATTACATTACCGGGCGTTTTGGCTAATTGTAGCGAACACTTTGCAGATACCATTGACGATCAATCAGAATTCAGGAGCTACTATGACAGGCGAACATTCATCGAGTCAGTACAATCACGATTTAGAAGCAATCCGTTCCCAAGTGTTATTAATGGGCGGCTTAGTTGAAAATCATTTTCAGGATGCGATGTCTTGCTATCGCACCGGCAATAGCGAACATGCGGCAGCGGTTGTTAAATCGGACGAAGAAGTCAATCGTCTAGAAGTCATGCTGGACGATATGTGCAGTCACTTAATCGTCAAACGTCAACCAGCGGCTAACGATTTACGCACTGTGATGGCAACCGGTAAAGTGATTACCGACTTGGAGCGTATCGGTGACGAATCAACAAAAATTGCGCGTATCGCGCAAGAGATGATGCATAAAAATCGTAGTAATGCGATGTTCAGTGGTTATGAAACTGTACGCGTTTTAGCCAATAGCGTTGGGCAGATGCTGCATCAATCTCTGGATGCATTCGCGCGTCATGACGATGCTAAAGCTGTGCAATTAATCGCATTTGATGAAATTATCGACAGCGATTTCCGCTCGATCATGCGTAATTTGATTACGTTTATGATGGAAGATCCAGGCACGATTTCTTTTGCACTTGATGCTTTATGGGTAGCAAAAGCGATTGAACGGATCGGCGATCATGCAAAAAATATTGCTGAACACACGATCTACATCGTTGAAGGACGCGATATCCGTCATTCTGACTACGTCGCTAGCAAGCAAGAGAAAAATTCGCAAGAGAAAAATTTACCTCAAGCTTAATTCAGGTTGAGGCTTGTTCTCAGACTCGCATGCGTCCCAGTTTATTGGAACTCATGCGAGTGCGAGCGTTGCGAGACTCTTAGGCGCACCGCGCACAATCTCGATTAATGAAACAAATAAAATAATAAAGCCCTATGTCAGTTGATAAAACCACGATATTGATCGTAGAAGATGAGCCTGCGATTAGTGAGTTGATTAGTTTTACTTTGCGTGCAGCAGGATGGAGTACCGTCGCTGTTGGAAATACGGCAGAAGCTTGGGAATTTCTGCAGCATCGCACGCCACAGTTAATTTTGCTCGATTGGATGTTGCCAGATCAAAGCGGTCTGCGCCTGCTATCTAGAATCCGCTCTGATCGTAACTTCAATGAGATGCCGGTTATTATGTTGACCGCAAAAAGCATGGAAGAAGATAAGATTTCAGGTCTCGACCATGGTGCCGATGATTACATCACCAAGCCATTCTCACCGCGTGAATTGACGGCTCGTATCAAAGCGATGTTGCGTCGTAAGAGTCCTGAGCATGCGCAAACTAGCTTGGTGATCGCCAATGTGCATTTAGACCCGGTCAGTTGCACAGTCAAAATTGACGATAAGAAAATTGAGATTGGACATGCAGAGTACAAGTTATTGAAATTCTTCATGGCACACCCTGAACGGGTATTCTCACGCAGTCAATTACTGGATAAGGTTTGGGGGGACCACGTGGTGATCGAAGAACGTACTGTTGATGTACATGTGCTTCGTTTACGCAAGGTTTTGAAGAACGCGGAAGGATTAATCAAAACGATCCGTAGTGTTGGTTACATGCTGTCAGAAAAGTAATCGCTATTAATTCTATAGTTTTGTTACCGCTTGTCTTATCATGACTGAGATATTCTTTCTCAGTCACTCATTTTGAATCACTCAATAATGCGCCCACATCTTGTTTTTTGGATTTCAGCCGCTGTCCGAATGACGATCATTCTGGCCTTGTCTGCCGTCGCTACTTATTTTTTCGGCGTGGTGACAGGCTTGGTATTAGCGCTATTTAGTATGATTGCTTTGATCGTCGTGCAATTGCAATATCTACTTAATTTGTCCGACTGGCTGGATAATCCAAATAGCGCGCGCCTGCCTGATGGTTGGGGGGCGTGGACAGAAATTTTTTCACGCTTATATAAGCTTCGTCGTGGCGATGAAAAGAATCAGTCTGAATTAGCTGAATGGCTGGCACGTTTTCGACAAGCGATGACTTTATTGCCAGATGGTTTGGTGATTATGGATGACGTGATGTTTTTGGAATGGTGTAATCCTATCGCTGAACATCACCTGGGCTTGGATTTGTCGAGAGACAAAGGAATGCGTGTAACGAATTTGGTTCGTACGCCTGAATTTATTGATTACATTATTCTTGGTCGCTATGAGACACCGCTCACATTATCATTGCGCGATAGAAAATTGATTGTGCATGTGATTCCTTTTGAAAATCGCCGTCAAATTTTGGTCACGCATGACATTACCGAATCAGAGCGAATTGATATGATGCGTCGGGATTTTATTGCAAACGCTTCGCATGAGTTGCGCACACCATTAACCGTTATTAATGGCTTCCTAGAGATTGCGTCTATGCAACCAGATATGGAAGTATCCATTCGTTCTTCGCATGTCAAGTTGATGATAGAGCAGGGCGAGCGTATGCAACGCTTGGTGGAAGATATGCTGACCTTAAGTCGCCTTGAATCCACGGAATTTAAAGTTCGTACAGAACATATCGATATGCATTTAATGCTGCGCCACATTTGCCAGGAAGCGCAAGCTTTGTCTGCCGGCAGGCATCAAATTAGCTTGGAGTTCGATGGTCCTGACATCCAGGGAAGCAGTGATGAAATCCGCAGTGCGATCAGCAACTTGGTGACGAATGCGGTGCGTTATACACCAGAGCATGGCGAAATTAAGTTGATCTGGAAAAATACGTCACAAGGACCAAAGTGTGTGGTGCAAGATAATGGAATTGGCATCAGTCAAGAACACATATCACGTTTAACCGAACGCTTTTATCGCGTCGATAAAAGTCGTTCTCGAGAGACCCAAGGAACCGGACTGGGATTAGCGATTGTGAAACATGTGCTGATTCGTCATGACGCGCAATTGATGATTGAATCAAGCGTTAATGTTGGTAGTAAATTCTGCGTACAATTTCCATTGCGAGCTGTAGCAATTCCAGGTTAGTTTTAGCGGCGTTCGTCTTCGATGGGCTTGGTCATATTGGTAACTAGTTTTTTTAGATCTGCTATTGCTGAGCTAGATTAAAGCCATATTGAAGCGATGCTTGTCTTTCCCTCCTAATGTAGTTCATTCAGCGACTTCTTTTCTCGCAGAGGATTGCCGTTGGCGTTTAGTCCTTATACAATGCAGTGAAGGAGAACGCCTATGTTTCGTGTCATGTTAGTTGAGGACGATGAACGCCTCGCCAGTTTAATTATCGAATATTTACAAGCCTATGAATTTGCCGTGGATTTGGTGTCACGCGGGGATTTGGCTTTGGCACATTTCCAATCGACCTCGCCAGACATGGTCGTGTTAGATCTGATGTTGCCGGGTTTAGATGGCATGGTGGTATGCCGTCAGATTCGTGAAATAAGCCGCGCGCCGATCTTAATCCTGACCGCTCGTGAAGACTCATATGATGAGGTTTCTGCACTTGAGCAAGGTGCTGATGATTTTGTCAGTAAGCCAGTACAACCAAGAATTTTGCTGGCGCGCTTGCGAGCGCTGGTTCGACGTATTCCAGGTGCTGCTAATGTCAGTAATGCTGCAGATATTGATACATTGCAATTCGGCGCATTAACGATTTCCCGTAGTGATCGTCTGGTACATTGGCGTCAGCAAGTAGTTGATCTTTCTAACACCGAGTTTAAATTATTGATGGTGTTGGTTGAATCACCGGGGAAGGTATTATCGCGTGATGATATCTTGAAGAAAATGCGGGGTATTGAATTTGACGGACTAGATCGTAGTATCGACAACTTGATTTCACGTTTGCGCCGTCGTTTCGATGATCAAAATTCTGAGAAAATTAAAACGGTGTGGGGCGAAGGCTATTTGTTTTCTCCCTCTGCATGGGAGTAAATCTCAAGAAATACGTGATCGTTTATTCGATCAACGCAATGATCGCTAAAGGGCTGGTACGTGTGTGTATCTGCCCTTTTTCTATTTTGGGACTTGCTTGGGTAAATGCAGGAACATTACCGGGGGCGCCAAAGATCACATTGCTGGTTTTGAAATGATGTGGGCTATCTGGCCATAAACCTGAATTTTCCGTCAAAGCCAGATTGGTACTTTGCGTTAAGTATTTAAATTCTACTGTGGCGGCTGCATCTTTTTTAGCAAACGCGAATCGCACACCAATGCAACGTTTTCCACGATACGCCGAGGGATCAATATACGCTTGATAGCCTAAAGTTTGCTCACAGGCGGCGCGAAGATCCGCTAGTTCATAAATGCCATCTGCTCTTAGATTAATACTAGTTCTAAAACGAAATCCTGCCTGTCCTTCTTTTTGATTAATGACGAGCTCTGCATTGTCATCATAAGCGGCTTTTAATAAAGGCAGGGAAGCACGCCCGAGTGCATCAAGTGGTAAGTCAAGGTGAGTCGTTTTTCCTAGAATGTGTAATTTGAGCTGATCAATTGAAAGCGACTTATCCGTTGGTACAACTTGTAATTGGAGTTGAATGAGATTTTTTGCTTTGCTATATTTTTCAAACCAAAGCATCGTTTTATAGGCATCCCGATAGCTCATCCATTCAGCATCTTTTGTACGTATTGCTTCGCCAGCAGACTGCGCTAATGCATGGTGTGCAAAAGTCAGTGTGAGAAGAGCGAAGAGTGCGTTACGGAGTTTCACGATGTGCTAGTGTGCTTATAAGTGGTTGAGATGGAAAACTATTCTTTTAATCTAAAAACGATAAGCCAGTGCAGTTGATACATAGANNGTCTTACGTTCCACTAACGGGCTCTTACTAGCGTTTCCTACTAATTGGCTTAAACTGAGCTTTGAGGTAATTAACCAAGATGCATTTAGATTCCAATTCCAAAAAGCTTCGGCGTGAATATTTTTAATACCGGCACGCGATTCAAATGGCGGATTAATGCTTCGTCCAGCTTCAATTTCGCTGACGCCAAAATAACTATCCGCATACGCTTTGTTAACTAGATTCAAGCCGACGCCAACGATCAGCTGGTGATGACGAGCAATGTCTTTGAAGTGGTATCGAAGATCAGAGCTCAGCCTTATTCCTTGTCGATTATTGCCAGCACCAAATACCAGCGTATTGGCATTGCACAAGTTGTTACTAACATGAAAGTTGTAAAATCCTCCCGCTAATAATCGCGTACGGATATTTTCCATACCTATTAGACGGTTATTTTGTTGGAGATATTTTTGTTCTAAGCCAGGTCCAACCACGCTAGACTGGCCATATGCTGGCGACTGTATCGTATTGGACGTGCCATCGGGAGTTCGGCTAGGTTCAAGCATGATGATAGGGCCGAACTCATGTCCATACTGATTTGACATATGTAAGCCTGCACTCATTCCCGCCACAAAAAGTCCATTGCTCCATTGCATTTGTAAGACGGGTACTGCAACGCGTTTTGAACTGGCGGCACCTTCATACAATGGACGCGATAAGACACCTAAGCCCAAATACATATCATGGCTGCCATCTGGCATCAGATTCTGTGCTGGGCTTTGCGCGTATGCTACATGGCTAAACGTACATGCAGCGATTAGAAAGCTGGTTATTTTCTTCATCGTGAATTTTCAAAATTGCAAAAAATGATTTATACCCTTCAGCATTTTACAATTGAGAAATAATTTCAGGGTTGAATTTCAATTCTGAATCATAGAAAAATGAGATTAAGCTTTGTTTGTTTAGAATAATAAGTCCACAGGTGCCTTAACCGAGTTGAATTCCACCGGTTCATTACTCAGGTCAACTTCAACGATGTAGTAGGGCGTTGTGATCATGGCGGTGCATACGTCCTGTGGACCTGGTTCGGTCTCATAATAGGTGACTGCTAATTTGCCAGCGTTACGCCAGATGCGTAAATTGGCAATTCTGTAGCAACCTGATCCACGTGTGCCGAGAAATACAGCAACTAGCATTTTCTTAGAGAAGTCAACTTGTGCTTGTGATGCGTCGCTCTCACGGTTATGTGCTTGCCAAATATTGTTCCAAGTCGCCTGATCTTTAATGACCAGTGTGCGAGCATCTTGAATGCCAGAGTTAACGCCAGTGATACTCTTTTGTGGCATCACTAGAGATTTACTGACATCGGTGAACTCCACGGGTAAGCCAATCTTAGGTGCTTCAACCATGTGCATAGGAGTACTTGCTGTCTGGCTCCCTGGATCGCAGTTGGTAATCGCAATTCTTTCTTCTTGAAAGTAATTAGCAATCAGTTTTTGGCCATCTGAACTCAGTTTTAAGAAGCGTGTAATGCTGCAGTTGTTTGCTGCTTTAAAGAAATTGACCAAGACCATTTTCGAATTGAAATCGGGTGTCAATAAACTGATACCTTGTGAGAAATTCGCTGCCGTTAAGAAGCTATTCCAGCTTTGTTGGTCCTTAATCACTGTGTTTTGGGGATTGCTGCCCCGATAGAGCGGTGAAGGCAATCCTTTAATTGCGATGACATTTGATGCTGAGTTAGGAATGGTCAAACTTTGTACCTGATGTCCAGTACCCAAGCCAAGATCTGCTTTATCGAGATTTTGAATCATCGTTTTAAATAAACTTTCTGCTGAGGTATCAGTGCAACTAGTGCGTGGGCCGGCGATCGAATCGGCATGAGTGCAGAGTAGCGATTGTACGGTATTGCCATATAAACTTTGTGCGTAAGAAGCATCTGCGCAGCTTCCCGCTTTATCCCACAATACGTATTTTTGATCGACGATGAATAGACGATTCCTGAAATTCGCACAGCTTGCGTCTTTGACCAAATTCAAAAATTCGTTGTTCGCAATTGGTGGTGCAATTTTTGCCGAATCTTGTTGTTTAACGCTACCATCACCGCCACAGGCGCTTAGGCTGGCGACTAACGATACTGCACAGAGACGAGAAATTAAGGCAGACATACGAAATTCCTTTGTACCAAATGGGTTAGATAGATGCCGACGCAGGCGGTTTTAAAATTTTTATACTCAGTGTTCACATCTTAAAATTGATTCAAATTCAAGTCTTCCTTGAATTAAGTTTAATTTGTCGTCAATTTGTACAAAGTATGGAAATGTGAGCAAAACCAAGGAATTTCTGTAAAAACCTCGTATTTGATCTATGCATTCTTATAAAATAGTCAGCGAGGAGAAAAATTATGTGGTGTTTTTGCAATAAAATTAGATTTGATCATCGTCATCGAGGCCATTCGTGAATCGCCTCTTTTTGCGATTTTTAATTCCGGTTTTACTTTCTATCGCATTCTCCACGGTGTTGGTGTATGCCGCGATTACTTGGATGTTTGGTGATCCAATTGAAAAAAATGCAGAGCGTCAAGCTGCGCCGCAGATCTTCTTGATCGAGCAATACATTGATAAGGCCGCGACGGACGAGTGGCTGGCACGCTTAAACAAAGTAAGGGAAGTCTCCCAGGTTCATTTTGAATTGATCCCATTGGCTCAAGCGCTTGAAAAAGTAGATCGTGGTCAAATTAAGAAATTGCAAAACGGCAGAGTCGTGATTGATGCCGCGAACCGTGCATTGTTTCGACGAGTTGATTTGGACGGCGAACGATATATTGGCAGTGATGAAGATGTTTTATATGTACAGAATTTGCCGATTGATTACTGGTTTAACATTCAGCTAGAGATTGTTCGGTTTGTGATTGTTGCTTTCGTGCTGTTGATTCCGATTGCATTTTGGTCGAGAGCGCATTGGCGTGATATTCAGGCATTATCACAAGTGACAACAGCGATTGGCGAAGGCGAGTTGTCGGTACGCGCTGATACTTCAAGCAAAGCCAGTATTTATCCTTTGGCGCAACAAATTAATCAGATGGCGGGTCGCATCGAACAATTGATTAACTCTCAAAAGAATCTTTTGCATTCGGTTTCGCATGAAATCAGAACGCCAATTGCCCGTTTAGAATTTGCGCTAGAAATATTGCAAGATAGTGCAGAAATGCATTCTGAAAGAGAAAAACACCGACTCAGAATACAGGCTATGCAATCTGATTTAGGTGAACTTAACACCTTAGTTTCTGAGCTATTAAATATGGCGAAGCTTGATGCACAAGGGCAGCTGAATAAAATTCTGCTCGATCCCAAAGAACTAATGGACAGTTGTTTGCAACATTTGCCGCCTATGCCAGACAACATAGACTTGCAGCAAGTGTTCAATGTGAGTAGTGCGCAGATTCACGCTGATCAACGTTTGTTGATACGCGCAATTCAAAATTTATTGAAGAATGCGTTTAAGTATGCTGAACGGAAAATCAGATTCACCATGCTGCAGAGATCCAATGTATTTGTTATCTTGATTGAAGATGATGGTGCTGGCATTCCCGAAGCAGACAGAGAAAAGATTTTTGAACCGTTTTATCGTTTAGACCGTAGCCGCGACCGGGCTACTGGTGGATTTGGCCTCGGCTTATCGATCGTTAAGCAAATCGTGATTCTGCACGGTGGTAGCATTACTATCGCTCAGTCAGAATTTGGTGGTGCACAGTTTGAAATTCTTCTGCCAATTTAGCTAATATTCATCGCCATCATTTTCATTAGCGTTATCGTTTTGCTTTGTCTGCGCTGCTGTAGTTTTCTTAAGCTTAATGGTAATGGCAACTCGTACTAAATTTCAGGAGCATACTTTTGCAGTCAGTCCATCTCGATAGAAATAATCAGCTGATCGGTCTCAGTTTAGCAATCGCCGGAGCCATTCTCTTCTCTGCAAAAGCGATTGTCGCAAAACTTTTGTATGGTTATCGCCTTGATGCTGTCACGGTAATTGCCTTTCGGATGTTATTTTCCCTACCAATTTTTGCTGCAATCGCTTGGTGGCAAAGCCGCAAGCACCTGCCGCTTTCGGCACTTGATCGATGGCGTTTGTTTGGCTTAGGTTTAGTTGGATATTACCTATCTAGTTTTCTGGATTTTCTAGGCTTGCAATACATTTCGGCCGGACTTGAGCGATTGATTTTATTCCTGACACCATCCTTTGTTTTGTTGATTCATGTGTGGTGGTTTAAGCGCCAGATTCGACCCATCGAATATCTTTCACTAGGCATTGCTTATGCAGGCATTGTGCTGGTGTTTATGCATGATTTGTCTTTTCATGGGCAGCAAGTAGTGCTCGGCGCTGGTTTAGTACTTGGCTCTGCGATTGCCTATGCTAGCTATTTGATTCAGTCAGGTGAAATGGTGGCGCGGATTGGTTCCTTGCGTTTAGTTTCGTATGCGATGTGTATTTCTAGCGCAGCTTGTATTTTGCAGTTTTTGTTGCTGCGACCAGTTGATTTGTTGATACAAACTTGGCCCGTCCTGTCTTTATCTCTTGTCAATGCGATCGCATGTACTGTGTTTCCGGTGTTTTTGACGATGTTTGCAGTGCAAAAGATTGGAGCACCAAAAGCATCGCAAGCGGGCATGATAGGTCCAGTTTCCACTTTGATTTTGGGTTATATTTTCTTAAATGAAGTGATTACTATCTGGCAGTTCGCTGGCGCAAGCTTGGTGATTTTTGGTATGTATTTATTGAGTCGTAAATAGACTAATGTAAATAGACTACTTGTTTGTGCTGGCGCTTTTATAAAACAATCTAAGTATCATGCTGAATCAATAGACCTGAAGAAACTATGATTTTCTTCTGATGAAAAGCGGCAACGACTAGTCGAATTGATTGAAAACAACATATACTCAAGCATTCGACATATCGTTGCTTATGTGTTTCTAGAAAGTAAAGAAAGTTTATGACACAAGAAAATCCGACAGAAAATAATGATCCACGGACAGAAGATGACGGCAGCCCTAAGTTTGGTCGCTTATTGTTGATACTCTTATTTGCGGTTGCGCTTATCGTTGCTATCACCTTCGCGACCGAGGCTTACCATACAGCCTAGTGCAGAATTGTCGTCTCCGATTTACTAATTTGATGAAGCCATGGATAACATTCCACTCAGCCCTGTTGTTGCAAGTTCAGCCAAAAGTAGTGCGGCAAGTGTGCTTACGCCTGAAGGGAGAAAAGCGGAATCATCGAGTGCCTCGCGCTTGTTGATTTTACAAAGTATGGTGCCTTTAGCGACCAATCTTGTGTCTTCGCAGTTGGAAGCCTTATCCAATCGATTGGCCGATCAATTATTTAAACTGTCGGATCAAGCGGTACGACCTGAAGAGGCGAAGCTGAGTTTAGAGGCGCATCAATTAATCAAGCGCAATAACACAACATTTTATCGCTTGGTCGCTGGTCAGATTAATGCCGCTTTAAGTAAAGAGGTTAGTGTCTTTAACACCAGAAAACGTGTGAAGAAGGATCAACAGTATTTAGACAATACTGCGCAAACTTACGAAGAGATGGAAGGCAAAATTTTGTTGCGCAATGCTAGTCACGCGCTAGAAGTGTTGAATGCCGAGCCTTTGGTAATGCTCAACACGTTGATTGGACGAATTTTGTATCGGATGCCAATTGATGTGTCACAAAATCCTTTTCGACCTGAGATTTTCGTGAAGGCCGTGCATCAGGCATGGATGGAACTAGATCCAAACCCAGCCTCGCATTTGTTAATTTTACGCTTGTTGCAACCAGCGGTTTTCTTGCAATTAAATCCGATTTTAGACGAGATTAATCAAGAGCTGATGGCGCGTGGAATTCGTCCAGATGGTGATGATGCATCAGATGCCTCAACTGGCAGTACCACTTATTTACCAGTACAGAAATTTTTTAGCCTTGATCCTTATTTACAAGATAAATTAACACGCGTTTTTTCTGGACAAATTGAATTGCCTTATACCGATCCTGATCATGGATTGAGCAGTCTGGCGATGGTGAGTGACACACTAACGAATCAACTAGATCATGACGCAGAGGAAGATCACGCGGACAAAGCGACGATTGACCAACAATTCTTTGAAGACTTGCGTGAAATGCAAGTCCGTTACGCGCAGCAAGAAATCAGCACCACACAATTAAAATCACGTTTGCACAAGGTTCTGCATTCACCATCTGCGCAAAAATTGAGTTTACTTGAACGTAATACTATCGAATTATTAGCGCGTATTTTTGATTATATTTTTGCTGATCAGAGTTTGGGCAATGATGTGAAAAATATGATCGCACAATTGCAAATTCCGATTGTCCGGGTAGCATTGTCTGACCGCGATTTCTTTTTTAGAGAATCACATCCGGCGCGTACTTTGTTAGATATTTTGGGTAACTCAGGAATGTTAATGGATTCCGAATCGAGTGGTTCTGATCCTCTGCTGGGGGTGATTGGCGATGTAATCGAGCGCGTCCAGTCCGAATTTGATGAACATATAGATCTGTTTTCTGATGTTGTTTCTGATTTAGAGTCTTATTTGAAAGAAGAAGAATCTAAAGCGCAGGCGGCAATCAGTCAACCTGTGCAAACCGCGCTGAGCGAAGAAAAAATGCGTGTTGCTAGGGAATTTGCTGAGCATGATGTGGCGATTCGGGTTGAGACTGGCGAAGTCGCAGGCTTCTTAGAAGTTTTTCTGGAAGAGCAATGGATACGCATATTAACCATCGCGCATAGTGTAAAAGAAGAAAAACCGCACGCCCTAGAAAATGCCTTAAAGACCATGGATGATTTGATCTGGAGTCTTAAACCGAAAAACAGTCCTGACGAACGTAAAGAGTTGATTGCGAAACTGCCCGCGATGTTGACTTTGTTAAATGCATGGTTAAATGCGATTCGTTGGGATGAACCCGATCGCGTCTTGTTTTTCTCTAAGCTGGCTGAACGCCATGCTGCAATGGCGAGAGCGCCATTGGAATTGTCACCACGTCGGCAATTGGAGATTGCGGTCAATATTGCGCAACGTGCGAGTAATCGTCGTTTAGAACGTTTTGTTCATGGAAAAAATACGCAAGAAGAAGATGAAGCAAACAAAGAAGTAGCAGCTTTGGAACGTGGGATGTGGTTAGCATTTAATGAGGATGCTGAACAGCTTACGCGTTACAAATTGGCGTGGATTAGTCCAAAGCGGAGTAGTTTTATTTTTGCTAGCCGCCAAGGTGATCAGGCTTTTTCTATTTCTTTGGCAGACTTAGAGGCGAAATATCGTGCTGGTGCTGTCAGTACTATTTTAGCCAATTCCCTCGTTGATCGTGCTTTGAGTTTTGCGCTGAAGGATTTGGCGGTGTGATGTTGAAGTGATTCTGCTGATCTCGCCGAATATGTAATCAAGCCCCAATCTGTGAAGTTTGGGGCTTATTTATTTGATTGAGGTGATTTACTTTTCTAATTCGATCTCGACCTTGCTTTCACCAGTTTTATTTGGAAACTCGCGTAAAGCACTTTCTACCAGTAGTGCAATATATGGATCGATGTTTTCATCTGCCTGATTGGTTTTTGCAGTGACGGCATAAAGTAGTTTTCCGGTTTTTGCGTCATTGATACTGACTTCTATTCCGTGATCAAAATATTGGCGCGCTTCTAATTGGGATCCATAAAAAGGATCATACATGCGGCCAAATGCGAAAGGTGAATAGATTGGTCGAATGTAACGCGGATAAAATACGGAGCGTACTCCCATAGGATAAGGATAACGCAGAAAGCCGGAATATAAGTGACGCGTATTAAAACCACCCATAGGAATTACTAGGCCAGACGGCGTGACAATATAGCTTACGGGCCCATACAAAGAAGAAACATGTACGTTTCCTGGAATCGATATTAATTGTAGGCTGACTTTTAGTGTTGCCTTTTCGGATGCAACTTCACTAAAGCCTAATTCCTGCAGGCGTGCCTTGATGTCTTCGGTAGCGTGTAGATACTCGGGTTCTTTTGCTTGTTCTGGATGTTCAGTCAAGGTATAGGATTTATCCTGAAGGGCTTCAGGTAGTTGGTTAACTGTTTTGATGTGACTGGTAAAAGTGCTCGCACATCCTGTGAGCAAAAAAGCACTCGATAATAGTAAGCCCGCTGTAAATTTTTTCATGATGATTGCCTCCGGTATTGCTTGATGATACTAGAACTGTGTGGACTATGTTTATTGTTATGACTCTATCATGATCTGGATTCACATGAAAGTCTGCATGATTAGTTAACGCAGGTATTACTGAAACGGTTTGCATACCACTTTGAGACAATGAATCTGTCTAAGAAATTGTTCTGTTTTGAATCTTTGCTTCAGCCTTTATTGAAGCCTTTGCTTTAACGCCGAATACTGTCGCTAACGATGAGTAATAAGCGGCAAATTTTTGCATTAACTGCCTATCAGTGCCTGTGCTTGGTAAAATAGCGACTTACAATTCTTAATTTGGCGAATAACACCACTTTCGGCAGTTGCTTCTATTGATTTGGGTAAAATTTATGCGAAAACCAGCGCAAGACATGCAAGTAGGCACACCAGTTACTATCTATCGTAAAGATTACATCGCTCCTGGCTTTTGGGTCGATACTGTAGAAATGGGTTTCGACTTGCATCCACAACGTACCCATGTCGCAACGCGCATTACGATGCGCCGCAATCATGACAGTGCGGAAAAAGATTTGGTTTTGTTTGGCGAAGATATCAAGTTGCTGCAATTGCGCATGAACGGTGTGAGTCTGAAAAAATCAGCTTACACCGTGACGAAAGAACGTTTGGTCATCAGTAATGCGCCAGACCAAGCCACGCTGGAAATTGAAACAGCGATCGCCGCCGACAAAAATACCACGATGTCTGGCCTCTACGTTTCCAACGGCAATTTCTTCACCCAATGTGAAGCAGAAGGTTTCCGCAAGATTACTTACTTCCCAGATCGCCCTGATGTGATGGCGAGTTATACCGTGATGTTACGCGGTGATAAAAAGCTGTATCCGGTATTGCTGTCGAATGGCAATTTGATTGAGCAAGGTGATCTCGGTGATGGTCGTCATTATGCTAAGTGGGAAGATCCATTCAAAAAGCCATCGTATTTATTCGCTTTAGTTGCTGGTAAGTTGGTTTGCCAAGAAGAAAAATACAAACTCAAATCGGGTCGTAGAGTTTTATTGCAAGTGTGGGTAGAAGAGGGCAATCTCGATAAAACCCAACATGCGATGGACTCGTTGAAAAACAGCATACGCTGGGATGAAGAACGCTTTGGGTTAGAACTGGATCTCGATCGTTTCATGATCGTTGCCACCAGCGATTTCAATATGGGCGCGATGGAAAACAAGGGCTTGAATATTTTCAACACCAAGTACGTGTTGGCGAATTCTCGCGTTGCTACCGATAGCGATTACGCTGGCATTGAATCGGTGGTTGGACATGAATACTTTCACAACTGGACTGGCAATCGTGTGACATGCCGCGACTGGTTTCAATTGTCTTTGAAAGAAGGTTTGACGGTATTTCGTGATCAAGAGTTTTCTGGTGATTTAGTTGGTAACGAAACGGGTCGCGCGGTCAAGCGGATTGAAGATGTGCGCGTGCTACGGCAATTGCAATTCTCGGAAGACGCAGGTCCAATGGCGCATCCAGTACGTCCAGATTCTTTTGTCGAGATCAATAATTTTTACACGGTGACCGTGTACGAAAAAGGTTCAGAAGTCGTGCGTATGTATTACACGCTGCTGGGGCATGATGGATTCCGCAAGGGCATGGATTTGTATTTCCAAAGACACGACGGACAAGCGGTGACTTGTGATGATTTCCGTGCCGCGATGGCAGATGCAAATGGGCGTGATTTGAAACAGTTTGAGCGTTGGTATAGTCAGGCTGGTACGCCACGTGTTAAAGCGCAAGCTAGTTACGACGCAGCTGCTAAAACCTATACATTGACGCTGAGCCAATCCTGCCCTAAGACAGCGGGACAGACTAAGAAATTGCCTTTCCATATTCCCGTGGCAGTTGGATTGATTGACGCTGAAGGAAACGATGTGGCCTTGCAATTGCAAGGAGACTCTGCGAGCAGTACGACCAAGGTTTTGGAATTGAAAGAATGGCAGCAGAGTTTCGTGTTTGCGAATATTGATCGTGAAGTCACGCCGTCCATCCTGCGCAATTTCTCTGCTCCAGTGATCTTGGAAATAGATTATAGCGACGAGCAATTGGCACATTTGCTAGCGCATGATAGTGATCCATTCTGTCGTTGGGAAGCAGGGCAGCGCTTAG
>DLGN01000266.1:0-4440 GCA_002482715.1 Oxalobacteraceae bacterium UBA7693
CTAGCCAGCACCTGAAATATCGTCAAGCTCACCTTCAACGGTAAATAGTGCGACTGTTTTGATATCTTGCGGGCGGACTAGCTTTCCTTGCACATCCCATGTGCCGCGCGGTAAACTAAATTCTTGGAAAACTGTTTTGATCGTTTCGAGATAATACTCTGCCGGCAAATCTAATACGGCATTGTATTCATCGTAGAATTTTCGATGCTGTTCAGCTGATTCATCGTCACCTTGAATCAGGTGTTGATAAAAGTCCCAATGACTTTGTGCATGACGGTCCGGATTCATTGCGACAAATCCGGCGTGCTGTAAAAAGCCTGGATAAACTTTGCGTCCGAAACCAGGGTAATTGGCAGGAACATTGTAAATGACGGAGTTTTCAAACCAAGAAAATTTCTTCTCGGTTGCCAGTGTATTGACCTGCGTTGGTGATTTGCGCGGATCAATTGGTCCACCCATCATCGTCATTGTTTTTGGCAATGCAGGATCATTCTCACTTGCCATCAAGGAAATTGCGGCTAATACGGGAACAGTCGGCTGACAAACTGAAATAACGTGCAGGTCTGGAGCTAGGTGACGAATGAATTCTTGTACATAGTAGATGTAGTCGTGCAAGTGAAATGGCCCAGCCGAAAGCGGTACCATTCTTGCATCGATCCAGTCGGTAATATACACATCATGCGTAGGCAATAAACTTCGAACGGTGTCACGTAACAGGGTCGCATGGTGACCAGATAATGGTGCAACGATCAATACTTTTGGTTGTTGAAGCTTGTTGGCTTTACGTTTACCGTCGGTAGAATTTTTCTTGAAATTAATCAGCTTACAAAATGGTTTTGCGAGCGCTATCTCTTCAATGATTTCAATCGTCTCGTCTGCGATCTTGGTTGATTGAATGTTGAACTGTGGTTTTTCATATTCTTTACCAAGACGATATACCAACTCGTAAGCAGCGGCCATTCTCTGCGAATACGGGGTATATGCTAGCGGAGAGATAGGATTCGCAAATAATTTTGATGATGCCTCTGCCCATTTGGTGAGAGGTGTCAAAAAAGAGCGATTTAATTCATGAAATTGATAAAGCATGTTCGCATTTTCCCAGTTGTTGACGGAATTGCTTTCCTATTGCATTGATTTTTTGGATTCTAGCAATGGACAAGATGAGCCTAGTATAACGCTAAAATTATTGCGGTGCGTCATAAATATATTTTTCCTCGCCCATGTTATTAAATTGGGTTTTTAATTTGATTCTTTATTGGGAATTTTATTCCCTTTAATCTCATTGCTTGCATTATCTGCATGGTCAGCATTGCTCATCAGAAGAATCGCTTTGTCAAAATCATACTCAGAAACAGCATCAGATAATGCAGCAAATGTCGATGTGCTCAAGGCCATCATCAAGTCAGCTTTGTACCTTTGAAAAAAATCAATCGGCTCAGTGTCGGCCGCTTGAAGTAGGACAATAAACTGCTCTGAAAGAGCATGTAGATCGATTAACGCGCTTGTTTGTTGAGTGCTTGTTACTACTGTTTTTTCTTGCGTGTGTAAATAGTGGCGCACTTCTGCAATAGAGTGTTCTAAAGACATCTTAGCTTCATCGAGATAGTTACTTAATTCACTCGTAAGATGATTGACGGCTGCGTCTCTCAATAAGTTTTCTAGTTCTTCGAATCTGCTTGCTGTGTTACTTGCGCCTATCGTGGCGCAGATACTTTTTGTGGTGTGAATTAAGCGTTTAAAGTTTTCAGTAGATACTTCAGATGTGGCAGCATACGTTAACTGATTCACGGTAGTTGGCTGAGTTTCGGCAAAGCGCTTCAGTAATTGTAGGTAGAGTTGTTGATTGCTTCCAGAAAGTTGGAAGCCACGTTCCGTATCGATGTGTTCCAATTTTGGTAGAAGCGGATATTTACTTTCGTGAGGAATTGCGTTGCTCGCTATGTCGAATTCACTATTGCCTTTGTTGCCTAACCATTTTTCCAATTTCTCATATAGGACTTCAGGGTCGAAAGGTTTACTGATGAAGTCTTGCATACCAACTTCCCGGCAACGCGTTCTTGTCGCTTCTGAATGATGCGCAGTTAAGGCAACGATAGGAATGTGTTCGAATAAAGAATTTTTCCGAATCTCTTGAGTTGCTTGGTAACCATCCATCACTGGCATCTCGATATCCATCAGTATCAAAGGATAAAATCCAATTGGCTTGGCGAGTAGTTCGGCGAGTAGTTGCTGACCATTATTCGTCGCGGTGAGCTCATATCCACGTTGGCTTAATAATTCCGCCGCAATCTCCTGGTTGAAGTCGTCATCTTCGGCCAACAGAATTCTCTTAATAGTAGGATCAATGTGCAATTTATTCTGGAAAGTGAAGTTTATCTGGTTTGATATTAACAGCTGCTATCTTGAAATTCGACACATGTTATCAAATTTCTGCTTGAGCTTTCTGTCATTTCATAAAATGAAAAAGCAATTGAACTATATGCCAGCTTGAGTCGGTGTGGGTACTTTTTAGCTACTTGTTCAGCGGAATGCGTAGTTAAATGTCAATCGAATGTTGTATTGGAGATTTCTTATTTCTGAAATTTCGATCTTGCTGGTGTGATCAATGTATTTATTGCTTCTTTCAAGATAGAATCGATCGCAAGTTTTCCTTAATGACTTAATCGGGCTATGCACGGAATTTCTCTTCATACTAAGAACAGTTGGGTTGGGCAAACCTTGGATGGTCTGGATATTCTTAGAGATTCCATTCCTGATGGTTGTGCAATCGCGCATAAAATGCGGAAGGATGGACGCGCAGCCGATGATGTTTTGTTACTAGCCGCAGCAGATATTATTTTTGCTTTTGCTGACTATTTTCAAAATAATCTTGAGCAATCGGTTGATTCATTTCGGCGACTGTCTGCCTGGTTTTCCGAACATGATTTGTCTGAAGGTGTTTTTCTTGCCGACACTGGTTTGGTTATCGTGTATCGAAAGCTTGGACAAGTGAAGATCGCTTCTGAATTATCAGAACAAAAACTACTACCTAAACTCGATTTAGTTCCACCTCGCTTACTCATTCTGGCACTCAATATTGTTGCTATTCTTTGTCAGGAACGTGGTCAGACTTTAGAGGCAATCAGATTTTTTTATCGTGCATTAGATGAAGCAAGAAAAATTGATTCCGCTAGTCGGATTGCGCAAATTGCAGCCAATCTTGGTGAGGTGTTATATGTCACTGGAAATCCTATTGATGCGGAAGAATTTTTGCAAATTGCTTGTGATGTAGCGCCTTCATCTTCTGAAAAATGGTTGTTGCCATTTAGCTCTACCATGCTGGCCTTATGTAAGATTGCATTAGGTAAGGTCGATGAAGCTTATAAGGTGATTGCTCAGTACATCGAGAATGATCACATTCATACTGTATATATTAATTCCTACCGTTCGTTTTATCTCTCAGTGGCCGCCTATACTTTGGCGATGCGTGGACATTTGTCTGATGCCATGAATTTCAGCGAGAACGCTTTAGCTTCAATGGACGCGATTGAGGATAGACATCTTAAGCCTTACATTTGGTGGGTGAGTGGATATTTGCATCGGCAATTTGGACAATACGATCAAGCGATAACACAGCTAAGAAACGCAATCGATGAAATTGGCGATAGTGGTTATAACCATTTACCGCTATGTGCGATTAATGAACTCTCAGAGATTTACGCAGAACTAGGTCGTTGGAAGGAAGCATACCAAGAACAAAAGCGACATCAAACTTTGTACCTTCGATTGCAAGAAAATGCGAGCAAGATTCAAGTTGAGAGTTTAAAAATTCGTGGGGAATTCAAAGAAGCAGAACATGATCGTCGTATGAATGAGCTGATGACGATAGAGCGTAAGACGCTTGCTGATGAACTACAGCGGATGCTGACTGAACGCGAAACTATTTTGGAAAATTCCATCGTTGGTATGATTTTTCTCAATAGTCAGGGGCGTGTGCAATGGGTGAATACGCCTTTATGTCAGATTTTTGATGTGGAAAGAGAGCAGGTACTTGGTGCTTCTTTAGAGCCATTTTATGAGTCGCGTGAAAGTTATCTGGAAAGTGGTGCCGCGGTTAGTCAGGCGGTGTTGCGTGGCGAGGCTTTTGAGACTGAGCTAAAGATGCGCCGTAGTGATGGAAGCTTATTTTGGGTGCAGTTTTCCGGGCGTGCTGTCAATAAAAATGATTTGTCTTACGGAACCGTTTGGGTTGTGATGGACATCTCAGCTCGCCGCCAATTAGAAGATGATTTGCATAAATCAGAGTACAACTATCGGCTTTTAATTGATAACGTCACTGAAGGCATTGTAGTGGTGCAAAACGCAAAAATCGCTTTTGCAAATCGCATGATCCAGTCATTAACTGGACATTCGCATGATGAATTGATTGGCATGCAATTTACCTCCTCGATCTATATGGAC
>DLGN01000266.1:4467-4810 GCA_002482715.1 Oxalobacteraceae bacterium UBA7693
ATGTGCCTGTCGTTGTCGAGCGCCATAATCGTCGCCTACTCGGCGAACCTGTGGAACAGTACTATCAGATCCGATTGCAACATCGTTATAGTAAACAGCTTATCTGGGTTGAAATCTCCTCAGTATTAATTGAATGGGAAGGTCAACCAGCGACTTTGTCCTTCGTGTCAGATTTAACGCAAAGAAAACTACTGGAGTCTCAACTCAAAGCAAGCATGGATGAGCAAATGCGTTTGCAAACTTTGCAAATGCAGAATGAATTGAAGGTCTCAGAATTGGCACGTCGTCATGCTGAAGAAACGACAGAGGCTAAATCCTTATTCTTGGCGAACATGAGTCACGA
>DLGN01000206.1 GCA_002482715.1 Oxalobacteraceae bacterium UBA7693
CACGCCCGGCTTCTCCGGCGCCGATCTGGCCAACCTGGTCAATGAGGCGGCGCTGTTTGCCGCTCGCCGCAACAAGCGCCTGGTCGATATGGACGACTTCGAGATGGCCAAGGACAAGATCATGATGGGCGCCGAGCGCCGCAGCATGGTGATGACCGAGGATGAGAAGATGAACGGCGCCTACCACGAGTCCGGTCATGCCGTTGTTGCCAAGTTGGTGCCCAAGTCCGATCCGGTGCACAAGGTCACGATCATTCCGCGTGGTCGCGCGCTCGGCCTGACCATGCAACTGCCGGAGCAGGACCGCTACGCCTACGATCGCGAATACCTGATGAGCCGTATTGCGGTGCTCTTCGGCGGTCGCATCGCCGAAGAACTGTTCATGAACCAGATGACGACCGGCGCTTCGAATGACTTCGAACGGGCGACCGCGATGGCGCGTGACATGGTTACCCGCTACGGCATGTCCGATCTCGGCGTGATGGTGTATGGTGAAAACGACGGTGAAGTCTTCCTTGGCCGCTCGGTGACCCAACACAAGAACGTTTCCGAAGCGACGATGCAGAAGGTCGATGCAGAAATCCGCCGCATCATCGACCAGCAGTACGCCTTGGCGCGCCAGTTGCTCGATGACAATCGCGATAAAGTCGAGGCGATGACCAAGGCCTTGCTTGAATGGGAAACCATCGACGCCGACCAGATCGACGACATCATGGCCGGCAAGCCGCCGCGCCAGCCCAAGCCGTCGCAGGGCTTGCCACGCTCTGGCACGCCGAGCGACACGCCGCCGGGAGCAGAGCCGAGCGCCACTGCGCCGGCCTGATGATCCGAATCTTGTAATGGCCGGGAGCCTGCTCCCGGCCTTTTGTTTTTCTGAAATGACAAATCTACGCTGCGGCCAATTCCGGCTCTCCCTTGATCGTCCATTGGTGATGGGCATCGTCAATCTGACCCCGGATTCGTTTTCCGGCGACGGTCTGGTCGGCGACGTCAATCGCGCCATCTTCCATGCCCGGCAGCAGTTCGAGGCCGGTTCGGATATCCTGGATATCGGTGCCGAATCGTCCCGTCCTGGCGCCATTCCAACGCCTGAGGACGAGGAGTTGCGTCGCCTGTTGCCGGTACTGCGCGAAATTACCACCTGGGGCATCCCGGTTTCGGTGGATACCTACAAGCCGGCGGTCATGCGGGCGGCGCTGGCGGCCGGGGCGACGATGATCAATGACATCACTGGCATGGCCGATCCGGATGCCCTGGCGGCCGTAGCTGGTAGCGATTGCGCTGTCTGCGTCATGCATATGAAGGGCGAGCCGGGCACGATGCAGCAGGCGCCCGTCTACGCCGACGTCGTCACCGAGGTCGGCGCTTTTCTGCGGAGCGCCGTCGCCAGATGTCGGGAGGCCGGGATTGCTGATGATCGGCTGGTCATTGATCCCGGTTTTGGTTTCGGCAAGACGCTGGATCACAATTTGGCTCTATTTAGGGCACTGACCGTAGCATTTGGTCCGGATTTTCCTGTTCTCGTCGGCGTTTCGCGAAAAACCATGCTTGGGACGATTACCGGGCGTCCGGTGGATCAGCGACTGGCGGCTAGCGTCGCGGCAGCACTGCTCGCCGCGCAGAAAGGTGCGAAAATATTGCGCGTGCATGATGTGGCAGCAACCCGTGATGCCTTGGCAGTCTGGGCTGCGATCGAACAAGGGAGTCAGCAATGAGCAGAAAATACTTCGGTACCGATGGAGTTCGGGGGCGGGTAGGTCAAGCGCCGATCACGCCTGATTTCGTGATGCGCCTCGGCTACTCGGCCGGGAAGGCGTTGCTTGACCAAGGCGGCATGCCGGCCGGCGATACGCCGGCTGTGCTGATCGGCAAGGATACCCGTCTGTCCGGCTACATGCTTGAATCGGCGCTGGAGGCCGGTTTTTCGTCTGCAGGTGTCGAGGTCTGTCTGGTCGGGCCGCTGCCGACGCCCGCCGTCGCCTATCTGACCCGCGCCTTGCGTCTGCAGGCGGGTATCGTCATCTCTGCCTCGCACAATCCGTACTACGACAATGGGATCAAGTTCTTCTCGGCGCAAGGCACAAAACTGCCGGATGACGTCGAAGCGGCCATCGAGGCCGGTATCGATCAACCCATGACCTGTGCCCAGCCGGCAGCTCTCGGCAGGGTGCGCCGTATCGAGGATGCGCGTGGCCGTTACATCGAATTTTGCAAGAGCACTTATCCAAGTGAACTGGATTTACGTGGTTTAAAAATTGTCGTCGATTGTGCGCATGGTGCTGCCTATGATATTGCGCCGCATGTATTTCATGAGTTAGGGGCAGAGGTTATTTCGATTGGAAATAATCCGAATGGTTTTAATATTAATGATGCAGTTGGTGCGACAGCGCCAGAGGCTTTGGCATTAGCTGTACGCGCAAATCATGCTGATTTAGGTATTGCCCTAGATGGTGATGCAGATCGTCTTGTGATGGTCGATAAAAACGGCAAAATTTACGACGGTGACCAACTTCTTTATTTGATGGTTTTAGATCGTATGGCGATCGGTCCGGTTGCTGGTGCAGTCGGCACTTTGATGACCAATATGGCGGTGGAGCTCGCGTTCAAAGAGTTAGGCGTTGGTTTTATTCGTGCCAAAGTTGGTGATCGTTATGTCTTGGAGCAAATGCAACAGCAAGGTTGGCTGCTGGGTGGCGAAGGGTCGGGACATTTACTCTGTTTAGATAAACATACCACCGGTGACGGTATCGTCTCTGCATTACAAGTGTTATCTGCATTGAAGCGTAATGGAAAATCTTTAGACCAATGTTTTGAAAACCTCACATTGTTTCCTCAGGTGTTAATTAATGTGCGTGTGACGCCAGGATTTGATTGGCAGAGCAACGCCGCGTTGGTAACAGAAAAAGCACAAGTAGAAAAAGAATTGGCAGGGCAGGGACGTGTATTGATACGTGCATCAGGAACCGAACCCCTAATTCGCGTGATGGTGGAAACATCTGACGCGGAAATGGCGAATAAAATGGCACGTCGCTTAGCTAATTGCATCAGCTAAATTCTCTATTTTAGGGGAATCATTCTTGATGTTAGCAGCGATACACTGTAATATTCAGCCTTCTGATTTTTAGCTCGTTATCGTAGTTTTGAACGACTAAAAATACGTGTGCGTCGGTAGCTCAGTTGGATAGAGCAATGCCCTTCTAAGGCATGGGTCGGGGGTTCGAACCCCTCCCGACGCACCAAATGGATTCTCAAAATGGATTATTAACTTTTGTTGATAATCCATTTTTTTGCTGTCGGGATTGGCGTTTAATTAATCGCTTATGTAAGTATCGTCATTCGATTTAAGAGAGCGCCTTTGCTTGCCGATGCAGTGCTTGAGTTTGCGTCAGGCTTGTACTTTCTAGGTATCTTTGCAGACCAAGTCAGCACGTTCTTGTGCTCGTTTGAGTTTTTGTTGTGCCTTCATCTCGCCTTTGGGCTGCGTATTTTTTAAATCTTCTTTTGCCCACTTGGTTTGCAATTGTTGCGCTTCGCAACGTTTTCTTGCTGCAGCGGCTTTGTTGGCGAGTCTGCGATTGATTGCTTCATGTTTGGCGTCGTCACGTTCTCGAGTTTTTTCTAATTTTCCAATCGCCGACATTCTTTGCTTGTGCGCTTTTTGTGCTGAGATCTGATCTTCCGCTGAAGGCGCAATTGTTTTGATCTCAATCGCAGTTGATATTCCAGTTTTACACGGATGTTGGCTGAATATTGTTTTACCATTTTCTTGGCATTTAAATGCTGGAGTATCGGCTAGAACGATTGTTGATTGCAAAAGTAAAGTCAAAACAGTGACTAAGAATTTCATATACGCTCCTATAAAATTTTCCCCGGATTCATGATGTTATTTGGATCTAGTGCGAGCTTGATGGTGCGCATGAGTTGCAGTTCAATTGGAGACTTATAACGTAGCAATTCTTGTTTTTTGAGTGTGCCAATGCCATGTTCAGCGGAGATCGAACCCTTGTATTGGTCTGTTTTGTCGTGAACGATGCGATTGATTTCTGCTTGATGATGTAAAAAGTCATCATCTTGATTGCCAATTGGTGGCGAAACATTGAAATGCAAATTGCCATCTCCCAGGTGGCCAAAAGTGACCATGCGACAGCCAGCAAATGATTGCTCTAGACTGTTGCTGGCATCATCAACAAAATGAGCAATCACTGAAATGGGGAGTGAAATATCGTGTTTGATATTCTTGCCTTCTTTTGCTTGCGCAGACGAAATTGATTCGCGCAATGCCCAACAGTTTTTTGCTTGTGCGATAGACGTCGCGATGATTGCATCGAGGATGAGGTCGGCCTCAATCGCCGCGGTGATTAATTGTTCTAGCTGTTGATGCGTACTATCTTCTTGATCGTAGCCAGATAGTTCTAGCAACACATAGAAATTGCTTGGTTCAGAAAAAATTCTTTGGTATTGCGGAAAGTGTCGATGAACCAATTCCAAACTTAAACGATTGATGAGTTCAAATCCTGTCAGGTTGGCATGGCAGTGCTGCTTGGCTAACGTTAACAGACTCACCGCATGATGGATACTATGGAGACTAATGAAGGCGGTACCGAAGCTACGTGGCTTGGGAAAAAGTTTTAGTACCGCGCCAGTGATGATGCCCAAAGTTCCTTCTGCACCTATGTACAAATCACGTAGATCATAGCCAGTATTGTCTTTGCGTAAACCGCGTAAGCCATTCCAAATTTCACCTGTTGCGGTGACGACTTCCAATCCTAGACATAACTCACGTGTGTTGCCATAGCGTAGAACAGCAGTGCCGCCAGCATTGGTCGATAGATTGCCACCGATGCTGCAACTGCCTTCCGATGCGAGCGAGAGAGGGAATAGCATATCGACTTGATCAGCCGCAGTTTGTATGTTTTGCAGCAGACAACCAGCATCCACCGTCATAGTGCCATTGGCGATATCGATCTGACGTATGGAATTGAGGCGTTGTAGCGACATCACGACAGCGTTACCGGAGAGATCTGGAATGCTGCCGATTACCAGTCCTGTATTGCCGCCTTGAGGCACAATTGGTACCCGATACTCTGCGCACAAACGCACCAGTTGAGCGACTTGTGTAGTGTTCGCAGGTCTTAAAATCGCTAAGGCTTTGCCGCTTGCACGTTGACGCCAGTCTTGTAAATAGGGCGTTTGTTGTTCAACATCGAGTAAAACAAATTCTTCACCAATGGTCGATTTGCAGAGATTCAGAAAGTTTTGCATGCGTTGATTCGTTAGTTGGATCTACTGAGTTGAATGGCTTTGTTTGCTCTCTGTTTCAGCTTGTTTCTTAGCGGCCTTGGCGATTTTTTTAAATGGTCTTACGTAGTAAATGGTGCTCAGAAAAAATACCACGCTTAGTACAATCTCGACACCAGCAAGTGCCCGAGACATGCCATCGACATCACTCATCGCACGCACTACGCCTTCGATGAAATAAAACATAATGAACATTGACGACCATTGCATCGTATAAATATTTTTTTGCAATATTCCGCGTAAGGGGAATAATAATGGTAAAACTTTAATTGCCCAAATAGAACCGCTAGGTTTGTAGGGCGCTAGCCACATTTCCCATGCAAGACAAAGCAAAATTAAGCAGATTAAGCTGCTAGAGGCAAGACGATAAAACAAAGTTTGATGCGTATTCATATTTTTTGTAGTTGTAGAGTGGTCTCTGCTAAACGTTTGCCGAGAGCAATGGCAAGAGTGCGAGTATCTTCTGTAATCGGTAATTTGCCGTCTAACCCCGACCAATGACTTGCACCGTACGGGCTACCACCAGATTTTGTGGTCATCAATTCTGGCAATGTATAAGGCAAGCCTAAAATCAACGTGCCATGATGCATTAGCGGAAGCATCATGGATAGCAAAGTTGATTCTTGGCCACCGTGAAGACTGCCGGTCGAAGTGAATACACAAGCTGGCTTACCACATAGCGTGCCTGATACCCAATCTGCTGCGGTGCCATCCCAAAAATATTTCATGGCCGATGCCATATTGCCAAAGCGAGTTGGCGAGCCAAGTGCAAGGCCAGCGCACTCTTTAAAATCACTTAATTCTACGTAGGGAGCACCATCTGCGGGAATCGGTGATTCAGTGGCTTCCGTGACCGCGGATACGGATGGAACTGTACGAAGGCGCGCCTCGCAGCCAGCAACACTGTCGATGCCTTGTGCGATGAGTTGGGCAAGGTGACGTGTACCGCCATGACGTGAATAGTACAGCACTAAAATTGGTGTCACTGAATTGTCCATAGGTTGTTTGATCCCAGTAAATATCAAAATGAGTGATATGCGTTTGATTTTAAGTGGGCTTACTGTCCATCATTTGCTCTTGAATGAATCGTAGGCGCTGCTGAATTCTATTGCCAATGACAGCCGGGCTAAATTCTTCGTGCATGGTTTGGCGCGCTGCAAGTGAGATTTTTGTGTATAGAGATGAATCTCTGACCAGTTGTTGCATGAGTTCTGCAGCATGTGACACATCAGGCTCAGCCCAAGTTTGTCCTGCTTTATATACCCCGACATCTTTACGAATCTGTACTAGCTCATAGTTGACAGGTAGCGAGTTATCTTGGCGCATGAACTCTGTGTTGCCAGACCAGTTGGTTGCGCTTACTGGTTTGCCCAGATACATTGCTTCCGCGGGGCCCAATCCATAGCCTTCTGATCGATGTAAAGAGATTAGTGCATCGCAAACTGATTGCAGGTCATAGACTTCTTGTCTGCTCAAAGTTTCATTGATCCAAATAACATCCTTTCTGCCAGCAAGTCGATCTTGCAGGACTTGCATGTCTTTGACGTGGTGATGTGCATTTTGAGTTTTGATCACTAGGATTACATGGTCGTTTTCTTTACCGAATGCTTGGGTAAATGCATCGACACTAGCTTGTGGATTTTTTCGTTCCTGATAAGAAGAAAAATCATACATCATCAGATATAAGAATTTGGCTTCCGGTAGCCCAAATTTACTTCTGCTGGCGCTATCTGAAATTGAAAATTCAATCGCATGTGGCATACGAATAACAGGAATTGGAGAGTGTTTCGCAATTGCTTCTTGCACAAAACCTGTGGGTACCCAAACCTCATTGAGTTGATTAAAGCCTGAGCGATGTTCAGGCAACATCTCTGGCAATTCCCAATGCCAAAAACCAATGTTGTAGCGACCGAATAAATGGCTCGGGAGTTGCATTTCTGCTTCTGGCATTTGATCTGCATTAATATGAAAGACATTGATTTCATGAGTAACATCAGTTGCCAATTGCTTTACTAAACTGTCATCTTGTGTGCGACTGAGATTGTTGCGATTGAAGTCGATAACAACATATGGAATTTCTGCAACCTCTACTGCATTTGCAAATTGACGTAAAGATTGGCCAACGCCATGCTCCGAGCGGGCATAGCCAATTAAGTTTAAGCCCGGTAGAGTCTTACTAAACTTAGATTCTTTTTCAAGTAAGCGCGGATTGAATATCGTTTGCTTGCCAATACTTAATTCACTAATTTGCATTGAAAGCTCTCGTGTATCATCATTCACTCCTAAATTTTTAGGAATATAAGAAACGCTTGGGGTAATGTATAACGTGGCCGGCCATGCTGTTGGTAGATCAGTCAGCTCAATGCGAATGTCTACTTCGTCGTTGCGTAAAGTAATCTCTTGCTTTGCTAAATTATCAAATCCAACACTCACCGACATCTCTGTAGAGCT
>DLGN01000389.1 GCA_002482715.1 Oxalobacteraceae bacterium UBA7693
GCCGCCTTGTGGAAACTGCCAAGAATGCTCGCGCACCCGTTTGCCCCACCAGACTTCATTATTGGCGTTCAGCATAATAATGCCTACGTTAGGCCTGAAGCCTTCACGATCCAACATGGTATAACCCCAATTATTTCTTGGGAATTATTTAACATTCGCTTAGGCGCGCTTGAGCATTTGGCATTTTACATTTTACATTTTATCAAATGCTAAAACCTTGCCCGTAAAAAAAGCCCGCACGGAAATAAATCGGCGAGATTTTATGTGTCCCTAAACGAATTGTTAAGTATTCCCAAACGTGGTCAGGGCTCATTCATTATTTTGATGGGCGAAGTTTTTAAGCTTGAAAATCTGGAATCTTCCGAAAAATACCGATGAAAATCCGAGTTTGGGCGTAAAAAATGCAATTAAGCAGTCGAAACCATCATCAAAAATGCAAAGAGTGAGCGCATGAGCCAGCATATCCTTTAAAATTGAGTTGATTATAACCTAGGACTTCAACAAAAAAGTTCAAGTATTGTTGTTTCAGAAATCATGGTGCTCGTTGTCTGAGTTATGCCGGAATTTTGCTGCACAATGCTGGCAACATTTTGATGTCATTCCAAACCTCCATTATTGAAAAGAAATTAGTTATGCGCGCAACACGTTTTTTCATTTCCACTTTAAAAGAAGCTCCAGCCGACGCTGAAATCGTCAGTCACAAATTAATGATGCGCGCCGGGATGATCAAACGTCTCGGCTCTGGTATTTATAACTACATGCCTATGGGCTTACGCATCATTCGTAAAGTTGAAAAAATTGTACGTGAAGAGATGGATCGCTCTGGTGCGATAGAAATGTTGATGCCAGTCGTGCAACCAGCTGAGTTGTGGCAAGAAACCGGTCGCTGGCAAAAATACGGCGCTGAATTGATGCGCGTGAAAGATCGTCATGGTCGTGATTTCATCATTCAACCGACTTCCGAAGAAGCGATTACCGACGTGGCGCGTCAAGAAATTAAGTCCTATCGCCAATTGCCGCTGAATTTTTACCATATTCAAACTAAGTTTCGTGATGAACGTCGTCCACGTTTTGGCTTAATGCGTGGTCGTGAATTCACGATGAAAGATGCTTACTCTTTTGATCGCGATCTGGATGGTTTGAAAAAGTCTTACCAAAATATGTATGACGCCTATGTCCGCATTTTCAATCGCTTCGGTTTGCAATTCCGCGCCGTCGCGGCGGATAACGGTGCGATTGGTGGTACGGGTTCGCATGAATTCCACGTGATTGCCGAAACGGGTGAAGACGCTTTGGTGTATTGCCCAACGTCCGATTACGCAGCGAATATGGAAGCGGCGGAGGCCTTGTCTTTATTCAGCGGGCGTCAAGCAGCAACACAAGCATTAACAAAAACGGCAACTCCGGGCAAAGCGAAGTGCGAAGATGTTGCTGAACTTTTGAATATTCCTCTACACAATACTGTGAAGTCGATAGTCTTAACAGTAGAGACTGAAGAGAAAGATAAAGTCGCAAAGCAAGTCTGGTTATTGTTGTTACGTGGCGACCACGAATTGAATGAGATTAAAGCCAGCAAAGTGCCTGGTTTGGCGAACTACCGTTTTGCAACAGAAGACGAAATCGTCGAACACTTTGGTACTAAGCCAGGTTACCTCGGCCCAGTCAATACGAAATTGCCGGTGAAAGTCGTTGCAGATCGTACCGTTGCGATGATGGCAGATTTTGTCTGCGGTGCGAATGAAGAAGATTTCCATTTCACTGGTGCGAACTGGGGTCGTGATTTGCCGGAACCACTGGTGGCTGATCTGCGCAATGTGGTTGCTGGCGATCCTTCACCAGATGGCAAAGGCGTATTAGCAATTCAACGCGGTATCGAAGTCGGTCATGTGTTCCAATTGGGAACCAGCTATTCCGAATCCATGAAAGCGACTTTCCTCGATGAAAATGGCAAGCCGCAGTTATTGCAAATGGGTTGCTACGGTATTGGCATCACGCGTATTTTGGGTGCAGCGATTGAGCAAAATTTCGACGACAAAGGCATCATTTGGCCAACTGCGATTGCACCGTTTGAAGTGGTGATTTGTCCTATGGGTATGGAGAAGAGTCCAGCGGTGAAAGAGCAAGCAGAAAAACTGTATGCAGAATTATTGGCCGCAGGTGTTGATGTCTTGCTCGATGATCGTGATTTGCGTCCGGGTTCAATGTTTGCTGATTGGGAGTTGATCGGCGTTCCACATCGTGTCGTGATCGGTGATCGTGGCTTGAAAGAAGGTAATTTGGAATACAAAGGACGTCGTGATGCCGAGGCAAGCAATGTCGCGGTGGCGGACATGTTCCCGTTTTTGACCGCAAAATTGCAAGCGAAGTAAGTAACGCATGAATTTGTTGAGTGTAGTAATGACGCGAGTTTGTTTATTCAAGAAACAAACTCGCGTTTGTTTTTTTATTGTGTTCTTCGGCTTGTCGCAGTTTGCCGTGGCGGGAAATCAGAAAGAGGAAGCAATTGCTGATTCTGTCCGATTGGCGCTGGCAAAATTGGTCGCTGATCCACGTCCACCAAAGCCAACTTTCGAGAAAATTGAAGATCGAATTAAGTATCTGCATTGGCTCGGCGAAATGTCGGATCGATTAAAACGACGTATGCCAGACAAACAAACGCGCATCGAATTCTTAGAAACGGTATGGTACGAATCGAAGCGTGCGGGTTTGGACCCAGGGTTGGTATTGGGGCTAATGCAGGTCGAATCTGGATTTAAAAAATACGCAGTTTCTATTGTCGGGGCAAGAGGGTATATGCAGGTGATGCCGTTTTGGTCGCGTGTGATCGGTGATGGCGATCCTAAGAAATTATTTCAAATGCAAACCAACTTGCGGTATGGTTGCTCGATTCTACGTATGTACATCGATATGGAAGGCGGCAATTTATACTTGGCATTGGGTAGGTATAACGGTAGTCGTGGCCGCGCTGAGTATCCGAATGCCGTTTTGGCAAATTGGAAAAAATGGGAATTTAACGAATAAGTTTGATCATCACTATTTTTTGGCTGATTTTTAAGTAGGGGTTTTTGCGATGAAAAAGATATATTGGGCTGCTTGTATTGTCTTAAGCTTATTGAGTGCGCAGGCTTGGTCGTTTCAAACAATTTTCATCGTTCGCCATGCCGAAAAGGTCGATGAGAGTCGCGATCCTGAGTTGAGCGCGCAAGGGAAAAAGCGGGCGATGAGCCTAGCAAACATTCTGCGTGATGCGGATGTGAAGCGAATTTATGTGACCGAGTTTCAACGTACGCAAATGACAGCAGCGCCATTGGCGCAATTAGTGAAAATAAGTTCAACGTCCTACGCTGCAAAGGAATCACGCGGTTTAGCGACTCAGTTAAATGCGGCTGACAGCAATGCTTTGGTGGTTGGTCATTCAAATACGCTGCTTGAAATCTTACAAGGTTTGGGTGTGCAAAATGCAAAAGCGGTAGCTGATGACGAATATGATCGATTGATCCTTGTTCACTTAAATAAAAATGCTACACCCACATATACCGTGTTGCGTTACTAAGCTTTCTTAGGAAGATTGTCACGGGTATGCAGCGCTAATGAACATCAAAAAAAGATGCGCTGATGGCGATGATCAAACCGCTATGTAGTGCCAGACTTAGCCATATAAGTAGTGTGAAGAAAATTTTTTGCGTTTTGTGCCTAAACAATTGTTGTCCAATTAGTGCTCCTGCTGCACCGCCGAGCAAGGTCCAAAGATGTAGGGTGATTTCCGCAATTCTGGTCTGATGTCGTTGCGCTGCCAACTTATCCCATGCAAAAAGCACAAAACAAATCAGGTTCACCAATAGGTAATAAGACGCTGTGTACATCAAAGTTCCACGAGGTTGGGTTGAAGAATGGATTAATTTAGGTACGGAGAGGCTGTGCATTACCAGTTGATCCCGCATGAAATAAATTCATCTATTTTAGGCGAGCTTTAGGCGCTAAGTGATTGAATTAATTTTAAATTTTTATATTGTTGTTGATGTAGTTGGTGGATTAAATAAAGTTGTTCCGGCTAAGTGTGCAGTTTAGAGGCATCGTTTTCCAGATAAAATCCCCGCAAAATTTGGGAAAAGCGCGCAGATGTTGTATCCTGTAGGATTGAAACAACGGCGTTAAGCCCATTATGCAAGAGCACTCTAGTAAGGTCAGACCATCTGACCTTAAACCACATAGGTCATTATTTGAACGATTGACCGCCTTAATTTCTCCTGAACCCGAAAACCGCGAAGAGCTGTTAGAAGTTCTGCACGACGCGCAAGAACGTAATTTGATCGATGCCGATGCCTTGGCGATGATCGAAGGGGTTTTCCAAGTCTCCGATTTATCCGCCCGTGACATCATGGTGCCTCGTTCGCAAATGGACGTGGTCGATGTGTCCAAGCCGATTGCTGAATGGATGCCAGAAGTGCTGGAAACCGCACATTCCCGCTTCCCAGCCGTCGATGGTGATCGTGATAAAGTTGTTGGTATTTTGCTGGCAAAAGATCTGCTGCGTTATTACGCGGAAGAGAGTTTTGACGTACACAAGATGCTGCGCCCGGTTGTTTATATTCCCGAATCAAAACGTCTCAATATTTTATTGCGTGATTTCCGTGCTAATCGTAATCATATGGCGATGGTGGTCGATGAATATGGTGCGGTCGCTGGTTTGATTACGATTGAAGACGTATTGGAACAAATCGTAGGCGATATCGAAGATGAATATGATTTCGATGAAGAGGAAGATAACATCATCGTCCTGGAGAATCAGGGCAACGGTAAACGTTGGCGAGTAAAAGGTTTGACTGAAATCGAACAATTTAACGAAGTCATTGGTACCGAATTTACCGATGCCGATGCCGATACTGTGGGTGGCTTTATTACGAATCACTTACAACGTGTGCCACACAAAGCGGATGAGTTCAGTATTGGTCAATTGCATTTTGAAGTTTTGCGTGCGGATGCGCGTCAGGTTCAAATTGTATTGGTTGAAAAGCGCAGTGCTAACTATAGTTCGGAAGATTAAGCTGGCATGTTGGCTGTGAATTCTTGGTTGCAAAAACTCTCGGTGCCACGGGCTAGTCTCGTGGCATTGCTGTTAGGGGCGATGAATGTTTTATCATTCGCGCCTTTTTTCATTTGGCCTATTCAATTAATCAGCGCCGCTGTGATGATATCGATGTTGATATCGCATCCTGAGTGGAATAAGAAACAGGCGGCGGTGCTGGGGTGGAGTTATGGCTTCGGCAGCTTTGTGATTGGTGTTTGTTGGTTAGTGGTAGCCATGTCGCGCTACGGTGGTATGCCACTCGCTTTGAGTATCATCGCGTTGTCGCTCTTGGCCGCCTTTATGGCGATTTTTCCTGCATTCTGTTTTGTTCTGGTGCAATTTCTGCGTAAAAAATGGAAGACTAGCGATGCGCTCAGCGTATTGCTGCTATTCCCTGTTACCTGGGCCGCGACAGAATTTTTACGTGGACATCTGTTTACCGGTTTTCCTTGGTTGTCGATCGGCTATGCACACAATGTCAGTCCGCTGGCGGGCTATGCACCGGTATTGGGTGTCTATGGCTTAGCTGGCGTCGCGATGCTGGTGGCTGCGTGTATCGCGCTGTTGATCATGCATCAATCTGCGCGCATCCATGCCAGCCTGAGTTTGTTATTGCTTGTGGGTAGTGGCTTGGCGTTGCAGCAAATTAATTGGACTGAGGCCAATGGCAAACCGATTAGTGTACGTTTGGCGCAAGGGAATATCGATCAGGGCGTGAAATTCGATGCTAGTTTTCTGGAAGAGACTTTAGCGATGTACGCTGATTTAATGACGGCACAAGCAGCCGATTTGATCGCGGTACCGGAGACTGCTTTGCCGATATTGGTAACCAGCTTGCCACCGACATACCTGCCACGACTACAAGAATTTGCCCAGCGAACGAATAGTCGTTTGATGATCGGTGTAGTCAGTGACGACGGCAATTATCAATATTCGAATAGCGTGATTGGCTTAGGTGCAGAGCCTTACCGATACGATAAACACCATCTTGTGCCTTTTGGCGAATACGTTCCATTTGGCTTCCGTTGGTTCGTTGATATGATGCATATTCCACTAGGTGAGTATCAAAATCCTGGCGTGTTGCAAGCGCCTATGGCGGTGAAAGATCAATGGGTAATGCCAAATATTTGTTATGAAGATTTGTTTGGGGAAGAGATCGCTCAACAATTGCGTGCGCAGTCGGCCACCAAACAAGGTGCAGCCAATATTTTATTGAATGTCTCGAATCTTGCCTGGTATGGTGATTCAATTGCGATCCCTCAGCACTTACAAATTTCCCAAATGCGTAGTCTGGAAACTGGGCGTCCTATGTTGCGATCAACTAATACTGGTGCCACTGCCATCATTGATGCACGCGGTCAGGTCGTCGCGCGTTTGGATACACTCACACGTGGCACCTTAGCGGGCGAAGTGCAGGGCATGCGCGGTTTGACGC
>DLGN01000188.1:0-3524 GCA_002482715.1 Oxalobacteraceae bacterium UBA7693
CATTTCGATCATGTCGCCGTAGGTATCGTTTGCTGCATTGAAGCCGTAGTTGCCAGTGCCGTTCACAACAGCATTGATCACTACACTTGCTTCGCCACCAGCATTTGCAACGATTTCACGCAATGGTGCTTCGATTGCTTTCAAAACTAATTTGATACCTGCGTCTTGATCTGGGTTGTCGCCTTTGATTACGCCAGCTGCTGCACGTGCGCGGAGCAATGCAACGCCACCGCCAGGAACAACGCCTTCTTCAACCGCTGCACGTGTTGCGTGCAATGCGTCTTCAACGCGTGCTTTTTTCTCTTTCATTTCAACTTCAGTAGCAGCACCAACTTTGATCACTGCAACACCGCCAGCCAACTTGGCAACGCGTTCTTGCAATTTTTCTTTATCGTAGTCAGATGTCGCTTCTTCGATTTGTGCGCGGATTTGTTTTACGCGGCTTTCGATACCAACAGCAGGACCTGCACCGTCGATGATGATGGTGTTTTCTTTGCTGATTTCGATACGCTTAGCTTGACCCAATTGATCCAAAGTGGCTTTTTCCAAAGTCAAACCAACTTCTTCTGCAATCACTTGGCCGCCAGTCAAAATCGCGATATCTTCCAACATCGCTTTACGACGATCACCAAAACCTGGCGCTTTAACAGCAGCAGTTTTCAAGATGCCACGGATGTTGTTCACCACCAAAGTTGCCAATGCTTCGCCATCGACGTCTTCTGCGATGATCAACAATGGACGGCCAGATTTTGCAACCTGTTCCAATACCGGGAGCAAATCACGGATGTTAGATACTTTTTTGTCGTACAACAAAACAAATGGGTTATCCAAAATCACAGCTTGTTTTTCTGGATTGTTGATGAAGTACGGTGACAAGTAGCCACGGTCAAATTGCATACCTTCAACGATATCCAATTCGTTTTCCAAAGACTTACCATCTTCAACAGTGATCACGCCTTCTTTGCCGACTTTGTCCATTGCTTTAGCAATGATGTCACCGATGTTTTGATCGGAGTTTGCAGAGATAGAACCAACTTGAGCGATTTCTTTGTTAGTTGTTGTTGGGCGAGCGATGTTTTTTACTTCCGCTACCAAAGCAACAACTGCCTTGTCGATACCGCGTTTCAAATCCGTTGGATTGAAACCAGCAGCAACATATTTAAAGCCTTCGCGAACGATTGCTTGTGCCAACACTGTTGCTGTCGTTGTACCGTCACCAGCGTTGTCAGAAGTGCGTGAAGCAACTTCTTTTACCAACTGTGCGCCCATGTTTTCGAGGCGATCTTTGAGTTCGATTTCTTTAGCGACAGACACACCGTCTTTAGTCACTGTAGGCGCGCCGTATGAACGCTCCAAAACTACGTTACGACCTTTAGGGCCCAAAGTTACTTTAACTGCGTTAGCCAAAACGTTAACACCGTTAACGATTTTTGCACGTGCGTCATCGCCAAATACTACTTGCTTAGCTGCCATAATAAAATTCTCCGAATAAGGATGAAATTTGGAATTGGATTTCTGATCTCGGTAACTCGACTAATACAAGTGAGCACTTTTGAGATAAAAGATCAGAAGGCAATTACATAAAAATTCTGTTTAAGAAGGTATGAATAAGCGTAGCGAGTGACTGAAGTTTGGATCGAGAAGCGCAATCGTACTTTAGTACGATGAGCATCGCAGGTTCAAAATTCGGTCGCGCAATAGCTTAGTCGTACCTTATTTACTTTTGAACGATCGCGAAAACATCTTCCTCGCGCATTACCAAGACTTCATTGCCGTCAACTTTGACAGCTTGACCAGAATATTTACCGAACAACACGCGGTCGCCAACTTTCACTTCTAATGCGCGCACAGTGCCGTTTTCCAATACTTTGCCGTTACCGACAGCCAGTACTTCACCTTGATCTGGTTTCTCAGCTGCTGCGTCAGGCAAAACGATACCGGATGCTGTTTTTGTTTCTTGATCCAAACGTTTAACGATAATGCGATCGTGCAGGGGACGAAGATTCATACTAACTCCTAAAAAAATTACAAAAGTAAGATTACCAAAGTAAATAAAATTGCAAAATAAATGACTTAAACCAACTCAGCTTTGCTCGACTAAGTACGTCCAGCGCACTAAATAAGAGCAGAACAAGTCTTTTCAAGTCTTATTTCGCTAGAAAAATCTTGCTAGAGGAAACTACCAACAAGCTTACAAAGATCATTGTTAGCACTCTCTCTCGCTGAGTGCTAATTATATGGGCGGGGTGGGGCTTTTTCAAGGAAGAAAGTTGAAAATAGCGGTTTTATTTTAAAAATCAGAGAGTTAGCGTTCATTGAGCGGATGTTTTGTAGGTTTGTCAGGCAAACTCATATAATCATTTTACTTTTTGAAATGATGGGGGGAATCAGGTTCTAGACTGTCCAATGGGCTGCGAACGCCTCCTGCAATCTTCAATACATGCGTATAAATCATGGTGGTACTGACGTCATTGTGGCCCAGCAAATCCTGAACGGTACGGATGTCGCAACCGCTTTGTAGTAGGTGGGTTGCGAAACTATGCCTTAAGGTGTGGGGCGTGGCAGGCTTGAAACAAGCGTTTTTCTTTAAGGCGACTTGAAACGCGCGACGGAAAGTTTGTGGATAAATGTGGTGCCTTCTTACGATACGAGAGCGAGGGTCAGTCGAGACTGTTTGCTGTGGGAAGACCCAAAACCATGCCCAACTTTGATCAGCGCGAGGATATTTCTTTGCAAGTGCAAATGGCATTTCAACACCTGGCAGCGCATTTCGACGATCTATTTCCCATATGGGATGGCAACGCGCCAAATGTTCTTTTAAGGCTGGTCCCAGACTTTGTGGCAGCATGACCACCCGGTCTTTCGCTCCTTTACCATCACGAATCAAAATCGCACCATGATCAAATTCGATATCTTTTACCCTTAAGCGGGCGGCTTCCATGATACGCATGCCTGTCCCATACAAGAGTTTGGCAAACAAGCCAAAAGTAGGATTGGCAGCGTTGAGCACTTGAATTGCTTGCTGCACTTCGAGCTTTGTGAGGACGACAGGCAAATGTCTTTTTTCTTTAGGGCGACCAATTTCGTTAAGCCAAGGCAGCTCGATTTTGAGGACCTCTTTATATAAGTAGAGGAGAGCACTCAACGCTTGCCGGTGTGTAGAAGGAGAAATATGGCGTTCGGCGACGAGCATGGATAAAAATGCCTCCACTTCTGGCGCACCCATGTCTTTCGGATGCTTAAGACCAGACCAGCGAATGAAAAAACGAATCCAATAAACGTAGGTTTTTTCAGTTGCAAGACTGTAATGTTTGTAGCGTATGCTCTCGCGAACTTGATCTAACAAACGAGGTTGCTTCGCTTCCATCTAGGTTCTCCCTGTTATACTGTATATTTATACAGTATAACAAAAAAGAAGTAATAAGCATAAGCCTTTTAAGTAAGTTAGAACAGCGTTGCTTAATTTATACGTTTGTGTTAACTTCGGTTTCTTTCACTTTAAAACAAGTTATGCATAGACACAT
>DLGN01000188.1:3550-4405 GCA_002482715.1 Oxalobacteraceae bacterium UBA7693
TGGTTTCGTAACAAGGACTGGAGTGCTGCGATCGAACAGGAGTTCTTTGCGAAACTCGGTCGTTCCCGTACGCAGCGCGACCAATATCTCGTAATTCAAGCGTTAACACTCGCCCCGACACATGCCAACGTCGCGCTACGACTAATAGACTTGTACTTTTCCACTAAGAAGAGCAACTTCGAAGACGTTCGCGCTCTCAGTGCCCGCGCCACTGCATACAGGTCAATGAAGGACTTGACTCAAGCATTTGTGGCTATGAAGGAAATTTTGGCGATTGAACGCGAGAGGCCGCAGCAGAAGACCACAACATACGTTGACTATCCCTATTTGGTCGCTTCGGCCGGTATCGAATCCGAATATTCAGGCGCGCTAGAGGTTCTACAAGAGCGCGTCGGTGATCTCATGTTCCCTATTGATGTTTTCAAGTGGCGCGCCGCATACAGTATTATTGCCTTCGCACAGCACAACATTGAGGTGGCCAAGCACCACGCTGGCGCTGCTCTCGATGCAGCGCAAATCAAGAAGTCCGGGTTTCGGTTCCATCAATCGCTGGGGCTTGTCGGCAACGAATACAAGACAACGGTTTCGACTCTGAGGAAAATCTATGCATAACATGGCACTCGTTCGGACGGGCCGGATGCACTTGCATTTTTTGTATAATTCGCTTGCGGCCCGCCGCACAGCTCAACGTTAGGAAATGCGGCATGAAGTTGACTTTGGCATTCTTAGTATTTTTAACTTCTTTATCGTCATTTGCTTTTGGTGGCTATGAAAGCAAATGGATTCCAAAGAAACCATATGAATTTAATTCTGAGGATAAAGATACTCTAATATTCGCGAAAAACTGGGCATCCA
>DLGN01000420.1:0-722 GCA_002482715.1 Oxalobacteraceae bacterium UBA7693
TTCACCGCCTCGATAAATGAGCGCCAATATGATCAATATCGTGATGCCGGTTGCTAATAACAGATGATTGATGATGGCTCGCTTAAATTGATAAACGCCCCAAATCAACATGAATGCCACATAGGATAATAAGGCCCATAGTTGTATAGAAATTGACATTGAGGCTTGGTGATAGCCTCCCTCTGCGTTCACCATGAATAAACCCATTACAATCAAGGCGGCAGCGCGCAATAGGATGTGCAGATTTAAACTGAATCGATTTTCACCTTTTGCGATACGGTGATTGATACCAAAGGGAATCGACATACCGACAATAAATAAAAATGCAGGAAAGACGATATCAGGAAAACTCATCGCATCGGCATCCGCAGGCATGTGTTTGAGCCAGATAGAAATGCCATTGACACTGGCCAATTCGTTGACGATGATCATGATTAAAAAAGTGATGCCACGAAACGCGTCAATCGAAATCACCCTTTGATTCTTCAGGGTGTTGATGGGATTTAACATAGAAAACAAACTTTCAGAATACGAAGAAGAAATGCAATTCTCAGGCAGCATCGGGCAATTGCCGATATCGATGCGCCTTGCTTAATAGTGCCAAGCAGAAATTTACTCCGGGCAAACTAAAACGACAATGCATAGAACTACTTTCTAATCTAGGTAAATATACTTAGGTGACATGGGTGCGCATTCCCTTTGAAATGAATTTGGGGCACACT
>DLGN01000420.1:768-2748 GCA_002482715.1 Oxalobacteraceae bacterium UBA7693
GCACACTGCAAGTTATTTCTTTCGCTAGTGTCTGCTTAAACCTCTATGAAAATATTCCACTCAATTTATACAGTCAATGCCATGAAGCGACAGGGTTTGCTTAGTCTTACTTGCCTGTGTGGTCTTGTTTTGTTGAGCACGCTTAGCGCCACTGCAATCGCATCGGGCAAATCATCTGAGTTGAATATTTGGGTAATGTCGACTACCGCCCAACCGCAGCAGGATATGCGTGAGATATTGCGCCCCTATCTGGCAAGCAATCCACATTTGCGAGTGAATGTGACGGTACTGAATTGGGAGAACGCTTGGAGCAAAATCAGTGCCGCTGCAGATTCAGGGCAGGGGCCGGATTTGCTGGAATTAGGTAGCACTTGGGTTGCAGCGATTTCAGCCAAAGATGCGCTTGAACCGCTTAGTTTGGTGCAGCAAAATGAAGTTGGCGGAGAAAAAGCTTTTTTCCCAGCCTTGTGGGTGACAACGCATCAACATAATCGAAAGGAAGTGTTCGCCATCCCTTGGTATGCGGGAGCACGGGTTGCTTATTATCGTACTGATCTGTTTAAAAAGGCAGGGGTGAAAGCGAGTGATGCTTTTGCCAATTGGAGTAGTTTTAAGCAAGCCATGCAAAAAATTAATGGTATCAATTTCGAAGGAAAAAAAGTCGCAGCTTTAGGTTATCCCGGGAAAAGTGATTCAGATATTTTGCATAATCTGGCACCGTGGATTTGGAATGCCGGCGGAGATTTTCTAAGTCCAGATCGTAAGACAGTGAGTATTTCTTCGCCAGAAACTTTGCAGGCCATTAGCTATTACACCAGCTTCGCAGATGAAGGTTTAGTGCCACTATCGGCCTTGGAAAAAGACTCGGTACAGATTGAATCTGGTTTTTTTATGAATCAATATGCGGTTATTTTTAGTGGACCTTGGGTGTTGAAAATGTTGAATACGCCTAAGGCAAAAGGTGGACAAATGGGCACGGCTACTGCGCAAAATTTCGGCGTCGCATCGTATCCGGCGGGCATCAAAGGTAACCAGACATTTTTCTCTGGATCTGATTTGGCTTTGATGAAATCTTCAAAAAACAAAGAAGAGGCTTGGAAGTTATTGCGATACCTTGTGTCGCGGCAAGCACAGGTGAAGTTTAGTCAATTGTCGGGAATGTTGCCGGCGCGATTAGACGCGGTTTACGATGCATCATTAATGCAAAACCCACATTATGCTGAATTTATTCAACAGGTAAAGTTGGGTAGACATTACCCTGTAGTGACCGCGTGGGCACAATTAGAAACGGTGTTTCGTACGCACATCGCCAAGATAGTTGCGGTAGTAAACCGGCAAAAAGATGCGCACTCTCAAGTCGCCATTAAGAAAAACCTAGAACAGGCTTCGAAACAAGCGAATGCCATTTTGGCTGCAGAACCTTAAAGCTAGTTGTCATGCTAATTTACTGAGTTGATACAGCTTATTTGTTGCGCTTCTGTAGTGCGCTTATTTAGCGTATTTATTATTGACTCAGTTCGTTTTCAGAATTGATACATTGCATTTGTAGTTGAGGGATTGTGTTGATCACATAGACTTTTCATCCCTCACTGCCATAGACTAGGTGGAATATCGCGTAGCTTTGCTACTAATTCCATGCTAGTTCTGACGTTTAATTTTTGGCAGATATGTAAACGATGTGCTTCTACTGTTTTTGGACTGATCGATAAGTGATCGGCAATTTGCTTCCCTAAATAACCCGCCACAATTTCCGTCAGAACCATGCGTTCTCTTTGTGTTAGTTCTGCGATTTCTTTCAGTAAGCCAGCTTGTCCTTGATGTCCTGCGCGTGCTTTTTCATCGCTGATGATGGCGCGGCTAATGGCATCGAGTAAGCTGCGATGGTCTGCAGGTTTTTCTAAGAAGTCAACCGCACCTTGTTTGAGCACACGTACTACTAAGGGAATATCGCCGTGGCCGCTTAAAAAAATCACAGGCGGG
>DLGN01000352.1 GCA_002482715.1 Oxalobacteraceae bacterium UBA7693
GAACATGAGTCACGAAATCCGGACACCGATGAATGCCATTATTGGAATGGCTCATCTCGCTTTGAAGACCGAGCTGTCAGTAAAACAGAAGGATTATGTCGAAAAAATCCATAAAGCTGGTTTGTCATTGATGGGGATTATCAATGACATTTTAGATTTTTCAAAAATTGAAGCTGGCAAGCTCGACATTGAAACGCTTGAATTTGACTTAGATGAGGTTTTTAATAGCGTCGCCGTTGTTACCAGCGAAAAAGCGGAACAAAAGGGATTGGAGTATTTGTTTGATGTCGAAACAAACGTGCCGAAACGATTGAAAGGTGACCCTCTACGACTTGGGCAAGTGCTGATCAATTTGATTAATAACGCGATCAAATTTACAGAAGAGGGTGAAGTTTGTGTGCTATGTCGCGTGGTTGCCAGTGACGCCGAGCAGGTGCGTTTGCGTTTTGAAGTGAGGGACAGTGGACTTGGTATGAGCGAGTCGCAGTCATCTAAGTTGTTCATGCCTTTTAGTCAGGGGGACGAATCGACTACCCGCAAATTCGGCGGCACCGGTCTAGGATTGTCGATCTCAAAAGGCATGGTGAATTTGATGTCTGGTGAAATCGCATTGCAAAGTGAGTTTGGTAAAGGCACGATCGTTAGTTTTGAAATTCCATTTGGCATAGTAGAGGCAAGTTTGGTAGAAACCGAACGCGAGTTATTTGATCAGTTAAACATGTTGATTGTCGATGATCATCCTCATGCCGCAAAGTTGTTGGGCGCTAAGCTCGCACATTATGGCATCCGGAGTATTTTGACCTATTCGGGTCAAGAAGCGATGACGGTGCTAAATGAGGCAGAACGAGAAAATCGTCAGTTTGATGCGATCTTTGTAGATTTACATATGCCCTATATGGATGGCGCAGAATTGATCGCACAAATTCGTCAATCACCATTACGCATGCTTCCTAAAATTGCGCTTGTTGGCGCTACCGCGCGTGAGAGCCTGAACTATCGCGAGGAGGCGACGATTACCGATGCCTACCTAGATAAACCATTTAATTCTTCCAATGTTTTTGATTGCCTCGTGAATATGTTTGCATTTCATCGTCACTTTAATGCATCTAGTTCACTACATGGTGCGTTTAAATGCAAGAACTTGCATGTCTTATTAGTTGAAGATAATTTGGTTAATCAGCAAATCGCCAAAGAGCTACTTGAGGCGGCAGAGATTGTTGTTGACGTTGCAGTGAATGGACGCGCTGCCGTTGAACGCTTGTTTGCCGCAGAACCGAACTATTATGGCTTGGTATTAATGGACGTGCAAATGCCTGAAATGGATGGGCATGAAGCGACTAAATTAATTCGTCAAAATCCACAGTTTCAAGATTTGCCAATTATTGCAATGACTGCACACGCATTACTCATTGAGCGTGAAAAATGTTTTGATTCTGGAATGAATGCCCACGTGGCAAAACCGATTAATCCGAGTGAGTTGTATCAAACCGTCGCCGATTGGTGTAGTTCATATGTAATGGTTAATAATGAGCATCGGAACGGATCAAGCGCTACGATCAGCGATAAATCATTAAGCATTGCTGGAGTTGATACGCGGCTTGGACTAAGTCGAACAATGGGGGACCGTCAGCTTTACTTCAAATTGCTAAGATTGTTTGTACTGGATCAACGATCTGCGATTAGTAAAGTGCGTGAAGCTTTACTTGAATCTGATTACAAAACAGCAGAGATGATTGCGCATACACTCAAAGGTGTTGCTGGTTTAATTGGTGCGGATGTTCAGTTGCTGGCAGCGAGAATTGAGTCGCAAATTGAGGGGCTGACTTCTATCGAACAAATGACAGCATTGTTAGACAATGCCGAACGCCAACTTCAATCGACGATTGTAGAAATTGAGAAAAGTCTTCAGTCCGAGCAAGATTCGGGGGAATCGCATTCTTCTTCGATGGATAAAAACTTATCGACTGAAAATGTGCATGAGAAGTTACGTGCCTGTTACAAGCTGATTGCTAATTTTGATGGCGATGCAATGGACATGCTTAATGCTTCGATCGATGAACTCAATATTGCTTTTGGTTCTGACGTGCAAAAGCAAATTATGCGCGCGGCGTCTCAGTACGATTTTGATGTGATTCAGTCGATTATGAAAGGCAATGCGCATATGATAGGACTGAGTCTTGAATAATGTGGCACAGATATTTTAGATAGTGGTAGATGATGTTTTGAATTGGTGATGACGAATAGAACGCTTAATTTATTCTAAGGTGAAATATGAATGAAGCTCACGATCAAGACGTGAAGCAAGTTATTTTAATTGTGGACGACACGCCCGATAACATAACGTTGCTTTCTGCACTGCTCAAAGATAAGTACAAAATTAAGATTGCGACAAACGGATTAAAGGCTTTGCATATTGCATCGATTGATCCAAGTCCCGATTTGATTTTACTTGATGTGATGATGCCTGAGATGGATGGTTATGAGACATGTCGGCGCTTAAAAGAAAATCCGCAGACAAATCAAATACCAGTGATTTTTCTAACGGCAAAAAGTCAAGTGTCAGATGAAGAAATGGGATTGAAATTGGGCGCTGTAGATTACATCAGCAAACCTGTAAGCCCACCAATCGTGTTAGCACGCGTCGCCACGCAACTCAATTTAGTGCGTGCACGTAATTTACTGCAAGACCAAAATAAAAATCTAGAAGGTTTAGTTAAAGACCGGACGAGAAAATTGGCGAAGATGCAGGATGCGATCATTATGGCGATGGCATCGCTGGCCGAGACACGGGATAACGAAACTGGCAATCATATTCGTCGTACCCAGAATTATGTTGCTGCATTAGCGCGCCAATTGAAAGATTTGCCGCGTTTTTCTTCTGAATTAACCGATGAGAATATTGAATTATTATATAAATCTGCGCCTTTGCATGATATCGGCAAAGTCGGTATTCCAGATAACATTCTGTTAAAACCCGGTAAGCTGACTTCAGAAGAATTTGAAGTCATGAAATTACACACGAACTATGGACGTGAGACGATTTTATCCGTCGAACGTTATCTTGGCGAAAGTAATGAATTTTTACGATTTGCCCGCGAGATCACTTATTCGCATCAAGAAAAGTGGGATGGCTCAGGTTATCCCGAAAATTTGTGTGGAGATGCGATACCCATCTCGGCTCGACTGATGGCCGTTGCGGATGTCTACGATGCGCTAATTTCAAGACGTGTTTATAAGCCAGCATTTACGCATGAAGAAGCGATCGATATTATGCGCAAAGGTCGAGGAAGTCATTTCGATCCAGATATTCTGGACGTGTTCTTAAAGATTACAGACGAATTTAGAGAGATTGCGATGCGATATCGGGAGAGCGAAGCTGGCGAAACAGAGATTTATTGATTTCGTTTTACAAATAAAAAAGCGCAAAATATTTTGCGCTTT
>DLGN01000278.1 GCA_002482715.1 Oxalobacteraceae bacterium UBA7693
GTAGATAAATGTCTGAATGTTCACCAGCCGTGCCATTGAATACCGCGCCAATCACATAAGGATTAAATTGCGCTAATTCCTGCATGAGAACAGCGGCTAATTGGCGTAAGTGCAATAAGCGCGCTGGTTGCGTATCCGCAAAAAACAAAGCTTGATACTCGCGGACTTCTTGTTCAATCTGTGCATTATCCGGCAGGATATTGCCATTTAATTTTTGATTGCCCAGTAATTGTTTGACCGCACGACGTTTGGCCGCGCCATATTCGGCACCTTCTTCAGCGATGAATTTTGCCGCCAGTGATGCAATTTCATCACGTATTTGGGCAACAGAGTCGCCATCATTAAAAATAAAATTCGTCATTTGCGCATCATATCGCATTCGGTTTAGTCCTGTCTTTCAGGTAGCTCAGGTAGAATTGCGGCAATTGAAAAAAATTGGTCAAATTGAATCGGATGTGCAGGAAGAAGCTTGCCGCATTCATGATCATGCATCTTGGAAAGTTAGCATTATTTTATGCATATTCATATTTTAGGTATTTGTGGCACCTTTATGGGTGGGCTTGCCGTTTTGGCAAAGCAAGCTGGACATCAAGTAACGGGATGTGATGCGAACGTTTATCCGCCCATGAGTACACAGTTGGAATCCCAAGGCATACAACTGATCGAAGGTTTTGATTCGGTACAGCTTGAACTGCAACCGGATTTATTTGTAATTGGTAACGTGGTCTCGCGTGGCAATCCCTTAATGGAAGCGATTTTGAATCGCGGCTTGCCGTATGTCTCCGGGCCACAATGGATAGGTGAGCAACTTTTGCGCGACAAATGGGTGTTGGCAGTGGCCGGCACGCATGGCAAAACGACTACCTCGTCGATGCTGGCTTGGATCTTGGAATATGCGGGTTATGCACCGGGTTTCTTGATCGGTGGCGTACCTTTGAATTTTGGCATCTCGGCACGTCTCTCTGGTGATACGGTTGAAGGCGTGGGCAAAAAATCAGATTTCTTCGTGATTGAAGCCGATGAATATGACACTGCGTTTTTTGATAAGCGCAGCAAGTTTGTTCACTATCACGCAAAAACTGCGATTCTGAATAATCTGGAATTTGATCATGCTGATATTTTTCCAGACGTCGCCGCGATTGAAACGCAGTTCCATCATTTAGTCCGCACAGTACCTGGCATTGGCCGTTTGATCGTGAATGCGAAAGAGCAGACTTTAGAGCGCGTAGTACAACGTGGTTGCTGGAGCGAAAAAGAATTTTTTAGCGATGATGCTTTGGATACGCAGGCTGAGTGGTCACTGAAATTAAGTGAATCTGAAGATTTCGAGGTGTATTTCAAAGCTGAATTACAAGGTACAGTGCGTTGGAATTTAAACGGTGCCCATAATCGTCTGAATGCTTTAGCTGCGGTCGCAGCAGCGCGCCATGTTGGTGTTGCGCCTGTCATCGCGATTGCTGCTTTGTCGGAATTTATTAATGTGAAACGTCGCATGGAAGTGCGTGGCGAAGTGGCTGGCATACAAGTGATCGACGATTTCGCGCATCATCCGACGGCAATCGCTACCACCGTGCAAGGCTTGCGCCGGAAAGTTGGTGCCGCACGCATCTTGGCCGTGCTGGAACCACGTTCGAATACCATGAAAATGGGTGCGATCAAGCAAGCTTTACCCGCAAGTTTAGATGCAGCGGATCTGGTGTATGTGTATGGTGCGCAGAACGGTAAAGACGCGATCCATTGGGATTTGAGTGATACGTTTGCGTCCTTAGGGGCAAAAGCAAAAGCCCATCACCAATTGGATGCTTTAGTCACCGATATCGTAAATCAGGCACAAGCTGGTGATTCTATCTTGGTGATGAGTAATGGCGGTTTTGGTGGTGTGCATCAGTTAATACTCGATGCACTAGCGCAAAAGTTTTCGACGCAGGCTTCGGAATAAACTGGCAGATACGACGATGATTTTGTATTTGCATGGATTTCGTTCCTCTCCCAGCTCATTGAAAGCGCGTCTGTTGGCGCAGCACTTTGCTGCTATCGGGCGTGCGGATGAATTTATCTGTCCTCAATTACCCGCATCGCCTGCCGAAGCGATAGCCTTGGCGCAGCAATTGATTGATGCATATCGTGGGGATAATCTGGTTTTAATCGGTTCTTCCCTCGGTGGTTTTTACGCAACTTATCTGGCCGAGCAAAATCATTGCAAGGCGATTTTAGTGAATCCTGCAGTCAAACCACCGCGCGATTTAGAAAAATATGTGGGTGTTACGACCGCGTTTCATAGCGATGCGCCGTTTGAGTTTAAGCATGAGTACATAGCTGAGTTGAAGCAATTTGCTATCGACAAAATTACTCGGCCAGAGCGCTATTTTTTAATGGCAGCGACGGGCGACGAAGTTTTAGATTGGCGTGAAATGGTTGCGCATTATCCAGGGGCGAAGCAATTCGTCATTCAGGGTAGTGATCATGGTGTGAGTGAGTTCGCCGATTATATTCAGACTGTGATGGCGTTTTGTGATGCAGAATAGTTTTTCATCTGATCAGCCTGTGAAGTTGGTACAGTCAAATTTGAACGGGGGATTGCACCGGCCAGCGTTTGCGCATTGGCACCAGCATATTAATGGCGTTCAAACCACGCCATATATGGCTGATTGGCTGCGTAATCGCGCTTCACTCACGGCACGCTTAATCGCGCATAGTCAGGAGTTTCGGGTAGAACGTTTGTATCAGGGGCGGGCCATGTGCCTGCAAGATGAGTTTGCCGAAATTGGTTTGGCGAGACCGCAGCAAGTGACAGAGCGCGAAGTCTTATTGCGTTGTGATGATGTGGCTGTTGTGTATGCGCATACCATCGTGCCACTCACCGCCAACGCCCAAGAATGGCCCTTGTTCGCGTCTTTGGGAAATCGCTCTTTAGGTACGACTTTGTTTAATGATCCGCTGGTGCAGCGTGGACAGTTACAGTATGCGCGTTTGGGCTGGACCCATCCATTGATGCGACGTATACAAAGAAGTGGCTTGATTGACTGTCGCCCATTTTTACTAGCGCGACGTTCGGTATTTAAACGTCATGGCGCGAAGTTATTGGTGACAGAAGTATTTTTGCCGACGATACAGGATTTGCGCTAACGAGTGCGATCAAATTCGAGAACGTCGCAGTAACGTGGAAATTTTTAGAAGACAGACAGCATGAATTTATTTTTTGAAGAATCTGGTGATTTCAAGGCAGGTAGTGTGTTATCGCAAGCGGGCGAAGCCTATCAAGTAGAACTCGCCAGTGGTAAACGTACCAAGGTCAAGGCCAAAGACGTTTTATTGCAATTCACGACGCCAACGCCGCAAGATTTGCTGGAGCAATCCAAGCAACAGGCTGCAGATATTGATCTGGAGTTTTTGTGGGAAGTTGCGGGACAAGAAGAGTTTGGTTTTGCTGAATTAGGTGCTGAATATTTTGGTCATGCACCACAAGCGGTTGAAGCGGCTAGTTTGATTTATGCCTTGCATAGCGCGCCATTTTACTTCTATAAAAAAGGTCGCGGCCGATATAAAGCCGCACCCGAAACGGCGCTGAAGGCGGCCTTGGCGGGTATAGAAAAGAAAAAACAACAAGCGATTATTCAAGTTGCCTATGTCGAAGAATTAAAACAATGTCGTTTACCTGAACAATTCAAGACTTTGGGTTTGCAACTCTTGTTTAAGCCAGACAAAAACAGCATCGAATACAAAGCCTTAGTCGAAGCCTGCTCGGCATTGCAAATGAATCCTGCACGCTTGATGTTGGCTAGCGGTGGTTTGAAAAACGCTAAAGATTTCCATCTGTCTAAATTCTTACTTGAGCAATTTCCGAAAGGTTCAGGATTCCCGCAAACGCCTCTGCCAAGCTTGCCCGAGGATTTGCCGGTGGCTGATGTGCGCGCATTTTCGATTGATGATGTCACCACGACTGAGATCGATGATGCGTTTTCAATTACGCCTATCGATGCAAACACCGTCAAGGTTGGCATTCATATTGCTGCACCGGCTTTGGGTATACAGCGCAACGATGCATTAGATGTGATTGCGCGTGCTCGTATGTCAACCGTATATATGCCCGGCGACAAAATCACGATGCTGCCGGATGAACTAGTCGAGATTTATACTTTGGGTGAAGGCCAGACCCGTCCAGCGGTATCACTATACGTAACGGTCAATACTGAGGACTGGAGCATACTCAGCACCGAGACCAAAGTTGAAGCGATTTTTATGTCTGCCAACCTCCGACATAATGAACTTGATGCGTTAGTCACGGAAGAAAATCTCGCCAATGACGCTGGTGAATACGCGCATAAAGCCGATATCGCTCTGTTGTGGAAATGGGCACAAGTATTAGAGGCGGGACGCATGGTGAAACGCGAAAGCTTTGGTTTAAAGCCAGAACAAACTAATCGTGTTGATTTCAATTTTTATGTCGAAGATGATGTGGTCAGCATCGTGCGCCGTAAGCGTGGTGCACCACTCGATAAGATTGTTGCTGAGTTGATGATTTTGGCGAATAGCACTTGGGGTAAATTGCTAGCGGATCATGGCATTCCTGGTATTTATCGTGCGCAGGGTGGTGGCTCGGGTGGTTGGGCTGCCAAGATGCAAGTGCGCATGGTCACGCATGCTGCACCACATCAAGGCTTAGGTGTTGATCAATACGCTTGGAGTACTTCGCCCTTGCGTCGTTACACTGACTTGGTCAACCAATGGCAAATCATTGCTTGCGTACAGCATGGTGTGACCGCCGCTTTAGTCGCGCCATTCAAACCAAAAGATGCTGATTTATTTGCCATTGTCTCTGGATTTGATGCGGCTTATGCAGCCTACGGTGATTTCCAGACGAATATGGAACGCTATTGGTGTTTGCGTTGGTTGGGACAGGAAAATCGTCATCAAGTCGATGCTGTTGTATTAAAAGATGAAGTCTTGCGTTTGTTAGAAATCCCCTTGATTATTCGTCTGCCCGGTATGCCACAAATGGCACGCGGGGCGCAAGTCAGACTCGAAGTGATCCGTTGGGATGAATTGGATCTGAGCATAGAAGTGCGTTTGCTGGAAATGCTGACGACACTGACGGAAGAAGATTTAGAAGATGCGCCAGAAGATGAGCCTGAAGTGACGGCAGATGTAGGCGTTGACGGCAGCACCGCAACCGTAAGTTCGACGGAAGGAGCGGATGAGGTGACGCTAAAAGAATCGAATTCGGTGGCTGAAGTGGCGGAAAATGTTGGTCTAGATTCAAATGTAGAATCAGATGGTATCGCGTAAGGTCGAATAAAAAATGTAGCGTGGGATTTGATTTGTGAAAATAGTTCTCGATAATTTGATTTTAAGTGCCGCGATCTTTGTATCGGTACTGTTTCACACCATTGTGTTGATGGTGCATTTTGTGATGCCCAAAGCGGAGCCTGTCCCAGCAGAAGATCCTGGCCTAGAGATCATTTTGGTCAATGCCAAACATGCGAAACGTCCTATGCAGGCGCAAGCATTGGCGCAAGTGAATTTGGACGGTGGCGGCGCAAATGATGAAGGTCGGGCGAAATCACCTTTGCCAGATATGCGTAGAACTGAAGATGGTGATAGTGTCTTGGTCGCGCAGCGAAAAGTTCAAGAGTTAGAAGAACGTCAAAAACAATTGATCGATCAGGTGCGCAATGAAACGCGTTTTAAGTCGCAACGTGTGCTGGATAAAAAACAGCTAGAAGAGAATCAGCAAGCTGAAAATGGTCGCGATCAATTAGACAGCAATAAAATGCTGGCGCGATCCATTGCAGAAATCTCGCAAACGATAGAAGATCAAAACAAACGTCCACGCAAAACTTTTTTATCGCCAAGTACGCAAGCAGTAGGACATGCAATTTATTACAAAGCTTTGCAGAAAAAAGTGGAAGAAGTTGGTACGCTCAATTTCCCGCAAGTGAACGGCAAGAAGCTCTACGGTGAAGTAATTATTTATATCCCGATTTTTCAGGATGGCACGATCTATGAAAAAGGCGGTGGGCCGAAAGTTGAAAAAACCTCGGGCAATCGTGCACTGGATGCAGCGGCATTAAAAATCATCAGAAAAGCGGCACCTTTTGGTAATTTTCCGCCGAATATGCGCTCAAAAGACAAAGACGATATTTGGATCGTGATCACCCGCTTTAAGTTTACCCGTGAACAGCAATTAGAAACGGAGATGCGCGGAGGTCAGCAATGACAAGAACGACGGATCTTTACTGCGTTTTTGGAAATCCTATTCACCATAGCAAATCACCGTTAATCCATGCCATGTTCGCCAAGCAAACTGGGCAAACCATGGATTATCAAACGAACTTGGCACCACTAGATGGTTTCGCTGCATCTGTGCAGCAATTCATTGAAAGAGGTGGCAAGGGTGCGAATGTGACGGTGCCATTTAAGTTGGAAGCGTTTGCGTTGGCGCAAAAGCTGAGTGCGCGTGCTGCGATGGCGGGGGCGGTGAATACCTTGACTTTTTCTGCGGGTGACATCATCGGTGATAATACAGATGGAATCGGCCTAGTGCGTGACATTACGCAAAATGCCGCTAAGCCGATACATGGACGTCGCGTTTTGTTGCTAGGTGCTGGTGGTGCGGCACGTGGTGCTTTGTTACCTTTGTTGGAAGAACAGCCTGCCAGCTTGACGATTGCCAACCGAACTTTGTCCAAAGCGGTGGAATTAGTTGAGTTGGCTGAAAAATCTGCCATGCGCTCGGATTGTGAAATAGCGGCAAAAACTTGGGAGCAATTGGATGGCAGTTTTGATTTGATTGTTAATGCGACCTCAGCTAGTTTGCAAAGCGAAGTGCCACCGATTCCAAGCAGTATTTTTAATGCTTCGAGTTTGGCTTATGACTTGATGTATGCCGATACACAAACGCGCTTTAATCTCTACGCCCAACAATGTGGTGCACAAACACGCGATGGTTTGGGTATGTTGATCGAGCAAGCAGCCGAAGCATTTTTTATCTGGCGTGGAGTTAGACCAGAAACAGCACCAATATTTGCCCATTTTCGACCAGTAGAGGGCGCTTGAACATGACATTGAAACGTATTCTATTTTGGGTAGTCGTATTGCCGGTGAGTTTATTTTTGCTGATGCAATTGTATTTTTTAATCCAAATTATCTGGTGGCGTAATTTTAATCCTGATTCGACCAGTTTTATGCGCAAGCAGGAAGCGATTTTGCAAGAAAAAGATCCTAAGTTTGTGTTGAAACATAAGTGGGTCGATTATTCAAAAATCTCTAGAAATTTAAAGCGTGCAGTCATCGCCTCGGAAGATGATGGCTTCTCTGATCATGAAGGTGTGGATTGGGATGCGATGCAAAAAGCCTTTGAGAAAAATAAGAAAAAAGGCAAAGTGGTCTCAGGTGGATCGACGATCACGCAACAGTTAGCGAAGAATTTATTTCTGTCTGGCGAACGCAGTTATTACCGTAAAGGTCAGGAATTAATTATTACCTTTATGTTAGAGATGTGTATGGATAAAGAGCGCATCTTTGAAATTTATTTGAATTCGGTCGAATGGGGAATTGGTGTGTTTGGTGCGGAGGCAGCTGCGCGTCATTATTACGGCATCAGTGCTGCAGCTTTATCGCCTTCCCAGGCTGCCAGGCTGGCAGTGATGCTGCCC
>DLGN01000180.1 GCA_002482715.1 Oxalobacteraceae bacterium UBA7693
CGTTGGAACACCATCTGGTGGCATCAAAACGTGCCAGTGGCGGCTCTGCTGCCAATACAACAATTGCCGCCAGCTATTTTGGTTGCCAGAGTTTTTATTCTTGCAAAGTGGCGAATGATGAGAACGGCGCGTTTTATTTAGCGGATTTGAAAGCCGCTGGCGTTTCGATTCCTCAGCACATTACACCGCCGGCCGGCATTACCGGCAAATGTCTGGTCATGATTACACCAGACGCCGAGCGCACCATGAATACCTTTCTTGGTATTAGTGAAAAACTCAGTGTCGATGAGCTTGATTTAGCGGCTTTGAAGGACAGCGACTATGTCTATATCGAAGGCTATTTGGTCACTTCACCCACCGGTCGTCGCGCCGCGATACAGTTACGTGAACAGGCGCGACAGCATGGAACACAGGTGGCATTAAGCTTATCTGATCCGGCGATGGTGCAATTTTTCCGCGATGGTTTGCTAGAAATGATAGGCGACAAAGTCGATTTGATTTTCTGTAATCGCGACGAGGTCTTAGGCTTCACCCAATCAGACAGTTTTGAACAAGCCTGTGAATTGCTCAAGAAATTTGCGACTAAATTTGCCATCACTTGTGGTGCAGATGGTGCGGTCGTATTTGATGGTGTACAACTGCATCAAGTGAATGCCCCGAAAGTGCAGGCAATTGATACGAACGGTGCTGGCGATATGTTTGCAGGAGCATTTTTGTACGCAATCCATCGCGGTGTCAATTTCGCACGCGCTGCTGAATTTGCCAATATCGCTGCCGCCACCGTGGTGACCCAATATGGCCCACGTTTGCAAGCCCAGCAGTATCGTGATTTGCGAACGCAATTTTTTGCAGAATAAGTACAGATCCATACAGGTCAATACAGGTGAAAATGCACGCCTGAGTACGCAATTTCGCAATATCCCAATAAAAGGGTTCGCCAACGATCAATATGTTCACTTCTTTTTCCAATCGGATTACAGGATATTTCGCCGCAGTGTTAATTGCGGCGATGGGGATATTGTTTTTACTGTGGTATGTTGGCCTACCCTCGCTTGGACTCACCGGCGCGCGCGAGGAGCGTTTGCTCAGTGCGATTGCACAACTAGAAATGAAAGCGGATCTGCAAAGAAACCTGGTGATTGCGGATCTGCAAGATAGTAGTGCGGATTTAATGTTTATTGCGGAGAGTGATGAGATCAAGCGCGCATTATTCTCCTCATCGTCAAAGCAGTCAGGCTCATCAACTTTAGCTGCCGCGTCGGTGTTGTCCGCCCAGTTAGAAAAGAAATTTCAAATTTTAGGCAAGCTGCGTTCTCAACGTTTTACCGGATTGATGCTGATTGATCTACAAAGTAAAACGGTATTGGCTGCGACTGCATCGGGTCAACAGCGAACAATCCCAGATCAAGATTTAAACGCTTTGATCGCAATGCCAAATTTTGATTCACACATTTTGAGTTGGTCGAATACCGATTTGCCAGCCGCCCAATCAGCACATACGCTACAAGCGATTGTGTTACCCGTTAGAGAAACTGCGTCAGCACCCATATCAACGATCTTAGTCGGCTTGCTGGATTTGGAATTATTTGTACAAGACAGGCTCACGCTCGATGCTAGTTTGGTCAAACGTTTTGGCACCACTTTACTGTTTGATGCAAAAGCGAATCTGATTTTTAGTTTTCCTAAGATACTCAGTACGTCGCCCTTATACATTCCAAATCAGACGGTAATGGGCGGGTTTGAGGGCAGTGTATCGCAACGCAATGCAGCCGATGAGGAGTTAATTGCGGTCTATAGAAATCTGCCTTTGAGTCCAACACAAATGTGGACGATGGTATTGGTGACTAAAAAAACCGATGTGTTGTCTGGCTTACTCAAGAATATCGATTTCTTGTTGATTGCCGGCAGCTTGATTAGCTTGTTGGCGCTGAGTTTGATTTGGATGTTTGCACGCCGATTGACACGCCCACTCGATGGTTTAGCGAGTAGTGCCGCACAATTAGGGCGTGGTGATTTGGCAGTGCGCGCTGTAGTCAATGCAGATGACTCACGTGAAATCCACACCTTGACCAAGGCGTTTAATGGCATGGCGGATGCGGTACAAAATGCGCAAGAATCTTTAGAAGCGACGATTGCAGATCGTAGTCAGGAATTAGCATGGTCAGAGGCACGTCACTTAACTCTATTCAATGCCACCGCCAGTGCCGTGATTGTGATGGATGTACGTCGTATGATCGATTGCAATCCAGCGGCAGTCACTTTATTCGGCGCGCGTGACCGACAGCACTTAATGCGGTGTAAGCCCATCGATTTATCACCCGAATTTCAATCGGAAGGTGTCAGCTCATTACATCTGTCTAACCACTATTTTTCGCTAGCGCGAGAGCAGGGCATGTATTCCTGCGAATGGGTGCATAAACGCTTGGATAATGATGCGTGTTTTGATGCGGAAGTGTTGCTTAATTTAGTCGAGCTAGATGGAAAGAGTTTGATACAAGCGAGCGTGCGTGACATCTCGGTGCGTAAGAAAGTGGAAGCGGCTTTACATGCGAGTGAAGAACGTCATCGTACTTTGGTTGAATGGTCGCCCGAAGGAATTAATGTACATCGCAAGGGACGTTTAATTTATGTGAACGCCTCGGCGATTCGCATGCTTGGTGCGAGCTCTGCTGAGCAGTTAATTGGACGTCCGATCACCGAGATTATTCATCCTGATTTTCATCACTTGTTACAAACCAGAATTAAGACAATCAATGAACCAGGTGGGCAAGAGCAAAGCTATGAAATCAAGTTCGTAAAAGTCGATGGTACGGCGATTGATGTGATGGCGCAGGGCGCTTTGATTGATTTTGACGGTGCTCCATCGGTTTATGTCGCATGGCATGATGCCACCGAAGCTAAACGCCATGCAGAATCGCAACGTATCGCAGCCACCGCATTTGAATCACAAGAAGGCATGTTTGTTACCGATGCGAATTGGCTGATTTTACGCACGAATCAATCGTTTAATCAGATTACCGGATTCCATGCTGACGAAATCGTTGGTCTGCCGCCGCGCTTTTTTAGTGAACAATTTAAGCAAGACAGTAATTATGTTGCCATGCTCAATAGCATCGCCGAACGTGGTGCATGGCAAGGGGAAGTCGCGGACCAACGCAAAAATGGTAGTGCCTTTCCAGCGTGGGTTAACATTTCGAGCGTGACCGATGAAGCTGGAGTGATCACGCATTACGTTGGTACTTTTAATGATATTACCTTGCGTAAAACCGCCGAAGATGAAATTCGTAATTTGGCTTTTTATGATCCATTGACGCAATTGCCAAATCGTCGCTTATTGATGGACAGGCTTGAACAAGCGCTAGCTTCGGGCAATCGCCACCAGCGTAAAGGCGCTTTACTCTTTATTGATTTGGATAATTTCAAAACCTTAAATGACACCTTAGGGCACGATCATGGTGACCTGCTGTTGCGACAAGTTGCCGAGCGTTTGAGTTTGTGCACCCGCGAGGGAGACACCGTGGCGCGACTTGGTGGCGATGAGTTTGTGGTGATGTTGGAAAATCTCGATGAAGATATTTTTGATGCCGCAAATCAGGCAGAGACGGTGGCGATTAAGATTTTGTCTGAGTTGAACCAAACCTACTGGTTAGGTGTTAGTGAGCATCACAGTTCACCTAGTATTGGTGTGACACTATTTGGTGAAAAAACCGAGACCATTGCCGAGCCCTTAAAGCGTGCCGATCTCGCCATGTATCAGGCCAAAGCGGCGGGGCGTAATACGGTGCGTTTCTTTGATCCTAAAATGCAGGCGATGGTGACACAGCGTGCTGAGCTGGAAGAAGACTTGCGTGATGCGATGTTGAACGATCAGTTTGAATTGCACTATCAAGCGCAGTTCAATGATCAGGGACAGTTGTTTGCGGCTGAGGCCTTGATTCGTTGGCGCCATCCAGAGCGTGGTTTGATTTCGCCAGCCGAGTTTATTCCGATTGCAGAAGATACAGGCTTGATTATGATTCTTGGCTATTGGGTTATCAATACGGCGATGCAACAGCTGGCCAAATGGGCAGAGCATCCAGAATTTTCTGGACTTACTTTGGCCGTCAATGTCAGCCCAAGTCAGTTTCATCAGAAAAATTTTGTTGATCAAGTCACGGATGTGATCGATTTGACTGGTGCCGATCCACGCCGCCTGAAGTTGGAATTGACGGAAGGATTTTCGATTTCCAACATCGAAGAGGTAATCGCTCGAATGGCGGCCTTGCGTCAACGTGGCGTTAGTTTTTCTTTGGATGATTTTGGCACAGGTTATTCTTCCTTATCGTATTTGAAGCGTTTGCCTTTGGATCAATTAAAAATCGATCAAAGTTTCGTGCGTGATATTTTGATCGACCCGAATGACGCCGCGATTGCAAAAATGGTGATTGTGCTGGCTGATAGCTTAGGTTTAAGCGTTGTCGCTGAAGGCGTAGAAACCCTTGCACAAAAAGCCTTCCTTGAGCAACAAGGTTGCCGCGCCTACCAAGGCTATTTGTACAGTAAACCTTTAGCTTTGGCCGAGTTCGAGGCATTTGCATCGCGTGCCTATCTAATGTCTTCTACATAAGACCTCATAAGTCCTCGTAAGTCTTGAGCAAGTTAATTTTGCAATGCTATTTGCCACGCTTTGCATCTGCAGTGAGAGTTGTGCATGGTCTTTCTTTTTCGTTCGAAATAATTAGTCACAAATCCTTACCCAAATTCCAGTAGTTTGGAACTTATCCCGAAGAACTCAGTCCTATTCCTTTAGGTATAAGCCTGATATCTTGTCCTGCTTGGGCGTGCTGAATAGTCGCCAAGTTCCAGACGTATCGTCAAGGTTCATCAGAGAGAGAGCTATGCACCACGATTACCGTGCAGAGGTCTTAAAGACAGTATTACAGTGACCAACAATATCGAGAAAAAAGGAGATGTGATGCAAAGACGTGATTTTCTACAAATGGGTGGTGCTGCGCTAGGTGGTCTTTTGCTACCTTCCTTTGCGCGTGCGATTGAAGTTGAAGAGTTGCTAAAGCCAGTCTCTAACCAAGTCCGCAAAACCTTGGCGGATATTGCCTTGAATGCGGCAACCACAGCTGGCGCCAGTTATTGCGATGTGCGGATTGGGCGTTATCTGAATCAGTTTATTTCTACACGTGATTTGAACGTCGAGAATGTCGTCAACACGGAATCCGCAGGTGTCGGTGTGCGCGTGATCGCCAATGGTGCCTATGGCTTCGCGGCCAGCAATGACATGTCGCCGGATAGTATCGCGACAGCAGCGCGTCAGGCGGTGGCGATTGCGAAAGCGAATGCCAAATTGCAAACTGAACCTGTGCGTTTAGCCGCAGTGAAAGGCGTTGGCGAAGTTAGTTGGGCAACGCCGATTAAGAAAGACTGGCGTACCGTACCAATCAAAGAAAAAGTAGAATTGTTGCTAGCTGCGAACAAAGCTGGGATGGAAGCGGGTGCGAACTTCATGCAATCGGTGATGTTCCAGGTCAATCAACAAAAATACTTTGCGTCGACCGATGGTTCTTATATCGACCAAGATGTCCATCGCTTCTGGATGCCTCTGAGTGCGACCGCGGTGGATACCAAAACAAATAAATTCCGTACCCGCCAAGGTTTGTCAGCGCCAGTTGGCATGGGCTACGAATATCTCGATGCACGTCCAGAAGATAAAGTACAAGCAGCTGGTGGCGTTGCCACTTTGTATAAAAATTCCTACGACCTGATCGCCGATGCACGCGCATGTGGTGCCAGCGCCAAACAAAAATTGACGGCAAAATCAGTCGTGCCAGGTAAGTATGATCTGGTCTTAAGCCCAGAACATTTATGGTTGACGATACATGAATCCGTTGGTCATCCAACTGAGCTTGATCGTGTACTTGGCTATGAAGCTAATTTCGCAGGCACGAGTTTCGCCACGATTGATAAGTGGGAAAGCAAGAAATTCAAATACGGCTCCAACAATGTGAATATCGTTGCCGATAAAACTGTACCTGGTTCACTCGGTGCGGTTGGTTACGATGACGAAGGTGTCGCTTGCAAGCAGTGGGACATCATTAAAGACGGTATTTTGGTCAACTACCAAGCAACCCGCGATCAAGTGCACATGCTCGGTCAAACCGAATCTCATGGCTGTTCTTACGCAGACAACTGGAGCAGCGTTCAATTCCAACGTATGCCAAATATCTCTCTGGCGCCGGGCAAAAAACGTTTGACACCAGATGAGATGGTGAAAGACGTGAAGAAAGGAATTTACATCGTTGGTGATGGATCGTTCTCTATCGATCAACAGCGCTTTAACTTCCAGTTCGGTGGTCAGATGTATTTCGAGATCAAGAATGGCAAGATTGGCGAGCAATTGGAAGATGTTGCTTATCAATCGAATACTCAAGAATTTTGGAATGCCTGCAGCGCGACCTGTGATGAGCGTGATTGGCGTTTAGGTGGTTCTTTCTTTGACGGTAAAGGGCAGCCAAGTCAATCGAGCGCGGTATCGCACGGCTCTAGCACCACGCGTTTTAATGGCATCAATGTGATTAACACAGCACGTAAGATTGCTTAAGGCGAGGATGATCATGAAACTATTGAATCAACTTAGCCAAGAAGAAGCAAAACGTATCTGCGACAAAGTCATGTCTTTTTCAAAGGCTGACGAATGCAATGTGCAGCTCGGTGGCGGCAGTACAGGGAATATTCGTTTTGCCCGCAATGCCGTTTCTACTTCAGGGGTGATTGGCGATACGCAATTGGTGGTGGCAGTTGCCTTTGGTAAGAAACAAGGCATTACCACCATCAACGAATTTGACGATGCATCCTTAGAAAAAGTGGTGCGACGTGCAGAAGATTTGGCCCGCTTGGCACCCGAAAATCCTGAGTTCATGCCTGCGGTGACGAAGCAGAGCTTTCAAGCATCACCAACTTTTCATCAAAAGACAGCGGATATCGATCCCGAATTTCGCGCCGAAGTCGCTGCGTATGCGGTCGAAGCTTGTCGCAAAAACAAATTGGTCGGTGCAGGATTTTTTACTGATAACAATGGTTTTAGCTGCATCGCTAACTCCAACGGCGTGTTTGGGTTTCAGCGCCAAACAGGTTTAGATTTTACTTGCACCGTGCGTACCGAAGATGGTCGCGGTTCTGGTTGGGTTAAGCGCTCGATTAGCGATGCCGGCCGTTTCGATGTGCGCGAAGCAGTCGATGTGGCGATGGATAAAGCAAAGCGTTCTTTGAATGCCAAAGCGCTAGAACCCGGTCGTTATACCGTCATTTTAGAACCAGCCGCCACTTCCGATTTGATCGGCAATATGCTCGGTAATTTTGATGCACGTCAGGCCGATGAAGGTCGCAGTTTCTTATCGAAGAAAGGCGGCGGTAATCGTCTCGGTGAAAAGCTGTTTGATGAGCAGGTCAATATTTGGGCTGATCCTTGGCATCCAGAGATCGGTGTGTTGCCGTGGGACGGTGCCATGTTGCCACGCCAACGTACTGAAGTGATCAAAAATGGCAGAGTCAATTCGCTCGAATATTCGCGCTTTTGGGCGCAGAAACAGCAAGTCGCGCCTATGGCGAGTCACGGCAATATGATCATGGCAGGAACCGACAAAACGACTGCAGAGTTAATTGCCAATACCAAGAAAGGTGTGTTGGTGACACGTACCTGGTACATCCGTATGGTCGATCCGCAATCGGTTCTCTTAACTGGCTTAACCCGTGATGGCACGTTTTACATTGAGAACGGCAAGATCATGTATCCGATCAAAAATTTCCGTTTCAATGAAAGCCCGATCAGTATGTTGAACAATATTGAGGAAATCGGTAAGCCAGTCATCATTGCTGGTGATGAAGTGCCGTATCAAATGTTGATTCCGCCGATGAAAGTGCGTGATTTCAATTTTACTTCTCTATCCGACGCGGTGTAGAAATAAGACTTACGCAAAACAGACGCTAGCGTCGTTACAGTCGCCTCGTCGTACAATTTGTACTGTCTTCGGCGACGCGCCTAGCTAGCGCAATTTTGCATAAGTCCTAGGAATAAAAGAACCAAGCAGAATTATTCACGATAGTATTTTTTCAGGAGTTGCTATGGAACGACGTAGCTTTTTAAAGATTAGTGGTATTGCAGCCGGTAGTTTGATTATTCCCGTATGCGGGAATGCGATCGCCGCAGAAGAATTATTAAATCCAGTTGGTAAAGCGTTTAAGAAAAGTTTGGCGGATGCCGCGATGAATGCAGCGACCAAAGCGGGCGCGAGTTATTGCGATGTACGTATTGGTCGCTATGTGAACCAATTCATCACCACACGTGATACCCGTGTAGAAAATATCGTCAACACCGAATCGATGGGCGTGGGCGTGCGTGTGATCGCGGGTGGCGCGTATGGATTTGCTTCCACCAATGATTTGTCTTTGGATGCGGTTGCCAGCATGGCGAAACAAGCGGTGGCGATTGCTAAAGCGAATGCGAAATTACAGAGTGAGCCTTTGATTTTGGCTCCAGTAAAAGGTGTCGGCGAAGTGAGTTGGGCGACACCATTTACCAAAGATTGGCGTACTGTTCCGGTAAAAGAAAAAGCGGATATGCTGATCGCCGCTAATCGCGCTGGTTTAGAGGCGGGTGCGAATTTTATGCAGTCCAATCTATTCCAAGTGAATCAAGAAAAGTATTTCGCTTCTACGGATGGTTCCTACATCGATCAAGATATCCATCGCTTGTGGGCACCGATGACGGCAACCGCAGTCGATAAAGCCACTAACAAATTCCGTAGCCGTGAAAGCTTGTCTTCACCAGTCGGCATGGGTTTTGAGTTCTTCGATGCCAAACCAGAAGACAAAGTGAAAGCAGCAGGCGGTGTTGTCACGCTGTATAAGAACTCATTGGATGTGATCGAAGAGGCGCGCGAAGCGGGGCGCCAAGCACGTGAAAAATTGGCAGCGAAATCGGTTGAGCCTGGTAAATATGACTTGGTCTTGAGTCCAGATCATTTGTTCTTAACGATACATGAATCAGTCGGACATCCAACTGAACTCGATCGCGTTCTTGGTTATGAAGCAAACTATGCAGGAACCAGTTTTGCGACCTTGGATAAATGGCGCACGAAGAAATTTAAGTTTGGTTCTGATCGCGTCAATTTCTTCGCCGATAAAACGACACCTGGTTCGCTCGGTGCAGTCGGCTACGATGACGAAGGTGTAGCAGGCAAGCGTTGGGACATCATCAAAGACGGCGTATTGGTAAATTATCAGGCGACTCGTGATCAAGCGCACATCATTGATGAAAAAGAATCGCATGGCTGTTCTTATGCCGATAGCTGGAGCAGCGTACAGTTCCAACGTATGCCGAATGTTTCCTTAGCTGCTGGCAAAACACCTTTGACACCCGATGAGATGGTGAAAGACGTGAAGAA
>DLGN01000392.1:0-3423 GCA_002482715.1 Oxalobacteraceae bacterium UBA7693
CCCACAGTTGAATCACTGAAGTGCATCAACATCGTCGCAAAACAATCGTGCAGCATCACTAAATCATTATTAGCAAATGCTAAAAATTTACCCTTTGCCAATTTAGCAGCCATATTGTTGGAGGCTGAAAAAGAATAATTTGCACCACGGGCTACTAATCGCAAAGGTAGTATTTTTTCAAATTCACGTGCGACCTCCAAACTAGCATCTGTTGAACCATGATCGACCAAGATAAGTTCATAGCTATATCGCCATTTAACTCGAACGAATGATTCCAAGCATTCGCGCAAAATTGCAGCACCATTCCAATTCAAAATAATAATTGAAATTAGAGGAACATCATGCGGCAAAACAGCCAACAACTGTTCAGAGGCAACAGCCGCTGCCGTACAACTTAGTTGTGGTGGAACATAGGAAAAATTACCGGACTTAATTACACTTGCAGGCTTACCAAATAGGTCTACCAATGGAAATAACACCTGCTTGGTTGAACTTGGAATTTCAAAACCTGCTTCAGTAACGAGCGCGCGCACCGTGCGACCACGTCCATTCATTAAGCTAGGAGGCAAATCAAGAAAAAAGACATGATGACCATCACGTTGACCGGAGCGCAGCCTTGCGGCAAAACGGTTTGCATAAGTTTCACCAACCAACTTGTCGTCAACGTAAATTGAAATATGCAATGGCGCTGTAGGGTTTAAGCGATCGCATGCCCAACCGATAATTCTCTCAGTCGAAATGCTATCGATGCATCCTTCATAGCGGATAGCAGGTGCAATTTGAGCGATATTTTTTGCAGCCAACGTGATTGGAAATTGCAGGCTTTGTTTACGATTGAGTGTTTCACCTTTGTATACCACCCGAATATGGTGCGCGGTATCATCGAATAAATACTCTTGAAAATAGAAATGGAAACCATGAGTCCCAGTTAAATTCAAAGACTTATTAACATCGCTTCGCAAAATGCTAGTTTCAACACTCCCCAAAAGAATACTGCCATCATATATTTCAACTTCAATTTTTGAATCTTTATCTTCTAAGCTATACACCCAACCTACAACGCCAGTTTCATTAATATCATCAATCTTACCTTTAATATTTCGCCTAAATACCGAAGCCGCGCTACCATCAACCGCCTTGATGCGGAATTTAGAGTTTGCCAATGACACGGCAATTTGATGATCATGGCTATCGCACAACGAAATTGGCAATTCAAATTGAAATATCAACTGTAAATTTAAAGGGCGTGAAAATGGTAATGTCCCAATTAATTTATCATCTGCAAAAAACTCCAATCCTTCACATTCAGTTGGAATATTTTTTGTAGAGATACGTCCATTGATAATTCCATCTTCAATTTGAAAATTACCACTTGAAAAAAAATCAAGCTCACATTGCTCCCCAGTGAGATATATTGTTTCTCCTAATTGGGGTATATGTAAGCTGATAGTCTGTTTATGATCTCCAAAACACAAACTTGGCATTGGAATCAAAAAGCCAAAACGACCGCTATCTATGCCAGACTCTTGCACGTCGATACGCATTATGTTAGCTAGATAATTACTGTGTAACTGTCCATCAAGCAAGAGCTCGATAGTCAATTCATTGCAACTACCGTCATCCTTGACCCAACCAGCAATTCCTGATGCAAATACGCTGTCAATAGTAATCAAACTAATAGGCGCAACTACGCCCGACGATTTCGTGTGGGAGGCAATATTATCCAGGTAGATTTCCGTGCCTAAAATACGCGCTTTGACATCAAGATACTCTAGGTTTTTATAGTTTGTTATTGGAAGAGTCCAATTAAAACCATGCATGCCGTCCCCGATACCCAAGTCTTTTAAGTCATCACGGATTAGATTACAAAGTGCAACTCCAACTACTTCATCATTAAAAATTAACTCAAGCGTGACACGCTGCAGGAAATTAGTCTTATTGCAGCACCATCCGGAAATCTGTTGATCATTAATTACATCAATAAAGCCTAAGAAATCAGCAGCCGCCTTATCAATAACATCAACTGTTTTTGTTTTACTAGGCTTTACCATAAGTACTTCCCTATTAATTAAATTTTCGTATTGACAATACAATTCAAATTGCTGACAGTCCAGTATCTCACGCTGAATAATGCAATATCAACATATTTCTCCGTATGAAACACGCCAAATGTTATCGAAAACAAATCTCCAAAATTACATAAAAATTTCACACCCATTATTCAAAAAGAAATCACAGGATTGCTCAAACCAATCTACTATTGAGCATAACGATGTGCAAAGATTAAACAAACCTCAACAATCCACCATTAGAAACGCAAGCTGCCATCCAACTTGGTCAACTCAATACCGACGACTATTAGCACAAAAACCCTAAAGCAAATTCTCGTCACAAATTACCTCAACGATTTTTTTTGCATCTTCAGTGAATTCGGTAGTGGTCGAATCATCCGAATAATTTCGCAATGTAACTTCATCCGTTTTTAAGGTACTAGTACAGTGCTGCGAAAATAAATGCATAACATGTGCCACACCCGCCTCTGTTACGGAACGTAAATCTGGTCCAAAATAATGAGCACCTGAAAATGGAGACGTAATAATTTCGTACGAAGGAAAGTACGCTACGTTATCAAAGTTATTAGCAAGGTCATCAGCGGCTACCCGCAATATAGATTTTGAAGCTGAATTAGAAAGCAACACATGCCTATTCTCCATGGTCGCCATCAACGGCACTGGTGAAACTGTCAAAATGATCTTCGCTCGTGGATTCACGACAAGTAATTTTTCACGGAATAATCGTAAGTCAGCGATCACTTCAGCAACACTCAAATTTTTAAAGTGATAGGAATTTTCATCAAATACGCCCCCCGCCACACCAGGGCAAATTGGGAATACGGCACCATCGGCTCGTGACAACCAACACTCAGTTAGACCTAGCGTAAAAACAAAATAATCCAGATTAATAAACATCTGCTTTACACGCTGGAGGTGCAAAATACGATCAGCAAGCAACTCTTCCTCACTCGCAAATCCTTGTGGCTCAATGGTAGGGCGAAAGGGATCAAGGAAATTGCCTTGCGAGTTACGCCAATAAGTTTCATCTGGCTCGAAATATGCAAAAGCGCGATCGAACAACTGAACCAATTGACGTGAAGTATAGATATTTCCGTAGCGCGCAGAAAATACGCCATAATTAAACGCATCGTTAATATCTGATAACGAAATTGGATGCCCTTTTTCTACAACATAATAGTGAAATCCACTTTGACGCAAATAGCGAGCAATATGCTGCGCAAAACAACTCCCCCCGGTGGCGACCTTATCCGTTTTGCTCAACTTAAATTTAAAACCTATAGCTGGGTCAATTTGATCTGGCGAGAGCTTAGCTACAGCATGCCGCCAATGAGCCATAGATGGAATACTT
>DLGN01000392.1:3442-9074 GCA_002482715.1 Oxalobacteraceae bacterium UBA7693
TGATAAGGGTGGCTGCTCATAAAATCGCCTCCGGTTCATTAACAATATTACTAATTTGATCTAATACCAATGCCCCATATAAGTCATTGCCATGAAGTGGGTCAATAAAATATTCGGGCAATAAAAAACCATCGCTGTCCATCGAAGTTGCAGGGCAAGGTATAAATTTCATTCCCAATTTTTCGCATTCTGCATGCACGATATTGGAATGCAGCCTCCAAATTTTGTAACGAAAATAAGGCATGGCAACAGACATTTTTGCATATTTACCTTGCTTGAAAGTTGGCGGTAAATTAGCTGTGCAAAAGGCATTGTCTCTAACTGGTGGAGGACTTTCTAAATGATAGAAATGAGTGGCAATCGAATTGCGTGCGGCATGGAAAATCTTAAATTCAGCCTGAAGATTTGCCTGCAAAATTGCATAAATATAGTGGTAAGGTAAGATTTCTGCGTTTTCAACCAAAGGCAAATTTTTTTGATTCGGTAAAATAAAGTCAAATGGAGTGGAGTGTTCAAACAAGCCAACAAAGCTATGGCTGTTTCCTCCGATCTGAGAAAAGATAAACGATTCATCTATAGGTAGAAACGAAAATTTTTCATGCAACTTAGGATGCAAGCGTGCCTCGCTACCATTCTCATCGATAAAGTTCTTATCCTTAATCTCCACTAACAGATGCAAAATCTCCAGTGCATATGACACCTTAGTTAACTCCCGCTCCCTTGCTGCTCGTAAGGCATTAGTGTGACTCATACCAAAAACCTTCACTATCTTCATCGGCTAACGTCCTTTTTCATCAAATGAAATTTGTATAGCAACTAGTTGTCGAGTAGCCTCAATGCTGGTTGCTTCGCAATGCCAATAACATCACGCAACAATAATCCATCAACATCATTATTGTAAAAGACGTGGAGAATTTCTTTGCTATCTGTACAGGGGTCAGTAATTTCTAAACGCAAGCATTGGAGACCTAAGCCGGCACTGGCAAAATAATCTTGCACATCTTTACCATAACGATGAACTACACCAAATGCCTCTCGTGGCTTGGAAAAGTGCTGCGACACTTCCCGTTTTTCACTCTCAGCAAATCCTATCAATAGCATTGCTTGTGGCGCCATTAGCCCAACGATATCAATAAACAGTTGTTGATCGTGGCGCACATATTCAAACAGGTGGCTAGCATTAATAAAATTAAATTCGCGGTCAGTCACCCCGTCTAATACATTTGAGTCGTCTTGTTTTGTATTTGCAAGCGTGACTTTTGTAAATAAACTTTGCTTAAGCATGCAGTGCTTACCAATTTGCAATGCGGAGCGCCATTGAAAAAAATGTGCTGGTACAGCATCAAAAAACACCTGCTGCCTCCTTTGGCTTTCCAATGCACCACATTGGATGCAACATGGTGCCTTACCCGTACTAGACAACCTCTGGTTTGGTCCCGGTGCAAATTCTGTACCGCCACAGAGATTGCACCTTGGTACGACATTTTTTGGCTGATTATCGGATGACGTGGCTGTCAATATGGCATCAAAATCGGCTGGACTTAAATCAGCAACAGGTGATCGCCAACCGACTTCCCCATTATTTGATTGATATTGCTCAGTTGTAAAAAACATCCGATTAATTCGGTTGTGAATAAGTGCAGCGCCGCGCCGTAGATGAGTATCTCTACGTCCGAAATGAATCACCAAACTGCGTCGAGTGAGGGCAGGATTAAGAACCGGACTACCACCATGAACTAATGAACCATGCCACAGAAAGGCTTGGCCTCGCTTCGGCAAAGCAGCTTCAGGTGGATAAGGACTATTTTCTATCTGCCGATGCAAGTGAGTTCTGGCCTCGATTCTATCTGCCTCATTTACGCGTGGATCATGAAACACGATATCATCGGTAGGAAAACGATAGTAGGGGAATTTATGCGAGCCTCGCACATAATTTAGTGGTCCAGATTCTGGCAATATATCTTCAAGTGCGATCCAAGCTGCAAACAAATGCGATCGAGGAGTGTGATTGACGTACCAAGGATCTCGATGAAGTGGTTGTCCGCTACCATACTCAAAATATAAGGTTTGGGTAGCAACTACCTCACCACCTAGAGCAAGACTAGCGAGGCGGTGGATAGTAGGATGCAAATACAAATCTCTAGCCGCCTGTACGTGCGAATGAATATCTAACAAACGCACACCGGGCCCACGCTGAAAAATAGCTAAACCTTCGTTGAGTGGAAGAGGTCTATCATGCCCAGGCCCCGCACCAGCGAGATCAAAAGGCGGCTGATTCCAAATAACTTCCAGCTCTTGCAATAAATTGGAGATAGTTTGTTCAACACCAACCAAATCAACGATACAAAAACCGTCATTGATCAAATTAAGTAATGGGAGTGCTTCAATTGTACTAATCTCTTTACTCGCAACACGAGCGAGCAATGTTTGTTCAGCATCTACTTGATCTATCCACAAAGGATGCGCTAGATGGTTATCTTTGGTCAGGAAATCCATAAATTTATCTTTTTATTATTTACACTCAACACAAGCCAATGAGTAACTGACCATTTCGCACGATTGGGATATTTGTTAATTCGTCGTACGGCGCAACACTAACCAGTCTTGAAAACTGTTTGTATTTTGGCGCTGCAACCAATTACCAGGAAGGTGCCGAACAATTTCCAGCCCCTCATTTGCTATTAATTTATGCAAAAAAGATTCTGTGTAAGCAATTACTCGTAGAGGCTCTTCCAAATCTGAAATATAAGAATTAGGAGAAACTTGTTTGCGCATCGGATAGACAGCGTTCACCGGTTGCTCGTCCATTGTAAAACTCTGAGGAAGGATGAAGAAAGATGCTATCCACTGACCTCCTGCACAGATAAAGGTCTTCAAATAACGAATATGCTTGATCAAGTCTTCTTCATACATATGCGTGAAGACCGATAAGCTTACTAGGCAATCAAATGAGGCCTTGGGAAAAGGCAACTCAATGTCCTCCAGAGCGCATCCATTTGGGTTATAACGTTCATTGTAGGTATTAAAATGATGGAAAGCGTATTTACCTGCACTTTCCCGCACATTGAAATTTTCTTGCAACCACTTAATTTGCCTCTCCAAAATATCAAAACCAGTATAACTACCCGAATAGTTTGCCCGCCGCAGGCCATATGCAACACGACCATAGCCACAACCGATATCGAGAATTGCTTTCGGTGGCACCACATTGAGCTTTAATACATCAGAGCTAAGTTGATCGGCAAGTGGTAAGAATCCTTGATCAGTCTCTCCCATGAAACGCAGCTCTTGCGGTGGAATCAGTTCTGCTCTAGAAGTTGCGAGGCTAGAATGTGCTGGTTCAGAGACCTCGATTTGCCCTAATGCAGAGAGCCAACGCTGAGAAAATACCTGCTCGACATAATGAAATAGGAGCAAATCTTCTTTTTCTCGCTCCAACAGCAACGCTATTGAGTCCTCCGATAGTTGCATCTTTTCAGGAAATAGACTAGCACCGTCAACGCTTTCGTTAAGTGCCAATCTAGGTGCAGGAAGACCTAGGTTGAGGGCGAGCATTTGAAGCATTTGTGCAACTTGCTCGTGGCTACAAACCAGAAAAAATTTATTATCGATGAATTCACGCGCAGAATTAAAATCACCCTCACCGCAAATCAAGCGACATTGCAAATTATTAAACTGGGATTTGAAATACCCGAGTGGCGAATCAACACCAAGACGCAAAAATGAATTGATATCCTCCGCCATAGCCGTTTTATGTAAACGACTTTGTGGATTACTCAAAAAGGCTGCATAAGTGGAAATATAACGATCAATGGGGTTACGGACGATACTTAGATAAATAGGTTTTCGATCAAATTGCTGATGAATTCCATAACCAAAATGTCCTGCAACCATGCCATAGCCCGCTAGCTGATCCGCATTCAATTGCGAAATTTCACCATTGTAATTTTGAAAATACTTATCCTTCCCCATTGCTTCTATAAACAACTCCCGAATGGCAGAAGCATCAGTCAGGGGTACATGTATGTGGATAAGAACGTGATCCGCATTGATTCTATATTCTTCAGTAAAAAGCATAATTTAACTCAACGAAAAATGGGATATTGAAACAAACCTAATCTACTTTGGTGATCACGCTTAGGTAAAGGTAATGCGAGGTTCAAATAAAAATTTAAGTGCCGCTCTCCACCACTAACTTACTGAGAACCGCTATGAACGTATTATTTCCTCTAACTGGAATAGGCTATCTGTACTACAACTTATAAACATAACTAGATCTGCACGCCATTGCAATACCAAATCATTTGAATATGTTGATTTCTCTATGTATCGCTCTATGATAGAGCATGATAAAAACTCAGCTTTTTTGCCAATTTTATCATTTTACGTTGAGCATCATTTTCACTAATTTCTTTTGGCTTTTGCAATTTCAGGATTTTTTTGCAACTTAGCGTTCTACACACAAGGCTTCCGTTGCAGAGAAACCCATTTATTTTTTATACCTCACGTGCAATAAAGCGGTACTTGGCAAAACCTTGTTAGCAGCATTTTCAAGCACATCAACCAGTCCAAATTAACATATCGTTAAACTATCTATTGAACTGAAGTAGTCATCGTTAATAAATCACATATCAACGCGCCCCAGAATAACTCACGCAATCAGATGAAAGACTTTCACTTGGCAGTTCGCTATAATCTTAATAGCCTGTATTTTTATCGCTACAACGCTCCATCCCTAAACTAGGAAAAGCATGCGCAGTCTCGTTATTTCACAAGCAAAATCCGGTAGTAGTGCCATGATGGTAATGATTGCTAATGCGATGGGTACATCAGTAATCTACAATGAACCACCAGCAAATACCTTACATACTTTACCAAGTAATTGCGTCGTTAAAGTCCTGTTCGAAAATACTGTGCTAGAAGACCTCCTTGCAGTGTTACCACAATTCGATAAGGTCGTTTTACTTTTACGAGATCCTCGAGACAATTTCGTTAGCCGCATTTTATATTCTTTGGGTGCGCAAAAAGACTATCTAGTCAATGATGAATTTATCGACAACTTCCTCGAAACGCTACAAAAGAAACAAAAAGAGCCGGCCAGCGTTGACCTCACCTCGCTTGCCGACATGCTGGGCAAAGATACACTTAAGAATATGCCCTCCTATTTGCAGCGTTATGACCACTATCTTGAATTCGTAGAACAACGCTCTCCAAATTGGTTCTTGATGTATTACGAAGATATGGTGACCGGCAATTTGCAAAAACTAAGTAGTTATCTAAATCTTCAAGCCCAACCGGTGGAGATGCCGGAGCGCTGGCAACGTGTTAGCCGTAGCAAACGTAGTGGTGACTGGCGACATTGGCTGACCAACAACGATGTAAATAATTTGGCACCACATCTTTCTCCCATTTTAAAAAAAATGTCTTATGAAAATGACTGGCAACTTGCTGAACCACAAGAAATCCTGGCTGAGCATTGTCAAGACTATGTGCTACGATTGGTTCACGAAAGACGCCAAGCGTTTGGCATGCCCCGCTACACGCCACCATTGGAACGGTATGCAAGCGCAAAGAGCTGTAATATTTGCGGCTATAAAAAGTTTGGCCCTGGACCTAATGGTCGCAAAGCCGA
>DLGN01000032.1:0-3845 GCA_002482715.1 Oxalobacteraceae bacterium UBA7693
TGTTCGTGATGAGATCCTTCCTTTGGAGAGCTTGCCGATTAAGATGACGGCACACACACCTTGCTTCCGTTCCGAAGCGGGTAGTTATGGTCGTGATACGCGTGGCATGATTCGTCAGCATCAGTTTGATAAAGTCGAGTTGGTGCAAGTTGCACACCCAGAGAAATCATTTGAAGCCTTGGAGGAGATGGTAGGGCATGCGGAAATGATTCTGCAGAAACTTGGCCTGCCATATCGTGTGATGAGTTTATGTACCGGTGATATGGGCTTTGGTGCAACCAAGACGTATGATTTGGAAGTTTGGTTGCCAGCCCAAAATACCTATCGTGAGATTTCTTCGATTTCTAATATGGGTGCCTTCCAAGCGCGTCGTATGCAAGCACGATTCCGTAATGCGCAAGGTAAAACGGAGTTTGTGCATACCTTGAATGGCTCTGCATTAGCGGTTGGGCGTACGCTGGTTGCTGTATTGGAAAACTATCAACAAGAAGATGGCAGTGTGCTTGTACCAGAAGCGCTGCGCCCTTACATGGGTGGCATTGAGCAGTTGCTGCCGAAAGCATAATAGTTGAGCAAAAGGTCTCTGTCTGACAATATTTAAGAGCGCTGAGACTTTGCTAAAACTAATCACCGCCTGAAAATAAAAAACCCATCATCATGATGGGTTTTTTATTGAGTGTATCGAAGGTGTTTTTGATCTGCTAGGCAGGCAAGGCAACTTCGTTATTGATGCTAAATTGATAGTCACGGAACACATGTTCGGCCGTCAATAATTCATAACTGCCATCAGCCAATTGACGTGTCGTATCTTTCAGTCGAGAAGTCGTTTGACCACAAGTCCAGCATTTAAAGTTTCGCATATGAGTACATAGGCAGGTTTTATCCATGACTTTAAAATCTTTATTGTCAGGACTAGCTTCCAACTCGCGATTGTAGGCGTCAATGTATGAGCAGCCACCATTGCCGTCCAATAAATAACCGTAAGCTTCACAGCCAGGACGAATATTAGAACCAATGGCTGGTGTATTACTCAGCATGCGCATAGGATAGCCGGTAGGAGAAATCGTATTGACGATAATTTGTTCTTCTTGGGCTTTGAAATATTCCTGTTTCACATCGTCAGGTAATCCACATTCTTTGGTCACCGTGAAGCGAGTTGCAACTTGCACACCGCCAGCACCAGCTTCTAAGAAAGAGACCGCATCACTACCAGTAAAAATGCCGCCTGCCGCAATCACTGGGATGCCCAAGTTTTCGTCTTTTAGATATTGCAAAACTTCGGCGACGATGGTGTGTAAATCATATTTTGCCCAATCTAAACCAAAACCTAAATGACCGCCCGCTAAGGGGCCTTCAACAATCACGTAGTCAGGTAAGCGATTGAGCTTGGCATTTTTTCGCAAAAATAACTGTAATGCACGCACTGAGGAAACGATAATTCCCAATTTGGCATCGCGGAAACGAGGATGATCTTCCATCAAGCCAAATGAGCCTAAGTGCAGGCCAGCGCTTAATGTAATTCCATCGATTCCAGCATCTAGTGCAGATGCGAGTCGAACTCGCAAAGTATCGCGCGGGCCATTCATGGTGAGTTTTTCCATGCAGTTGACGAAGATCATGCCGTCACCTTGCTTGGCTTCCATCGTGCGACCTACGTGCAATTTGGTCGCTTCAGCGAGCAAATCTAAATCGAACTTGATATCCGTTTTGTCGGAATTGTTGATGTTGTATTTGTATAATTTTGTTTTGTCTTTGATGAAACTGGTATCAAAGCGACGATCAGAGACATCGTGAACCAGCGCATCGGAGATGTGGCCGATGCCATTTAAACGTGCGGCAACTAAAGCTAATTCTGCGGTCGAAATGTCCACGCCCATGCCGCCAATCATAATTGGGACAAGTTCATGTTTGCCTAAGCGCAGGCGAAAATCATCTACACGTTTCATTATTTTCCTTGGACAACTCTGGTATTTAAATTATGTCGCGGTGCTTTTATTGTTTGTGGCTTACTATTTTTCGCACTGTCAGTATGTAATGTAGCTTTGTGCAGCCTTATGTAATCTCGTTAATCTCATGAGTTATTTGAATCTTTTTGCAGATTCTTAACTAGAGTTCGATTTCTAATTATGCTTTCTATTATTCTCAATCGGCGCTGCAAAATTTCTACAGGCGCAATTCTACCCTAGGCGCTCTTTTTTTGGCTTGTCATGATGGAAAAACCCATGATTATTAGGGTTTTCTCGGCTTTTCTTTAACGCAAATCAGTTTTGCTGCTTTATTTTTGCTCAATTCGAGAGGGCGACGCTCTGTTACAATGCATACTTCAGTGAAACTCGTCTTTCACTTATTTATTATTTTAAAATTATTTTCTATGCAAATTTCTCAAGACTCCGTAGTTACGTTGAACTACACCATGTTCGATGCGCAAGGCAATATTATCGATAAAAATCATGACCCTATCGTGTATTTGCATGGTGGCTACGACAATATTTTACCTGCAGTGGAAGCTGCATTAGAGGGGCAGTCTATTGGTCAAACAGTGACTGTTACGATGGAAGCAGACGAGGCTTTTGGTGAGATAGATCCAAGCTTGGTGCATGAGGAAGATGTTGGCTTATTTCCACCTGATCTCGAAGTGGGGATGATGTTTGAGACTCGCGATCCAGAAACAGGTGAAGCAGCGCAATTTCGCGTGACTGGCATCGATGCTGGTCTCGTCACTGTCGATGGTAATCATCCTTTGGCGGGTATGAAATTGCGATTTGATGCAGAAATTTTATCGGTTCGTGCTGCAACGGAAGAAGAAATTGCGCATGGTCATGTTCATGGCGAACACGGTCATCATCACGACGAATAATCCTATCAAGAGTGTGATCAGCGCGCGTTTGAAAAACGCTTCACGTGTGCTTAATTGATGCTCTTGTATTTTATAGTCGGCATAAGCACTTTCTTTTTTGAAGGGGAGTGCGTTTTGTCACTAGAATGACTTTCATTGTGAGTAAATAAGACATGAAAGACTATTACTTTATTCTCGGTGTTGCGACTAATGCGTCGTTGGCCGATATCAAAAAAGCCTATCGGGTAAAAGCAGCTGAGTTCCATCCTGATCGCAACAGTTCGGAATTGGCACCAATCAAATTTCATGCGGTAAAAGAGGCGTATGACGTGCTATCGGATGATGCGGCACGTGCGTCTTATGATGAAAATCGCCGACGTAATTTGTTGGAGTCGCCGCTAGAGACCGCGACTGAAATCTGGAAGAACTATTTGTCAGGAGTATTGCAGTGAAATTCTCACGCTATTTTCAAGAATTAATGTTGGCCTATAAGGCTGAGTTAGACGATTTACGTTCTGATTCAGAAGGTAAAGATGTGATGCGTCATCGCCTCAAGGAAAAACGGGAGCAATTGGCGTTTCTTTTGCCGATGATGGCAAGTAATCCAGAAATGCTGGCACCAGCGTTTCATGACGCTTTTTTATTCATGAATCCATTAAGTTTTGAGGGATTAGCCTCCAAAGAAGCGAATAAATTGCCAAGCTGGAAAAGCTTGTCGAGTGCTGTCAAGTTGGAGCCATGGGCAGAAAAAATGGCACAGATGGTATTGGCAGAAGATGCTGGTGACGTATTCTTGGTGACCACCGCTTGCCTCGAATATTTAAGTCGTAGTCATCACACACGTGCGACGACAAGTAATGAGCAGGATGAGGACGTTGAAGAGCAAGATACCGAAGATGCTGAGCTCCATGAGAATGGTGATCTGGATGGTAATTATGGTCGTCATGGCCGTGATGATGGCGATGACGGTGACGATGTTGATCTTGAAGAGGCTGGTGCCGATTGGCTT
>DLGN01000032.1:3888-5916 GCA_002482715.1 Oxalobacteraceae bacterium UBA7693
CGTTACATCACATATTGAATTCGTTATTGAAGAAAATAACTACCGAAAAAGGAAGAGACATGAGTGTCCCAGCATTAATTGAAGCGCAAAGTTTGATTCAGGTAGGCGATATCGCCGGTGCAGAACATGCATTAGCTACCTTAGCCGAAACAGAGGGCGATCAAGCATTGGTGGCGGCTTTGGATGAATTTCCGGCAAAGGATTTGCTCGCGATTATTCGTGAATACGATGCGTCCAAAGAGTCATTAGTGAACTTGCTGGTCACCCCAGAACAATTCGCACAAGCGGTCGTATTAGAGAAGCGTTACGCTGATCTGACCCATGAGCAACTGCGTGGCATGATTAATTCCGTGATATTTCGTGACGGTGCTGATGCTGCTGAATTTTTGTATGAAATCGCAGAAGTAGAAGGCGGCTATGATGCGATTGCTGATTACCTGCAAGATCGTACACAGATGGTCGAGCATTTTTATCGTTATGCGACGTTTGATTTGTATGAATATGGCGACGACAATAAAACGCAGGCGATTGATGATGATTTATTGAGCCTGACGCGCGATACGGAAACCCGTGCTTCTGCAATTGACCGTGCCAGCGTGGAAGACCATGACTGGATGGAAGTGACGTATTTATTACGCTATGAATTGCCTGAAATTTTCCGTGAAGTCTTAATGAAGTTACGCGCTCGTTATCAAGTGTATTTGCGTAACTTGCAGAACGATGAATTTGCTGAAACGGTCGTCAGTGAAGAGAGCGAGGATGACGAGTCTGATGTTCCTAAGAAAAATACCGACGATGGTGATGATGTTGATGATGAAGAATCTGCTTTGTAATTGATTGAGTCGATTATGTCTGAAACATCTCAAGCTATTGCGCTCTATGATGGACGACCGTTTTTTGAAACGGCACTACGTCATGGATTGCGCTTTGCCATTATTCCTCGTGCCAAACTTGATGCAATAGAAGCAGAGGCACCGAAAGGACTGGTGCAAATCGCCGACGCATTTGGTAGCAAGTATTTGCGCCCAGAAATTGAAATAGCGCGCAAGCGTATCGTCAATTTGGCTAGTCTGTATTTACTTGAAACTTCACAAGGTGATTTAGATATCGCTGCAAAAATCATTCGAGATAATACATTTCTGAGTTTGTCTCGCGGTGGATCAGGTTTACTCAAGGCATTGTATGCGATGCCTGAATATGCCTTGCTTGGACGAGAGCAAAAGAGCTCGGTGGAAGAGTTTCTCGAAATCTGGTCGCTGAAAGATAAGCCGCAAGAATATCGTAACCTGTTGGCACACCGTCAGCAAAATGCCTTAGAAATCGAAGCCGGATTTTGGTTTGGTCGCAGCATGGATCTGACGCAATCTGAATTGCAAGAAGAAGACGTCGAGGCTAGCGCGGTTATTCGCACAGGAATACTCAAACGTTTGATTGGTGATGCTGATGCACCGATCGAAAATCAAGTTGAATTTGCGATGATTATTGAGGCGGTACGGGCGCAGGCAAAGTCAAAAAACAAAGTCAATAAATGTGCGCTATTTGATCCTAATCAGGCCCGCGCGTTGTTGTCTGAAGAGTACGTTCCAGATCAATTTCAAGCCTTGTGCCAGCAAGTGTTGGATGAGATTTTAAGTCGTGATTTACCGCTAATTCTCGACACCAAAAATTCATTAGATCGTTTGGTGTTCGAATTGAAAGAGCGCTATTTTATTTGTGCTCACGAAATGGAAGATACTTCCGATTATGATGCTTTGGTGTCGAAAGAATGGTCAAAGCTGACCAAAGGTAAAACCGATATTGATTCTTTGTTGACCTTGCTTTTGTGTATTGCGACCGATGTACCAGCAAAAACAAGTTTGCCTGAAAAGACAGCCAAGTCAATAGTGAAGAAAATTCGCGAACAGGGCTTGGATGTGCAAAAAGCAGTAGTGTGGATCAAGACCACTGTTCCGCATGAAAAGCAGGAAGGCTTACTTGAGGACTGGCAAGAATTTTCTGCTGAAGCGCAGACTTATTTATTGGATGATT
>DLGN01000232.1 GCA_002482715.1 Oxalobacteraceae bacterium UBA7693
GGTTGCAGAACAATTGGCTTCCGCTAAGCGCAATTTTGAGGTTGGTACACAAACGATTACAGATACGCATGAAGCGCAGTCACAATATGACTTAATCACGGCTCAAGAATTAGCAGGCCAAGGTGATTTGGAAGTGAAACGTGCGGCTTTACGTCAAATCATCGGTAAAGAGCGAGGTGATTTAGCGAAGCTGAAAGATGGCGTTCAATTGACAGCACCGGTTCCAGCGCAGATTAACGACTGGGTCAATTCAGCTGAAAAACAGAACTTTGTAGTAGCAACTTCTCAAGTTGGTTTGGAAATTGCACAACGTGAAATTAAAAAGAGTCGCGCAGGTCATTTGCCAACTTTGGATTTGACTGCGACAGCAGGGCGAAATTCCGTGAACGCAAGCGTAGCATCGCCATCTGGTTATTCCAAGCCTAAGACGATCGGTGTGACATTGAATGTACCGATTTTCGCTGGTTTTGGTACCGATAGCAAAGTTCGTGAATTGATCGCTTTGGAAGATAAGGCACGTAACGACTTGGAAACTGCACGCCGTAATGCTGCACAAGCTGCGCGCCAATCTTATATCGGTGTAGTCAGTGGTTTAGCGCAAATTAAAGCCTTCGAGGCGGCTGAAATTTCAAGTCAATCTGCATTAGATTCCACCAAGCTGGGTTATCAAGTTGGTGTGCGTATTAATATCGACGTGTTGAATGCACAGCAAAAATTATCCAACACGCGCCAGAGCTTGGCAAAGGCACGTTACGATTCCATCATGAGTGGATTGCGCTTGAAAGCAGCGGCTGGATCATTAAAAGAAGCTGATTTGGCTGAGGTTAATGTCTTGTTGGCGCAGTAAATTATCAGGTATTAGAAAACAAAAAACCCGCTTTATTAAGCGGGTTTTTTTGCGGTCTTAATTTAAGCTTTGTAGTCTTGATTGTCTACAATCAACCACATGCACCAACATAGCCGCATGAAATACAGCGCGAACAACCATCGATTTTTTGCAAAGCATATGCTCCACAGTCAGGGCATTTTTTACCTGTTGCGGTATAGGTCATCGGTGTAGATTCAACTTCATAGGCCAGATCATCCATGCTGTAAGCCAGCTGTTTGTTTTTGAATTTTTCTGCCAGAACGACGATAGGAACTTGATTGCCACTCGCATCAAGGAAACCCCGTTTCATCAATATTCTTTGTAATGAGTAGCCAATTGCAGCGACTTCTGATTCGTGAAACAACGGTGCTTGTGAGCCATCATCTTTGGTGATCATACCGCAGCGTACAGTACCTTTATCCCAAACTACTTCGCGCATATCGGCAAGTGCTTTTGCAATCGAACCACCTGATCGCGCAGCCATAGACAGCAGACGCATGCTGGCAGAAATCCATTGTTGGCCATCGTTCTTCTGTCCTGCTGGCATGAAGAACTCAAATGGGCGTTCTATCGTTGCTGGCTCGCCGCCAACGATGCCTTGTACATGAATGAAGCTCACTGTCAGATAGACCGTTTTTTTACCTTCATAGGTCATGTATTGAACTTTTGAAGTGACGGATTCGAAATCGCCGAATGGACGCCCATCAAATTGCTTGCGTAGTAAGTCATCGTCTGGAACCAATTTTGTTGCGGGTGTTGTAGCCTCTGTGCTCACGGATAATACGCTACCGAGAATATTGTTTGGTCTATAGGTTGCCAATCCTTTAAGGCCAGCTCGCCATGCATCTAGATACAGATTTTGGAAGTCTTCATATGGATAATCCGCTGGCACGTTGACGGTCTTGGAAATCGCAGAGTCGACATAAGGTTGCACTGCTTGCAGCATCATCATGTGGTCATTGGCAGACATATTGAGTGCAGTGACAAAAGCCGCAGGCAATTTACTATCATCAGAAACATCGTTGCCGAGATGGCGATACAGACGCCATGCATGATCTGCCACCTCATAAATTTTACTGTCGCCAACTGCCATGCGTTTTTTGCGGTTATACACCCAAGAAAATGCAGGTTCGATACCATTTGATGCATTATCTGCGAAAGCCAATGTGATGGTACCAGTTGGAGCAATCGATAATAAATGTGAATTGCGCAGGCCATGCTGTGCTATTTGTTGACGCAGTGCGTCGGGTAAGCGTTGGGCAAATGCACCTTGTAAATAGCGTTCGCTGTCAAATAGTGGGAATGCGCCTTTTTCTTTGGCAAGTTCGACGGATGAGAAATAGGCGGTATCGCGCATAACTTCAGCAACATTTTGTGCGAAAGCACGGCCTGCTGCGGAGTCGTAACGTAAGCCTAGCATCACCATGACACTGCCTAAGCCTAAAAAGCCCAGTCCAACGCGGCGTTTTGACATCGCTTCATCTTGTTGCTGTTGAAGTGGCCATGCGGTTGCATCCAGCACATTGTCTAACATACGAGTAGCAACTGCGACGACGGCTTGAAATGCCTCAAAGTCAAAGCTCGCTTGTTCAGTGAAAGCTGATTTTGCAAATCGTGTGAGATTGATTGAGCCGAGGCAGCAGCAGCCATAATCTGGTAGTGGTTGCTCGCCACAAGGATTGGTCGCTTCAATTGTTTCGCAGTAGTACAAATTGTTTTCTGCGTTAATGCGAGATAAAAATAAGATGCCAGGTTCCGCATGATCGTAAGTCGATTTCATGACGGCATCCCATAGATCACGTGCTTTCACGGTCTGATAAATCCACAAGCCAGATTCACCCTGATAAGCACCTGCATCCTTTTTATCTTTGCTAGGTTCTGCTTTATGTGTCAGGGTAAAGTCGGTGTCGTTAGCGACGGCGTTCATGAATTCGTCGGTTACGCCAATGGAAATATTAAAATTAGTTAGGCCACCTTGATCTTTTGCGTGAATGAATTCAAGAATATCTGGATGGTCGCAACGAAGCACGCCCATCTGCGCGCCGCGACGCGCACCCGCTGATTCTACGGTTGAACAAGATGCATTGAATACTTGCATGAAAGATACTGGGCCAGAAGCGCGTGAGCGGGTACCTCTTACCAGCGCGTCTTTCGGGCGTATGGTCGAAAAATCGTAGCCAACACCGCCACCGCGACGCATGGTTTCAGCAGCATCTGAAAGTGCGGTGTAAATGCCTGGTTTGCCATCCGTTGTGCTGGAAACTGAGTCTCCAACTGGTTGTACGAAGCAATTGATCAGGGTTGCGTGTAAATCCATGCCCGCAGCGGAATTAATGCGACCAGCTGGGACGAAGCCATTTTTTTGTGCCCATAAGAACTTTTCTTCGTAATAGGCTTGGTAGTCAGGCGCCTCGACGGTCGCTAATGCTTTTGCAACGCGTGCTTGTACATCGTGAATGCTTGATTCATCGCCTTTTGCATACTTTTCAAGAAGTACGTCTAGAGAGATTTCTTGCGGAGACATATCAGTAATTCCTAGCATTTTTTCGTTGGCATTCATGGGGTTTTTTTCTTAGAAGAGGAGAGGCTTTGCAGCAGAAAGGAATGCTTCATTATAGACCTCTATCATGTTTTTTCCTTGATTGGACTCAATTTAGGATCGCTAGAAATTTTCTAATGAATTGAGCAAGTTCTGGATATCGGGATTATTGGTTTGGAGAGGTTTTTCATTGATCCCTATAATCATTCACCAGCATTTTCTTGTTTGTCGTAAATATTTTATAAACTATTGATCTTGCGTAAGAGATTTGACCTTACGAGAAGCTCGTCTTTGATTTACATAAGAATGATTCTCGTTTATAGTTTTGCTTCGAGAGAAACTTCTTTAAGAGCGCAAGACCATGAACTCAGCAAATATCAAGATAGCAATGCATACAGATATCGATGCCCAACCGCAGGTAGCATCTGTTCGTACTTCGCATGTGGGCTCCGAACGTATCAAAAGTCTGTCTGAAATTATGATTGGTGAGAAATGTGTTGTTCGTCAATTGGTCGCACCAACTGATATGCCAGAGTGGCAAACGCAGTTAGAAGATATTGGCTTTATCGCAGGCGAGCCCGTGACATTGATGGCACGAGGTGCATTAGGTGGTGATCCATTGGTCATTCGAATAGGTCTATCGACTTTTGCCCTACGTAAAGCAGAAGCAGCTTGTGTGTTAGTGAATGTTTTGCAAGATAAGGTTGCTGCATGAAACAAGTAAAGCCTTCGGTAGTCCATTTTCATGCGAGTGGTCCATTAGTTGCCTTAGTTGGAAACCCAAATTGCGGTAAAACAGCATTATTTAATCTGCTGACTGACAGTAAACAGAAGGTGGCGAACTACGCCGGTGTTACTGTTGAGAGGAAAGAAGGGCGGTTTAAAACAGCGTCCGATAAAACCATACGCGTATTGGATTTGCCAGGTACATATAGTTTGCACCCACGTTCGCCAGATGAACGGGTAACGCATGATGTGTTGTATGGGAATGCGGTAGGCGAGAAGCGTCCAGATTACGTTGTTTGTGTTGTCGATGCGACTAACTTGCGTCGTAGTTTGCGTTTGGTGATTGCGGTTCAGCGACTTGGAATTCCTTGCATGGTGGCGCTGAACATGACCGATATGGCTGAGCAGCGCGGTGTACATGTTGATGAACAAGCCTTGGCGCAAGAACTCGGCGTTCCTGTCGTGCGTACTGTGGGTATCCGGCAGGGCGGTGAAGCTGAGTTGAAGGCGATGTTGGAAAATGTAGGATCGCTGAATCAAGCAAGTAGTCAGGCACATCTGAATGATACAGATCCGACCGTGCAATCGCACACCGATCTCGACCACGAACGTGTGCGTCAGATTTTATCCAAGCTGGGCTTGGATGACATTATTCCCCATACGGCCAGCGATAAAATTGATCGCGTCGTTTTGCACCCGTTTGCTGGACCATTTTTATTGGCACTTATTTTGTTCTTGGTGTTTCAGGCCGTATTTGCCTGGGCAAATGTACCGATGGACATGATTAAAGATGCGACTGAATGGTTGGGTGAAACCGTTTCTGGCTTGTTGCCGGAGGGATGGTTGCAAAGCCTGATTGTGAACGGAATTATTGCTGGTGCTGGCGGTGTAATCGTTTTCCTGCCACAGATTTTGATCTTGTTTTTCTTTATTTTGATCTTGGAAGAATCGGGTTACTTACCTCGAGCCGCATTTTTGCTTGACCGTTTAATGGGCGGCGTCGGTTTGTCTGGACGCTCTTTTATCCCACTGCTTTCAAGTTTTGCCTGTGCAATTCCAGGCATTATGGCCGCGCGTACGATCGCCAATCCACGTGATCGCATGGTGACTATTTTGATCGCACCATTGATGACTTGTTCTGCACGCTTGCCTGTGTATGCCTTGTTGATTGGGGCATTTGTTCCTCAGCGCGAAGTCTGGGGATTTTTTGAGTTACAGGGATTAGTATTGTTCGCTTTATATGGCGCAGGCATCATTGGTGCTTTGGCCGTCGCATGGGTATTAAAACGCTTCACCGCAAAAAGTCAGATCCGTACATTGATGATGGAATTGCCTAGCTATCATTTACCAACAGTGAGAAATGTCTTAATTGGTCTGAAGCAGCGTGTGGTCATTTTTATGAGCAGGGTGGGTGGCATTATCATGATTATGACGATTGCCCTATGGTTCCTTGCTAGTTATCCAGGTGCCCCAGATGGTGCAACTGGCGCTGCAATTGAGTACAGTTTTGCGGGTTACATAGGTAAGGCATTGGCGGTAGTATTTGAACCTATTGGTTTTAACTGGCAAATTAGTATCGCGTTGGTGCCAGGTATGGCGGCGCGTGAAGTTGCAGTGAGTTCTTTGGGGACGGTCTACGCGTTGGCTGCCGCAAGCAGTGATACGGCGGAAGCATTAGCACCATTGATTGCGCAACAATGGAGTTTGGCCACAGCACTATCTTTATTAGCTTGGTATGTATTTGCGCCGCAGTGCCTGTCCACACTAGCAACCGTTAAGCGCGAAACTGGTGGCTGGAAAATGCCGATTATCATGGCGACTTATTTGTTTGCATTGGCTTATCTGGCGCAATTCGATAGGTTATAAAAGACGCCAGATAAGCCAATGCAAACAA
>DLGN01000080.1:0-330 GCA_002482715.1 Oxalobacteraceae bacterium UBA7693
GCACAAGCAGGCAAAAGAATTTTGTTGGCGAATAAAGAAGCCTTGGTCATGTCTGGGCAATTGTTTATTGATGCCGTTGCTAAAAGTGGCGCGACCTTATTGCCAATTGATAGCGAACATAATGCCATTTTTCAATGTCTGCCTTATGGATACCAACGCGATTTAAATGCTAGTGGCATTTCCAAAATCATCTTGACCGCTTCCGGTGGTCCGTTCCTTCATCGTGAAATTTCTACCTTGTCACAAGTGACTGCAGCGGAAGCAATTGCGCACCCGAATTGGGTGATGGGGCGAAAAATCTCGGTTGACTCTGCCACCATGATGAACAAG
>DLGN01000080.1:403-2973 GCA_002482715.1 Oxalobacteraceae bacterium UBA7693
GTTGATAAGATTGAGGTTTTGATTCATCCGCAAAGTTTGATTCATTCTATGGTTTCTTATGTCGATGGTTCCTTGCTCGCGCAGTTAGGCAATCCCGATATGCGTACACCCATCGCTTATGGCCTTGCCTATCCAGAACGAATTTCGTCTGGGGTCGAGCCATTAGATTTAAGTCAATTTTTGCAGTTGAATTTCTTTAAGCCTGACTTTGAACGGTTTCCGTGTCTGCGTTTGGCTTATGAGGCATTAAGATCAGGTGCGTCGGCGCCTACAGTTTTAAATGCAGCAAATGAAATCGCTGTTGATGCATTTTTAGCAGGCAGACTTGGTTTTATGCAAATTGAAACGGTGGTTGCAGAAGCTTTATCGGGTATTCCAATGCAGAGTTTGTCAGATTTAGAGTCAATTCTCGAAATTGATCGTCAGGCACGTGTTTTTGCAAGTAGTTACGTTGCAAAATTAAGGGCATGAAATGACTTTTCAATTTCTTCAGACAGTGTTGGCATTTGTTTTCGCGCTTGGCATCCTCATTATCTTTCATGAACTTGGACATTTTTGGGTCGCTCGGCTATGCGGGGTCAAAGTTTTGCGATTCTCTGTTGGAATGGGTAAGCCGCTGTGGATAAAAAAGTTTGGTAATAGTGAAACTGAATGGACTTTGTCCGCTATTCCATTAGGTGGTTATGTCAAATTTTATGATTCGCGCGAAGTTGATAGTTCCCAAGCAACTCCACAAGAATTAGCCGGTGATTTTTCGCGTAAATCTGTGTGGCAGCGTATTGCGATTGTCGCTGCCGGGCCAATTTTTAATTTTATTTTAGCCATCGTCTTATTCGCCGCCTTATTTTTACATGGCACGCCAGATCCTGTCGCAAAATTGCGTGTCGCTTCTGAATCATCCATTGCTTATGTCGCTGGATTACGGCAGGGCGATTTGGTGCAAAGTATTAATGGTGAACAGATTCAATCCTGGTCAGATATGCGATGGAAATTATTGCAATTGGGCTTGGATAAACAAGAAATGCGTGTACAAGTGACGCGTAAGAATCTCGACCGAAGTTCTAGTCTTGACCAATTGGAATTTAAACTACCTTTATCGCAGTTAAATTCCGCTGATTTTGAGTCGGATTTTTTACAGAAATTAGGCATGGAGTTTTTCCGTCCTCCAGCGATACTCAATGACGTCGTTGTTGGTGGACCTGCCAGTAAGGCCGGCTTGAAACCTGGTGACCAAGTCATTCAAATCAATGATCAAGCGGTTTTAGATAGCCAGGCATTTCGGGACATCGTCAACGCATCTCCGAATAAGCCGTTGACGATGTTAGTGCTTGGCTCTGGGCAAGAATTTGAGGTGGTAGTAACGCCTGAAGCGGTGGAAGAAAATGGTAAATTGATTGGTCGGATTCAAGTCGCTCAGCGTGGTCAGTTGGAAATGACAGTGTTATCGTATTCTGCTTCAGAGGCGGTCTATCGCGGAGCAGTACGCACTTGGGATACTAGTGTTCTGACGTTGAAAATGATAGGTAAAATGCTGACCGGCGAAGTGTCGTGGCGCAATATCACAGGTCCAATTACGATCGCTGATTATGCGGGACAGACTGCAAGAGTTGGATGGATTAGCTATCTACAATTTATTGCATTGATCAGTATTAGTCTGGGCGTCATGAATTTGCTACCTATACCTGTGTTAGATGGCGGTCATTTGTTGTATTATTCGCTGGAAGTTTTAACGGGGAAAGCAATCCCTGAGAAATATGTAGAGATGGCACAGCGAGGAGGGCTAACTGTGCTGTTGTGTTTAATGCTTGTCGCTTTTTTTAATGATATTGTCCGACAGATGTCATAATACGCAGCTTATTCATTGCTGTATTGTAAAAGCTGCAATCAAGTAGAAATTTGAGACTGAAAAAACCCCAATGAAATTACCATTAGAGAATTTAACTTTGCCAGCATTTCCTCGTCACCTCCTCGCCACAGCAGCCTTAGCTTTGTGTTCCGGTCATGCCCTAGCAATTGAACCATTTACAGTCAAAGAAATTCGTGTCGAAGGTTTGCAAAGAACTGAAGCTGGAACAGTCTTTAGTTATTTGCCCGTTCGCGTTGGTGAAGTTTTTAATGATGCGAAAAGTATTGCGGCGATTAAAGCCTTGTTTGCAACAGGCTTTTTTAAAGATGTACAAATCGAAGTGGAAGATGGTGTATTGGTGGTTTTGTTGGATGAGCGTCCAACCATTTCAACTGTTGATTTCACAGGCACCAAAGAATTCGAAAAAGATCAACTGGTCAAAGCGCTAAAAGATATCGGCGTTGGTGAAACCCGTATTTTTGATAAAGCGACAGTTGATCGTGCTGAGCAAGAATTAAAGAAGCAATATTTGTCACGTGGCCTATACGGCGCTCAGATTACGACTACCATTACGCCAATCGAACGTAATCGTGTGAATGTGACTTTTGCGGTGGATGAAGGTGATGTCGCCAAGATCGCGCAAATCAATATCATCGGTAACAAAGCATTTTCTGATGGCGAATTGAAAGAAATGCTCACCTTAAGTACACCAACTTGGTTTAGT
>DLGN01000308.1:0-3871 GCA_002482715.1 Oxalobacteraceae bacterium UBA7693
CAGCAACGGTGACGTCATAGGCGAGGTACCAGGGTTACAATCTGTCGCTAAAGCGATAGGCACGCCCGCTGCTCGCAAAGCGGCTAGTGGTGGGTATTTGGTTTCCCGTAAAAAGTAAAATGCCCCTGGCAATAAAACTGCGACCGTACCGTGCTTCTGCATCGCGGCGATGCCTTCCTCACTCAGATATTCCAAATGGTCAGCGGATAAGCCTTGATACTTCGCTGTCAATGCAGCACCACCTTGATCGGATAGCTGTTCTGCATGTAATTTAACTGGTAAGCCATGTCGCTGCGCAGCTTGAAATACACGCTCAGTCTGTGCTGGTGTAAAACCTATTTTCTCGCAAAATACATCAACCGCATCGGCCAATCCTTCTGCCACAATCGCAGGCAACATACTTTCACAAACTTCATCGATATATGCATCGGCGCGACCTGCGAATTCAGGAGGCAAGGCGTGTGCACCTAAAAATGTGGTGGTGACTTTGACTGGAAAATCTCTTTGTATCTGACGGGCGACGCGCAAAATTTTTGCTTCGGTTGCGGTATCAAGACCGTAACCCGATTTGATTTCTAGTGTCGTCACGCCTTCACGCAAACTGCTCATTACACGTGGCAAACTTGCCTGCATTAATTCTTGCTCAGTCGCGGCACGTGTGGCTTTAACGGTCGAGACTATGCCACCACCTTGCCGTGCTATTTCTTCGTAAGCGACACCGTTTAGACGCGCCTCAAATTCATTACTGCGATTGCCTGCATACACCATATGGGTATGGCAATCGATCAAACCAGGTGTCAGCCAACAGCCTTGTCCATCATGCGTACTTTGCGCTACATAGTCGGCTGGCAAATTTTGAGCTGCACCTAACCACGCAATCTTGCCATCTTTAACCGCAATCGCCGCATCACGAACAATGCCGTAATCAGCGCCCGCTTCCATAGTAGCGAGATGGACGTTCAGCCACAGACTATCCCAATTAAGCAAGGACATGCGCGCCTCCGTGTTGCTCATGATGGTTCAAGAAACTAATCCGCATCAAATACAAAAGGCTGCCCTCTTCCGCTTCAATATGACAGCGTATACCGCTGGCTTCATGCTCTTCTTCCAGCAAGACCAGATCGCCCGCTTCCAACTGGGTATGCTTCAACAATTGCGCACGACCTTTTTCGCAGTACACTAAAATTTGTTGTGCATCTTCTGCATTGATCAGATGTTCGCCAGCACTCAGGCACTGCATGTAATGCTGGCAAACATCGCGTCGCGTCATCAAGTTGAGATCGACGACGGTGCCATCTACTAGTTCAGCAAAAATATTATCTTCACCGGAGAACCTATGCGGCAAACTCTCTTGCGTCAGCGCAGCCATTTTTTCTGATGTCGTACCAGCATCCGTTTTTAACACCAAACCTGCACCAGTCAATATTGCCAAGCTACGGTCAATTTGTGCGAAATGCGAGAACGGCCCATCCTGCGCGACAGTCGCCGTACTTAAACGCCAAACAAAGTGATCCATTCCCGCCGTTTCCGGAAAAATCGCTAATTCGGTGGTGCTACCACCACCATTTTTCCATGGCATCGTGCGGTAATCTTTTGCGGTCCATTTACGCATGGCGACTCTCAAAAACAATGAAATTTAAAAGCACGCCGCAGAGGCGCAGAGGTCGCAGAGTGATTTAAAAATACTCTGCGACCTCTGCGTCTCTGCGGCAAAAAACACTACAACTAAGCTATCACTTAAGCTAAATACAAATGCGAATACAAGTCCGCACATTGTGCGCTCAAAGCACCGTCAACCACTAAGGATTTTGCTGCTTCGATATCTGGTGCGAAGAAACGATCTTTGTCGTAGAACGCCACTTTCGACCGTAACAACTGGTGCACTGTCGTTAATTTTTCAGACGTTTTCAAAGGCTGATGGAAGTCCACACCCTGTGCCGCCGCTAATAATTCTATGCCGACGATAGTGGCGGTATTGTGCGCCATTTCATGCAGACGACGACCAGCAAACGTCGCCATACTGACGTGATCTTCTTGATTTGCTGAAGTTGGAATCGTATCGACACTAGCTGGATGTGCGTGCGATTTATTTTCGGATGCCAAGGCTGCCGCTGTCACGTGTGCAATCATAAAGCCAGAATTCAAACCAGATGATGGTACTAAGAATGGCGGCAAACCAGAGATCGATGCATCAATCAGCAAGGCGATACGACGTTCAGAAATAGAACCAATTTCTGCGATTGCCAAAGCCAAAGTATCGGCGGCAAAAGCAACCGGCTCAGCATGGAAATTACCACCAGAAATCACTTCATTCGTATCGACAAACACCAAAGGATTATCGGTCACCGCATTCGCTTCAGTCAGCAAAGTGCGCGCTGCATTATTGATGATGTCTAAACATGCACCCATCACTTGTGGCTGGCAACGCAAGCAGTAAGGATCTTGCACACGCTCGTCATTCACTAAATGCGATTGACGAATCTCACTGCCATTTAACAACATGCGATAAATATTCGCGGTCGCAATTTGACCTGGTTGACCACGCACTGCGTGAATACGCGGATCAAACGGTGCATCACTGCCCTTCGCTGCATCAACGGACAAGGCACCTGTGATCGTTGCCGCTTCCAATAAGCGCTCAGCCAAGAATAAGCCATTCAAGGCCAATGCAGTTGACACTTGCGTACCGTTGATCAAAGCTAATCCTTCTTTCGCTGCCAAGACGACAGGCGTGATACCAGCTTGAGCCAACGCTGCTTTGGCATCAACCATCTTGCCATCAACACGTACCTGACCTTCACCCATGATCGCTAAAGTCATGTGCGACAAAGGTGCTAAATCGCCAGAAGCACCAACTGAGCCTTTGACTGGAATTGCTGGCATGATGCCCGCGTTATAGGCCGCGATCATGGTGTCGATCACCGATGCGCGAATGCCCGAGAAACCACGCGCCAGACTGGCAATCTTCATTGCAATAATCAAACGCACGACTTCATCAGCAATCAATTCACCTGAACCGACTGAATGCGACAAGATCAAATTCTTTTGCAGCAATTCTAAATCTTCGTCTGGAATGCGCGTCTTCGCGAGTTTACCAAAACCGGTATTGATACCATAAGCCGCATCGCCTTTGGCAACGATACGATCAATGGTTGCAGAAGATTCATTGATAGCCGCATAAGCAGATTCTGCCAAGGCTAATTTGAAAGGTTGTTGCCAGATCGCGCGTAAGTCAGCGAGTTTGAATTGACCTGGTTGGATGGTGAAAGTTGTACTCATATTCTTGTCCTTTATCTATACATTCTTTTTGCCGCAGAGGCGCGGAGATTTTTGTATTGTCCACAATGCGGTTGGCTTTCGTAGGGTGCGCCGTGCGCACCTCACATTTACAGCTTACTCATCGTCCTGGTGCGCATGGCGCACCCTACTACTTCTGCACGCCCTAAATTTACTGCGCACTCTGCATTAAAAAAATACTTAAATTTATTTAATCATCGGCAATTGCAAGCCATTACGCTTAGCACATGCCACAGCTTGTTCGTAACCTGCATCGGCATGACGCATCACGCCTGAGCCGCAATCGTTGACTAACACGCGTGCTAAACGCTTAGCAGCAGCTTCAGTGCCGTCAGCCACAATCACCATACCCGAATGCTGCGAGTAGCCCATGCCCACACCTCCACCGTGATGTAAAGATACCCAGCTCGCGCCGCCTGCGGTATTCAACAGAGCATTCAGCAAAGGCCAATCAGATACCGCATCGGTGCCATCTTTCATGCTTTCAGTTTCGCGATTTGGACTAGAAACAGAACCCGTATCAAGGTGATCACGACCAATGACGATAGGTGCCTTCAGCTCGCCGTTTTTCACC
>DLGN01000308.1:3990-4715 GCA_002482715.1 Oxalobacteraceae bacterium UBA7693
CCGCCATATCCAACCATTTATGAACGCCTTTATTCTCAGGGAATAATTCTTTAATCTTGGCATCGGTCTTACGAATGTCTTCTGGATCACCAGACAAAGCCACCCAACGGAATGGGCCTTTACCGTCACAAAATAAAGGACGGATATAGGCAGGTACAAAACCTGGGAAGTCGAAAGCATTCTTCACGCCAGTATCGAAGGCGACTTGGCGAATATTGTTGCCGTAATCGACCGTAGGAATGCCCATCGCATGGAAATCCAACATTGCTTGTACGTGTACTGCACAAGCTTGCGCTGCATCTGCGGTTAACTTCGCATGCTGGCTCGCATCGTGTTGCGCTGCTTTCCATTGTTCAACGCTCCAACCAATAGGCAAGTAACCGTTAATCAAATCATGTGCAGAAGTTTGATCTGTGACCAAGTCTGGCTTGATGCCGCCCGCTTTCGCACGCTTCACTAATTCTGGCAAAATTTCTGCCGCGTTACCCAGCAAAGCAATCGAAATCGCGTCTTTACGTGCGGTGTGATACTTGATCAATTCGATCGCGTCATCGATGTCTTTCGCTTGCTTATCAACGTAACGAGTACGCAAGCGGAAATCAATACTTGATTGTTGGCACTCAATATTCAAAGATACTGCGCCAGCGAAACTTGCCGCCAAAGGTTGCGCGCCGCCCATGCCACCTAAACCCGCAGTCAAAATCCAGCGACCGCCCCAATCACCG
>DLGN01000103.1 GCA_002482715.1 Oxalobacteraceae bacterium UBA7693
AATAGCCTTTCGGCAGGCTGCTCGATTCGGAAATTAACTGACGAATATCAACCCGTGCAGCGATCCAACCTAAGCTAAAAAAGAGAGGAATACCTAGTAACCACCAGATTTCAAATTCCATAGTGACGGGTCTCAGTGGGGGAGGATTAAAGATTAAGATTTAAGAATTGCGAATGACGTTAGGAATCGCATCTGGCGTCGGCGCCTGATTTGCCGTCGCTTGTTCAATCTGACGTTCTTTTTCGATCTCTGCAATCGTCTTTTTATGACGTGAAATATCACGACGATGACGGAACACCATCGGTGCCATCGCCAGCAGGCAGAATACAGCACCAGCAACAAAAAAACACAGCAACAGGATCACCAAGGGTGCCGATTGTTGATAGCCCCAGAAATACTCGAGTGTCACGATTTTATCGTTTTTCAAGGCGAAACCTAAAAAGGCGATAAACACCAGTAGCCAAATAAATTTAGAAATAATTTTCATAGTTAACCTAATTCGCCTAATTTGCCTAAATTATAAATAGCAATCAAAGCGGTACATTCTTACAAATCAGTTTATCCATCAATACTGATTCATCAAGATACGCAAAACAATGATTCAACAAATGAAATTGTACGTGAAAAAAAACGGCATATCGGGAAATCCCTTATGCCGTTTTGTTTTCTTAGTGCAAATTACTCACTTTTTTCCACACTACGCATGCTAATCATGCAGTATGGGCTGGCCGACTGTCGCATCTACCCGTTCGCGTAATTCTTTACCTGGTTTGAAATGTGGTACCCGTTTTTCAGGCACCATCACTTTGTCACCGGATTTAGGATTACGTCCGATTCGGGGTGGACGGCTATTTAAAGCGAAACTACCAAAGCCACGAATTTCTATGCGCTGACCAGTGGCCAAGGCATCGGACATCGCGTCCAAAATAGTTTTGACGGCGATATCCACATCTTTAGCTACCAGTTGTGGATACCGCTCGGCCAGACGAGCAATCAGCTCTGACTTGGTCATAAATGAAGCCTCTGACTAGGTCGTTGCTTAGTTTTTGTTATCGAGCTTAGCTTTCAACAAAGCACCGAGGCTTGTTGTGCCAGAAGCTGCATTGGAGTCAACAGCTGACGACATCTTTTGCATTGCTTCTTGTGTTTCAGCAGAATCTTTTGCCTTGATAGACAATTGAATACCACGTGCTTTACGGTCGATGTTCAATACCAAAGCTTCAACTGTGTCGCCAACTTTCAAGTGTGTACCAGCATCTTCCACGCGATCGCGGGAGATTTCTGATGCACGCAAGTAGCCTTCAACTTCGTCAGCCAATTGGATAACTGCGCCTTTAGCTTCAACAGATTTCACTGTACCAGTGACCAATGCGCCTTTGTCGTTCATAGCGCAGTAGTTGTTGAATGGGTCGCCTTCCAATTGCTTAACGCCTAAGGAAACGCGCTCACGCTCAACGTCGATTGCCAATACGATGGCTTCCAACTCGTCACCTTTCTTGAAGCGACGAACTGCTTCTTCGCCTGTTTCGTTCCAAGACAAATCAGACAAATGCACCAAACCATCGATGTTGCCTGTCAAGCCGATGAACACGCCGAAGTCAGTAATAGACTTGATTGCGCCACGAACTTTATCGCCTTTTTTGAAGTTCAAAGAGAAGTCATCCCATGGATTTGCTTTGCACTGCTTCATGCCCAAGCTGATACGACGACGTTCTTCGTCGATTTCCAGAACCATCACTTCAACTTCGTCGCCCAATTGAACAACTTTATTTGGTGCAACGTTTTTGTTTGTCCAATCCATTTCTGAAACGTGGACCAAACCTTCGATACCTTGCTCGACTTCAACAAACGCACCGTAGTCAGTGAGGTTCGTTACTTTACCGAACAAACGTGTGTTTGCTGGGTAACGACGTGCCAAACCTGTCCAAGGATCGTCGCCCAATTGCTTAACGCCCAGGGACACACGGTTTTTCTCTTGATCAAATTTGAGGATCTTCGCAGTGATTTCTTGACCCACTGTGAGAACTTCAGATGGGTGACGCACACGACGCCATGCCAAATCAGTGATGTGCAACAAGCCATCGATGCCGCCCAAATCAACGAACGCACCGTAGTCAGTGATGTTTTTAACCAAGCCAGTAACCACTGTGCCTTCTTTCAGGTTTTCCATCAATTTCTGACGTTCTTCACCCATAGAAGCTTCAACAACTGCACGACGTGACAACACAACGTTGTTACGCTTACGGTCGAGCTTGATAACTTTGAATTCCATAGTTTTGCCTTCGTAAGGAGTTGTATCCTTAACTGGGCGTGTATCAACCAAAGAACCTGGCAAGAAAGCGCGGATGCCGTTCGTGAGAACAGTCAAACCACCTTTAACTTTACCATTAACAGTACCGATAACCATTTCGCCAGACTCCAGCGCTTTTTCGAGCGCGAGCCATGATGCCAAACGTTTTGCTTTGTCGCGGGACAAGATTGTGTCGCCGAAACCGTTTTCCAATGATTCGATCGCTACGGATACGAAATCACCGATGTTAACTTCCAATTCACCTTGGTCGTTTTTGAATTCTTCAACAGGGATGAATGCTTCTGATTTGAGGCCAGCATTAACGATCACGAAGTTGTGGTCGATGCGAACGACTTCAGCAGAAATCACTTCGCCAGAGCGCATATCTTGGCGGGATAAAGATTCTTCGAACAATGCTGCAAAGCTGTCAGCACCAGTTGCGAAATCTTGAGTCATGAATACAGTAGACATAATATTTACGGGTTAGCCGGAATAGGACAAAAGGTCTATTTACCGGGTTGGGTTAAACAACCCCATTTAGATTTCGCATTGAAGTAAAAACTAAGTGGGAACTAAATAAGAAACATCAACAAACTTAGCAGACGAACTAAGTTTAGGAATTTCTTAAAACTTTAGCGTAGAGACTGAGTATCTGATGCACTGCTTCATTCGCAGTGATATGAGACGTATCAAGTAAGAACGCGCCTGGTGCGGGTTTGAGAGGCGCTTCTGTGCGAGCCATGTCGCGAGCATCACGTTCTGCCAAATCTTTTACCAAGTCTTCCATATTAGCAGGAAAACCCTTTTCAATCAATTGCTTATAGCGACGAATTGCACGCGCTTCCACACTTGCGGTCAAAAAGACCTTTTGGATTGCATCAGGGAAGATCACCGTGCCCATATCACGCCCATCTGCTACCAGACCTGGAGCTTGTCGAAACGACACTTGCAACTCTACCAATGCCTTGCGCACAAGAGGTAAAACTGCAATTTTAGAAGCAGTAACACCTATTGCCTCTTGCCTCACGACATCCGTGACATCGTCACCGGCGAGAAAAACGTGACCTTTTTCGAAACGACATGGCAACACACGTGCCAAATCCGCAATTTGTTGCTCTTCAGATAAATCAATACTATTTCGAATTGCCGACAAGGCGGTTAGGCGATACAGCGCACCAGAATCGAGGTAGTGGAAACCCAATTGTTTCGCTACACGATGCGCGACTGTTCCCTTACCAGACGCGGTAGGGCCGTCAATACTAATCACAGGAAATTTACTGGAATCGTTCAAAATAAATCCTCGTGTTTAATCTTAACAAAGGCGTCGAAGAAGTCTGGGAAAGTCTTAGCGACACATTTAGGATCATTAATCCGTATTGCAGCACCGCGACGCGCAACACCGTCTAAAGTAGCCAAAGAAAAGCACATCGCCATTCTGTGATCATCATAAGTATCTATCGTCGCGGGCGCAAGCTCTGCTGGTGGCGTGACGGTCATAAAATCTTGACCTTCCTCAACGATTGCGCCGAGTTTGCGCAATTCCGTTGCCATTGCCACAATGCGATCAGTTTCTTTGACGCGCCAGCTTTCAATATTACGCAAGGTCGTGGTGCCATTCGCATACAAAGCAGCGATCGCGATGGTCATCGCCGCATCGGGAATGTGGTTAAAATCCATATCAATCGCTTGCAAAGCGCCCTGGGTTTCCGCCTCTATCCAGTTATCACCCATGGTGATTTTGGCACCCATTTTTTCTAATGCCTCGGCGAAGCGGACGTCACCCTGTATGCTATTTTTACCCACACCTTCAACACGAATCGGGCCGCCCGCAATCGCACCTGCTGCTAAGAAATAAGAGGCAGACGAGGCATCCCCCTCGACATAAACAACACCCGGCGAGACGTAATGCTGACCCGCTTTAATCGTAAATCGTTGCCAACCATCACGCACCACTTCCACGCCAAAACGTGCCATTAAATTCAGCGTAATTTCTATGTAAGGTTTGGAAATCAGGTCGCCAATCACCTCGATCACCACATCACTGTGATGTGCCGCCAGCGGCGATGCCATCAGCAACGCGGTCAAAAATTGACTAGAAACATTGCCCTTCACTTGCATCTGTTGCGCATGAATATGACCGCGCTTGATATGCAATGGCGGATAACCCGGATTGCCGGTGTAGTCAATCTGCGCACCCACTGCATTCAAGGCATCCACCAAATCACCAATAGGACGCTCATGCATACGCGCCACACCATGCACGGTGTAATCACCACCCAAAACCGCGAGTGCTGCGACCAAAGGACGAATTGCCGTGCCCGCATTGCCCACAAACAAATCTGCATGATGATTGGGGAAAACACCGTTAGCGCCAATCACCGTGTAATTATGCGAGCCCCCCTCTTGCGTCCAACGTACACCGAGCTTTTGCAAAGCATTTAACATCACCATCGTATCGTCGGATGCGAGCAGATCGTGAATCTGCGTTGTGCCTTTGGACAAAGCGGCTAACAATAAGATGCGATTTGAAATGCTTTTAGAGCCGGGCAAACGCACCGTACCTTGCACTTTCATGACTGGATGTAAATCGAGGTGATGTGGGTATTGCTTGCTGTGATCTTTCATGCTTTTTCTCAATAATTCTCAACAATTTTGCTACTGAATGTTATCTGCTTAATTTTATCTTTGGGTGTGTCGTGCGCATCGCCTTTTTTCAAACTTTTCAAACTTCTCGAACATTTGGTGCGCATTGCGCACCCTACTCAAATCCGCTTAATCGCCACCATCTTTATTCTGCGCTTCTGCCGCTTCAATTGCCGAGATCCAGTTAATACGCGCAGTTTGTGCACGACTATAGATCGCCTCTAAACCCGCACTATCACTCGCTACTAAACTCGCGCGTAATTGATTTAGTTTAATGCTGTAAGAATCCAACTCCTCCAAAATCGCATCGCGATTCGCCAGACTAATATCTCGCCACATTTCTGGCGAAGATCCCGCAATTCGTGTGAAATCGCGGAACCCGCTTGCCGCATATTGAAACAAGCGATCAGCGTGTGGCTTCGCTGCGATATCGTCGACTAGCGCGTATGCCAACAAATGCGGCAAGTGACTAACGGAGGCAAAGACTTGATCGTGCTCCTTAGGGCTCAAATGGTGAATGATTGCACCGCATATACTCCAAGCTTGGGCAAGCAACTTGACCGCTTGATCCGTATTTTCTGCGAGGCGTGTGATCACGACTTTTTTGCCGATATACAAATCATCAATCGCCGCTTCCGGGCCATTTTTTTCACGTCCTGCGATTGGATGAGCTGGTACAAATTGCGCGATTTTTTCTCGCAATGATTTTCGCGCAGCAAGCACCACATCAGCTTTCGTGCTGCCAACATCGCTTACGATGGTATGCCCTTGCAAATGCGGATAAATCGCACTGAGTATTTTCGTAGTCTGCGCAACTGGTGTGGCGATCACGATCAAATCCGCATCGATGACAGCAGATGCGATATCGTCGGTAAAACTGTCGATGAGCCCGAGTCGTTTTGCGGTTTCCAAAGAAGTCAGGTGTCGATCTAAGCCAACAATATGTGTCACTGCTTGCGCTTTTTTCAAAGACAAAGCAAAAGAGCCACCGATCAGACCAACGCCGATCAAGACAACTTTATTAAAAAGTGGACGCGCATGAGTCACTGGAGTCGCTTGGTTTTCCATCATTGTGTCAATTCAAATGCTTTTGAAACGATAAATTATTTTTTTGTCTCTCCTGCGAAGGCAGGAGCCCAGT